>NZ_JBFBAA010000058.1:0-27625 GCF_040682035.1 Actinoplanes sp. NPDC051470
GTTCACGATCTCTGCGGTCATTACTCACAGTGCCCATCCCGCCGAACCAAAATCCGGCGAATCGGGCCAGAAACACCGTTCGTGGCACAGTCCCGGTCGCAGCCCTGCTCGCCGTGGTGGCCGCCGTCGTGGGCGTGTGGGCCGCGGCGTTCCCGGCGTCCTTCTATGCCGACTTCCCGCTGCCGGGGCGCCACTGGGTGTCGACGCTGGGGGCGTACAACGAGCATCTGACTCGGGATGTGGGCGGGCTCTATCTAGGGTTGCTGGTGCTGACGGTGTGGGCGGTTCGTCGGCCGTCGGTGGCGGGGATGTCGGTCACGGGCGGGGCTTGGCTGGTCTTCGATGCGCAGCATCTGCTGTGGCACTCGCTGCACTTGGGGGCGTTTTCGATGGTTGACAAGGTGGGCAATGTGGTCAGCCTTGTCGGGGTTCTGGTGCTGTCGGTGCTTCTGCTGGTTCCGGCGCGTGAGAAGGCGCCGACGTCACAGTGATCGGCCTGTGGACAACGCCCGAAACCGTCGGGCCGCGCTGCTACATTTCCGACCCACCCAGTGCCGGGGTGGGGGTGGCGGCGGGGCCGGCGCCGGAAATTTCGCGAACTTTCGGGCGGCGTCCGCGGTGGCGGCATATGGCTTGCGCGCTGGGCCCGGGCTGGGATTTGCGAGGTGCCGGGGGTGCCCGCTCGCCGTCTGCGCCGCCTCTCGCCTGGGTCGGCGGGTCAAGCTGAGGCACCCCGCTGCCTGCTCATCGTCACTGCCGCCAGTCCAGCCGGGACCGGGGTCAAGCCGGCGCATGCCGGGTGCCCGCTCACCGTCACTGCCACCACTCCAGCCAGGACCCGGGTCAAGCAGAGGTGCGCCAAGCGCCCGGGTGTCCGCTCACCGTCGCTGCCGCCAGTCGCGGTGGCCGCCGGGCAAGGAGCGGTAGGAGGGCCCGGCGTCCGGGCCTGAAACAGCGGGCTGGGCTACCACTCCGGCGAGCGGTGGTAGAACACGGCGGCGTCCGAGACCCGCAACGCGGGCTTGCCTACCACCCGGACGAACGGTGGTAGGACACGGTGGCATCTGGGGTGGGCGAGGTGGCGGCATGGGGCGGCGGGCAGCGGTGGCGGTGGCGGGGGCTGGGAGGGAGCGCCGGCGTGAGCTATGCGATCAGCCCGCTAAACCTCGGCTTGGCGCCAGAACTGGCGTGGGGCGTAGCCGTCTCGGCGTAGCCAGTGTTCGGTGTAGACGATGCGGGTGGGTTCGACTACGACCAAGGTTTCGCGGGGTGGGTCGGAGAGGGGGCGGCCTCGTTCGGCGTGTTCGTTCTCCCAGCGGAAGGATGGCCAGTAACGCTGCTGGGCTGGGTCGTCGGGTGGGAGCACCTGCGCTTGGCCGAATAGTTGGGCGCCTCGGCTGCTGGCCAGGCCGACCAGGGGCGCGAAGACGCCGATTGAGACGCGGGGGTCGGCGGCTATGTTGCGCATCTTCGGTGAGCGCGGGGCGGCGGTGAACATGACCGCCAGGCCGAACGGGTAGTAGCGGACCGGCGTTGCCAACGGGCCGTCGGGGCCGGTGGTGGCCAGGACGCACATGTTCTGGGAGCGGAGGAGTTGGAGGATTCGCTCCTCCAGCAAGTTCCGTGGCAAGCGGCCGGACGGCGCCGGACCCTGCAGCCAGTCGTCACCCGATGTCACGCCTTTGCCCTCCCCACGCCTGGGCCCGGCCCACGCAGGAGCCCGCCCCGCGCAGGAAGTCGCGCCGCGCGGGAGACCGGCACGGGCCGGGAGCCGCGCCTGACGCCGGATGGTCGCCAACGGCCTGGACGGACGCCTGGCTTCGGGAGAGGGCGGGACTTTGCTGTGCCCGTACCCGTCATCTTCTAGAAGCCCCAGACCAGGCAGAAAGGGTGACCGTGCGGGTCGGCGTAGACGCGGAAGGTCTTGCCGCCGCCGGGCAGCCGGGTTGCGCCCAAGGACAGCGCCTCCGACTCGGCCGGCTCGATGTCGGTGACTCGGACGTCCAGGTGCATCTGTTGTGGGTGGGCGGGGTCGGGCCATCGGGGTGGCTGGTGGTCGGTGACACGCTGGAACGCGATGCCGGGGCGGTCGGGGGCGTCGCCGATCACGATCCAGTCGCCCTCGTCCTGGATGCGCTGCATGCCGACCAAGGATTGGTAGAACGACGCGAGGGCGGACGGGTCGGGGGTGTCGATGATGAGGCCGTGCCAGCGTCCGATCATCGGGGCAGGTTATCGAGTTCCTCGAGCGCGGTGGGGGGCAGCGTGAGGCCCGCGCCGGCGATGTTGTCGCGCAGGTGGGCCACCGACGATGTGCCGGGGATGAGCAGGATGTTCGGCGAGCGCTGGAGCAGCCAGGCCAGGGCGACGGCGAGCGGGGTGGCGTCCAGGGACTTCGCGACGGCGTCCAGCCCGGCCGATTGCAGCGGGTTGAAGCCGCCCAGCGGGAAGTACGGGACGTAGGCGATGCCTTGTTGCGCGGTGTGATCGATGAGGGCGTCGTCGTGACGGTTGGCGATGTTGTAGAAGTTCTGCACGCACACGATCGGGACGATCCGCTGCGCCTCGGCGAGCTGGTCGGCGTCGACCGTGCTGAGGCCCAGGTGCCGGATCAGGCCCTGCTCGCGCAGCTCGGCCAGCACCTCGACCTTGTCGGCGATCGAGCCGGGCTCCGGGCCCCGCATGCCGCCGAGCCGCAGGTTGACCACGTCGAGCGCCTCCACGCCGAGCCGCTCGATGTTCTCGCGCACCGCCCGGCGCAGGTCGTCCGGGCCCAGCGCGGACGGCCATCCGCCCTGGTCATCGCGGCGGGCGCCGACCTTGGTGACGATGATCAGGTCCTCCGGGTAGGGGTGCAGCGCCTCCCGGATCAGCTCGTTGGTCACGTACGGGCCGTAGTAGTCGGACGTGTCGATGTGACGGATGCCCAGGTCGACGGCGGTGCGCAGGACGCGGACGGCCTCGTCGCGGTCCTTCGGCGGCCCGAACGCGTGGGGGCCGGCCAGCTGCATGGCGCCGTAGCCCACACGGGTGAACTCGAGGTCGGCGACGGTGAAGGTGCCGCCGGGCAGATCGGTTGTCGTCATCCCCCGAATCTGCCCCTCTCCGCGCCGGGTAGGCATCGTCCCCCTCTTCCTGGGACTGCCGGTGCCAGGTTGGCCGGCGTTTACCCGAACGGTCAGCGGGTAGGAAATTGGATCTTGGATCCGGTCACGAGCGGCCAGGGGTCGCTACGGAGAGGGGACAGGATGATGTTGCGCAACGTAGGCACCGAACCGGACCGCTACCCACCGCTTGACCCGGGCGCTCCGATTCCCGATGACCCGGGCGAGCTCGAGCCGGGCTCACCCGATCCGCTGCCGCCCCCGGTGATCGAGCCGGCACCCGACACCGAGCCGGCCCCGTCGGGCGTTCCTGAACCCGCATAAATCCCTTCATAGGTACGCGCGACAAAGGTTCACAACCGCAGCGGCCGTGTCCCGCCATCTCCCGGATCTGGGTGGTGGGTCACGGCCGTTGGCGCGCTCCGGGCGGAGGTGCGGGTCGAGCGGCCGTACCGTGTCGCCTTATGAGTGACGGCTACACGGCGCGGTTCCCGCAGCGGCTGCGGGTGCTGTTCGCGGTGGCGTCCGTGGTGGTGTCCGGGTCGATCCTGGTGTTCACCGCGAAGGCGAGCTACTCCCCCGCGGCGGCCGTGGCCGTCGTGTTGATCGCCGTGCAGGCCGCCGGTTTCTGGTGGCTCGGTGGCCGTCCGGCGCCCGCCGCCACGGTGGTGCTGGCGGCCGGCGCGGGGATGCAGGTGCTGTATCCGGTGTTCGGGCCGGGCCTCGCCTTCGTCGCCCTGTGCACCTATGCCTGGCTGCGGCCGGCCGCGCGGACCTGGTGGATCCTGGCCGCGGCGGTGGCGGCCGCCAGTGGGCCGGCGGTGGCTCGCGGGCGCTGGGATCTGGCCGGGCTCTGGGCGGGCGCGGCGCTGCTGGCCTGGAGCTGGGGCGCCTGGGCGCGGGCCCGCGGTGCGCGGCGGGTGGCCGAGCGGCGCCGGGCCGTGCTGGAGGAACGCGCCCGGATCGCCCGGGAGCTGCATGATGTGCTGTCGCATACGGTGTCGGTCATGGTGGTGCAGGCGGCGGCCGCCGACGACATCTTCGACCTCGATCCGGTACGGGCCCGCGAAGGCTTGCGCCGCACCGAGCAGGCCGGTCGGGAAGCGCTGGCCGAGCTGCGGCATTTCCTGCGCACGGTCCGCGGCGACGAGGACAAGGGCGACGAGGACGGGGACGGGGCGGCGGACGAACCGCAGCCGCGGCTGTCCGACCTGGATCGGCTCGCCGCGACGATGCGTGAGTCGGGACTGGACGTGTCGGTGGTGTGGGAAGGCGACGGCGCCGTGCCGGCGGGCGTGCAGGTGGGGGCCTATCGGATCGTGCGGGAGGCGTTGACCAACACGTTGCGGCACGCCGGGGCGTCGCGGGCCGAGGTGCTGGTGCGGGTGGCCGGGGACGAGGTGATGGTGCGGGTGCGGGATGACGGCGCCGGGGGCGGCGGGTCCGCCGTCAAGGACGGGCATGGCCTGCTCGGGATGCGGGAACGGGCCGGTCTGCTGGGCGGGAGCCTGCGCGCGGGGCGCCGGCCGGACGGTGGCTTCGAGGTCGAGGCGCACCTGCCGCTGCGGGGGACGCCGTGATCACGGTGTTGATCGCGGATGATCAGGCGCTGGTCCGGTCGGGGTTCCGGATGATTCTGGAGGCCCGGGACGATCTCGAGGTGGTGGGCGAGGCCGGTGACGGGGATCAGGCCGTGCGGCTGGCCGGGCAGACCCGGCCGGACGTGGTGCTGATGGACGTACGCATGCCGGGCCTGGACGGGGTGGCGGCGACCGCACGCCTGACCGCGGGGGCGAACCCACCTCGGGTGATCATGCTGACCACCTACGACCTGGAGGAACCGCTGTATGCGGCGCTGCGGGCGGGTGCGAGTGGCTTCCTGCTCAAGGATGTGCGCCCGGCCGACCTGGTCGAGGCGATCCGGGTGGTGGCGCGGGGTGACGCGCTGCTCGCGCCGACGGCGACCCGGCGGCTGCTGGATCGGTTCGTGGCGACCGACGTGACCCCGCCGGCGTCGCCCGGGCTGGTCGAGCGGCTCACCGACCGGGAGCGTGAGGTGTTGACGCTGCTGGCCCGGGGCGCCTCGAACGCCGAGATCGCGGCCCGGCTGGTGGTGAGCGAGGCGACGGTCAAGACCCACGTGTCGGCCATTCTGCGCAAGCTCGCGGTGCGGGACCGGGTTCAGGCCGTGGTGCTGGCGTACGACCTGGGTCTGGTCCGGCCCCGGCCCTCATCCTGAAGTCGTAGACGCGGGACCGTTCTCGCGCCGGATCCGGCCGGGGGCCGGTGTTCCTAACGTCGGAGGCATGACCCGATCGATCCGGACCGTTGTCGTCCTGCTCGTCGCCAGCCTCTCCGTCAACGTCGTGTTCGCCCTGCTCACCGTGGTGTTCCACGGTCAGGTGCTGGCCTACCAGCAGGCCAGGCGGCCACAGATGGATCCGCACGCGTTGTCGGCGACCCTGTGGACCCGGCCGATCCCGGTGCTGGTCGTGGCCGTCCTCTACGTCTGGGTGACCCGTCAGCTGGTGGCGGGCGTGGCTCGCGCGTACCGCCGCGTACGCATCGTCTCGGTCGTGGGCTTCGCCGCGGTGGCCTGGCTGCTGGTGTCGGCCGAGTATCCGGCCTGGCTGCGGGCCGTGCAGGTGGTCCAATTGGCGGTGCTGGCCGCGCTGATCGTGGCGGTCAACCGGCGGGCCGTCCGGGACGCGTTTCCGGCCGTGCCCGACCCGCGGCCGCGCAACCTGAAGGCGGCCGGGCTGCTCGTGCTGGCGGCGCCGCTGGTCGCGGAGGTGAGCCTCGGCAACATCCCGCTCGACATGGCCTGGGTGGTGCTGTTCTTCATCCCGATCTACGGCGGCGGCGCGCTGCTGATCCGCGAGGTGGTGCGGCGTACCGGCGGCGGGATCGCCAACCTGCTGCTCATGGGCGTCGCCTACGGCCTGGTCGAGGAGGGTCTGGCGTTGCAGAGCCTGACCAGCCCGCATCTGTACGGTGCGGCCGGCTGGGCGCCGCGCCTGTTCGGCCTGAACACCGCGTACACCGAGGTCAACCTGGTCTACCACGCCGTCTTCAGCATCACGATCCCGATCCTGCTGGTGGAGTTCCGCTACGGCGCCCGCCCCTACCTGCGCCGCGGCGGCGTGATCACGGCCGGCGTGGTCGCGCTGCTGGGCGCGGGCCTGATCCGGGTGGTGGTGCCGCCCGCCGAGGACCCGGGCTACACGATGCCGCCGCTGGCCGCGCTGATCATCGCCGTCGCCGCCGCCGCAGTGGTCGTCGCCGCCTTGAAGGTCCGGGTCGGGCCGGCCCAGATCTTCATGGAAGAGCCCGTACCCGTCGT
Source organism: Actinoplanes sp. NPDC051470 (assembly GCF_040682035.1). NCBI lineage: Bacteria > Bacillati > Actinomycetota > Actinomycetes > Micromonosporales > Micromonosporaceae > Actinoplanes > Actinoplanes sp. NPDC051470. The sequence goes on from NZ_JBFBAA010000058.1 coordinate 6,448, forward strand.
CGCCGGCGCCACCGCCCTGGCGACCTTCGCCTTCCTCGCGATGATCTGGCCGTTCGGCGGCGCGACCCAGCCGTTGTTCACGCACGGCGCCTGGTCGCTGCTGCCGATGGCCGGAGCGGCCGTGCTCGCCGGCGTGACGCTGTGGACGGTGCGGCGCTGGGTCACGACGCCGCGCCACCTGCTCGCCGCCTGTGTCGGCGCGCTGGCCGGCCACACCGCGTTCGGCCTGCTCGGCAACGCTGACACCGGGGCCGACCTGATCCTCCTGGTGGCCGTCGAGGTGCTGACCGTCGGCGCGGGCGTCGGCGCTCTGCGAAAGCGGGGACATGACGGTGCTGACGCCCATGCGGTGGAGGCGCATCGCTAGAGGCCGCGAGCGGCTCGGGTTCTCGTACACCAAGGATTTCCGGCGCGAGGGTGCATCGTTCGCGCTCTACGTGCTGGTCGTTCAGAAGGCATAGCTAACTTCCGCTTCATGGCTGCCGTGGATCGCCGGAACTTCCTGAAGATCGCGGGGGCGGCGGCGTTGCCGCTGGACCTCGGCAAGGCGCTGGCCATCCCGGCGCACGATCGGACGGGCTCGATCGCCGACGTCGAGCACGTGATCATCCTGATGCAGGAGAACCGGTCCTTCGACCACTACTTCGGAGCGATGCGCGGCGTACGCGGCTTCGCCGACCCGCATCCGGTCCGGTTGCCCAGCGGGAAGAGCGTGTGGCACCAGCCGAACGGCCCGGGCGGCCAGGACCTGCTGCCGTTCCGCCCGCCGGTCCCGGACCTGGGCCAGACCTACCTGCCCGACCCGCCGCACGGCTGGACCGACGGGCACGCCGCGGTCAACCGGGGACATCACGACGGCTGGGTGCCCAACAAGGGCGTCACCGCGATGACCTATCACAACCGTGACGACCTGGCCTACCAGTACGCGCTGGCCGACGCGTTCACGGTGCTGGACAACTACCGTTGCTCGCTGCTCGGCCCGACCGACCCGAACCGCTATCACATGTGGAGCGGTTGGGTCGGCAACGACGGCCGGGCCGGTGGGCCGGTCGTCGACAACGCCGAGGCCGGGTACGACTGGTCGACGTACCCGGAGCGCCTGGAGCGGGCCGGCATCGGCTGGAAGATCTACCAGGACATCGGGAACGGCCTGGACGCGGCGGGATCGTGGGGCTGGACCTCGGACCCGTACATCGGCAACTACGGCGACAACGCGCTGCTCTACTTCCACCAGTACCAGAACGCGCGGCCCGGCACCCCGCTGGCCGACCGGGCCAAGACCGGCACCAACGTGAACGCGCACGGCCGGTCGCCGGACCTGCTGCTGGAACAGTTCCGCGCCGACGTTTCCCGAGGCAAGTTGCCACCGGTGTCATGGATCGTGGCGCCGGAGGCGTACACCGAGCACCCGAACTGGGAACCGTCCTACGGCGCCTGGTACATCTCCCAGGTCATCGACATCCTCGCCGCGCACCCGGAGGTGTGGTCGAAGATGGCGCTGTTCATCACCTACGACGAGGAGGGCGGCTTCTTCGACCATCTCGTGCCGCCGATGCCACCGGTGACACGCGATCAGGGGCTGTCGACCGTACCCGTCACGAATGAGATCTTCCCCGGCAGCGCGCGCTATCCGGCGGGGCCCTACGGCCTCGGCATCCGGGTCCCGACGATCGTCGTCTCACCCTGGACGCGCGGCGGCTGGGTCAACTCGCAGCTGTTCGACCACACGTCGCTGATCCGCTTCCTCGAGGCGCGTTTCGCCGACCGCCGCCCCGACCTGGTCGAGACCAACATCACGGCGTGGCGGCGCGCGGTCACCGGCGATCTGACCACGGCGTTCGATTTCCGTACGCCCAACCGCCCGCGCCCGATCCACCTGCCCGGCACCGACGCCTTCAAGCCGGACGACCTGGTCCGCAAGCCCGACGAGGTGCCGATCCCGCCGGCCGACCAGCGGCTGCCGCGGCAGGAGCGGGGCATCCGTCCGGCCCGCGCGCTCCCCTACGAGCTGCACGCCGACGCGGGGTTCCACAAGGGAAGGACGACCATCGAGTTCGGCAACACCGGCCGCCAGACCGCGGTGTTCCAGGTGCGCGCGACGGGCGTGGATCCCCGCACCTACACCGTTTCCCCGGGCAAGCGCCTCGCCGACACGTGGACTTCGAGTTCGATCGAGGTTCATGGTCCCAACGGGTTCTTCCGGGCCTTCCACCGCGAGAGCCCCGTCGGGGTCAAGCTCAGTGTCGAGGCGCGGGCTTCGCGGGTGTCCCTGACGTTCGACAACCGGGGTACGCGACGCGCGGAGCTGACGGTCGTCGACCGTTACACCGGCCACCGAACGCCGGTGACCGTGCCCGCCGGCCGGTCGACCACGAAGTCCTGGAACGTGCAGCGCACCCACGGCTGGCACGACCTGACCGTGACCTTCGCGGGCGGCGCGAAGCAGCAGTTCGCCGGCCACCTGGAGAACGGCCGCGACAGCATCACGGACCCGCTGATGGGCGGCCTCGTCCAGGCGCACTGATCAACGGCGCCTGACGGCCCGGGCCGATCGGCGTATGGTGCGGCGATGAGGCCGGTGTCCTTCAGCACGGCGGGCCTGCCCGAGGCGCAGAAGATCGCGCGCTGGGAGGAGCACAACTCCCGGGCGCTGATCGGGCTGCGCTGCCGGATGCTCGGCGAGGCGGCGCTGGACGCGACCGAGGTCAACCTCCAGCTCGACGGGATGCATCTGGCCCGCGTACGCGGGAACGCGCACGTCGTCGAACGGCCCGCCGCCGAGGTCCGGCGCAACCCGGCCGACGCCGTCGCGGTCTATCTGACGCTGGTCGGCGAGGCGTTCTTCTACCACGACGACGGGGTGCTGACGCTGCGGCCGGGGCAGGCCCTGATCTGCGACGCGGACCGGCCGTTCATGCGGGGCTTCTCGCGCGGGCTGGAGGAACTGGCGGTCAAGGTGCCGCGGCCGGTCTTCCGGTCGGTGACCGGCCTGGACGAGGTACGCACACCGCTGGTGCGCGACTTCGGCCGCGGCGACCCCAGTGCCCGTTCCTTCGCCCGGCTGGTCGACGAGGCCCTGACCTCGGGAGGCCCGGTCGACGAGGACGTGGCCCTGGAACTGCTGGCCAGCATGACCGCGGGCCACGACACCGCCTCGGTGCATGTCGCCAACGCCCGCACCTATATCGAACTCCACCTCTCCGACCCCGGCCTGAGCGCGGCCCGGGTGGCCACCGCGATCGGCATCAGCGAACGCCACCTGTCCCGGGCGTTCGGGTCGACCGGCGTCAGCGTCCCGCAGTTCGTGCTGGCCCGCCGCCTCGACCGGGCCCACACGCTGCTCGCCTCCGCGCCCGGGACACCGGTGTCACAGGTCGCGGCCCGCTGCGGCTTCGGCTCCGCCGCGCATTTCTCCCAGACCTTCCGCGCCCGCTACGGCCGCCGCCCCTCCGACGTCCGCCGCGAGGCCCGCGCCGCGCTCCCCGACAACGCGTAGATTCCGCCATCTCTTCGGACTTCCGCCGTTTTTCCGGACGGCCGGCCCGATCGGCCGGAGACTTGGCGGATGGATGTCAGGGTGACTACCGACGTCGTCGTCGTGGGGTCGGGACCGGCCGGGGCCAGCGCCGCGCTGCTTCTCGCCACGCTCGGGATTCCGCACGTGATGATCACGAAGTACCGGTGGACGGCCAACACGCCGCGGGCGCACATCACCAACCAGCGGGCCATGGAGATCTTCCGGGACCTCGGCATCGAGGAACAGGTTCAGGCCGACGCGACGCCGCACGAGCTGATGGGTGACACGGTCTTCTGCACCTCGATCGCCGGCGAGGAGATCGGGCGCATCCTCACCTGGGGCACCCACCCGGCCCGCGAGGCCGACTATCGGCTCGCCTCGCCCTGTACATCCCGCAGAACCACCTCGAGCCCATCCTGGTCCGCAACGCGGTGGAACGCGGCACCCGGGCGCGCTTCGAGACCGAGTACGTGTCGCACGTCCAGGACGACGACGGCGTCGACGTGCTCGTGCGGGACCGGCTCACCGGAGAGCAGTACACCGTCCGGGCCCGCTATCTGATCGGCGCCGACGGCGCGCGCTCGCAGGTCGCGGCCGACCTCGGCCTGCCGATGCGGGGCGCCATGGACATCGCCGGGTCGATGAACATCACCTTCAAGGCCGACATCTCGGCGTACGTGGGCCACCGGCCCTCGGTGCTCTACTGGGTCATCCAGCCCGGCTCGAACGTGGGCGGCATCGGCGCCGGCCTGGTCCGCATGGTGCGGCCGTGGAACGAGTGGCTGATCGTGTGGGGCTACGACATCAAGCAACCGCCGCCCGTGGTGGACGAGGCCGCCGCCGTGCAGATCGTCCGGAACCTGCTCGGCCTGCCCGACATCGAGGTGGAGATCACCGGGACCTCGTTGTGGGGCAACAACGAGATGTACGCGACCCATCTCCAGTCGGGGCGCGTCTTCTGCGTGGGCGACGCCGTGCACCGGCACCCGCCGAGCAACGGGCTGGGCTCGAACACCTCGATCCAGGACTCGTACAACCTGGCCTGGAAGCTGGCCGCCGTGCTGCGCGGGCAGGCGTCACCGGCGCTGCTGGAGACGTACTCGGCCGAACGCGCGCCGGTCGCCGAGCAGATCGTGGTGCGGGCCAACCGGTCGAGCCGTGAGTTCGTCCAGTTCTTCGAGGTTCTGGGACTGCTCGACGCCGAGGACGAGGCGGAGATGGCCGCGCGGATCGAGGAGCGGAAGGCGAACACCCCGGGCGGGAAGGCGAAGCGGGCCGCCCTGGTCGCGGCGATGGAGCTGAAGCACTACGAGTTCAACGCGCACGGCGTGGACATGGGCCAGTTCTACACCTCGGCGGCGATCGTCCCGGACGGCGCCACCCGACCGGCGCCGAGCCGCGACCCGGAGCTCTACTACGAGGCCTCGACCGTGCCGGGCGCCCGGCTGCCCCATGTCTGGGTCGGCGACACGCTGACCCGGATCTCCACCCTCGACCTGGCCCCGATGAGCCGGTTCACGCTGCTCACAGGCATCTCCGGGGAACCGTGGGCGGACGCGGCGGCGAAGATCGGCGCCGAGCTCGGCGTACCGTTGGGGACCGTGGTCATCGGGCCCGGCCGTACGGTCACCGACCTCTACTACGACTGGGCGCGGGCGCGCGAGGTCGAGGAGGACGGTGTGCTGCTGGTGCGGCCGGACAAACACATCGGGTGGCGTGCGATGCGTCTGCCCGACGACCCCGCGTCCGCCCTGCGCTCGGCCCTGCTGACGATTCTGGGACGCCAGAGTTGAAGTTCACTCACGAATTACTGCCGCAGCGGGTCGTCTTCGACTCGTACGCGGCGGCGGATCACGTGGCGGCCGAGGTGGAGCGACTGGGCGCCCGGCGGCCCATGCTCATCTCGACCGGAACGTCGATCGAACTCGAGGGCGCGGTGCGGCACACCGAGGTCGTCATGCACGTGCCCGTCGAGGTCGCCGAGCGCGCGCGTTCCTCGGCCGCCTCGCACGGGGTCGACGTGCTGGTCGCGGTCGGCGGCGGCTCGACGACCGGCCTGGCCAAGGCGGTCGCGCTGACCACCGGGCTGCCGATCATCGCGGTGCCGACCACCTACGCCGGCTCGGAGGCGACCGCGGTGTGGGGGCTGACCGAGGGCGGCCGCAAGACCACCGGCACCGATCCGCGGGTGCTGCCGCGGGTGGTCGTCTACGACGCGAGCCTCACGTTGTCGCTGCCCGTCCCGCTGAGCGTCGCCTCCGGGCTGAACGCGGTCGCGCACGGCGTCGACTCGATGTGGGCGCCGCGCGCCGACCCGATCAACCGCGCGTTCGCGCTGGAAAGTATTCGCGCGCTGAATGCCGGACTACCACGGGTGTTCGACCATCCCTCCGATGTGGAGGGACGCGAGAACCTGCTGTACGGCGCGTATCTGGCGGCGGTCGCGTTCGCGTCGGCCGGATCCGGCCTGCACCACAAGGTCTGTCACGTGCTCGGCGGGATGTTCAACCTGCCGCACGCTCCGACACACGCGGTGGTCCTGCCCTACGTGACGGCGTTGAACGAGTTCGCGGCGCCCGCGCTGGCGCCGGCATTCGGGGCGCCGACCGCCTTGGAAGGCCTGCTGCGCCTCGCGAATCGGCTCGACGCGCCACGATCGTTGCGGGAACTCGGGCTCCGCGAGGCCGACCTGCCGGCGGCGGCGGACGGTGTGCTGGCCGCCGTACCCGGGAACAACCCGGCGCCGGTCGACGGCGCCCGCCTCGCGACGCTGCTCCACGACGCCTGGGAGGGGAAGGATCCGCGATGAGTACGGAACAGGACGCGCGCGAGGCCCAGCTGGTCGAACGCGTGCTCGCCTCGTTCGACGGCACGCCCGACCCGCGGCTGCGGGAACTGATGCGAGCGCTCGCCGGCCACCTGCACGCGTTCGTCCGCGAGACCCGGCTGACCGAGGCCGAATGGCAGGCGGCGATCGAGTTCCTCACCGCCACCGGCCACATCACCGACCGCCGGCGGCAGGAGTTCGTGCTGCTCAGCGACGTGCTCGGGGTGTCCATGCAGACGATCACGGTAAACAATGAGGCGTACGCGGACGCGACCGAGGCCACCGTCTTCGGTCCCTTCTTCGTCGAGGGGTCGCCACTGATCCCGCCCGGCGGCGACATCGCCAACGGCGCCCCCGGCGAACCGTGCTGGGTCAGCGGCGCCGTCCATGACACCGGTGGCAACCCCGTCCCCGGCGCGCGGATCGAAGTGTGGGAGGCCGACGACGAAGGCTTCTACGACGTGCAGTATTCGGACGAGCGTGTGGCCGCCCGCGGTCACCTCGTCGCCGGGGCGGATGGCGACTACCGCTTCTGGGCGATCACACCGACGCCGTACCCGATCCCGCATGACGGGCCGGTGGGACGTCTGCTCGCGGCGACCGGCCGCTCCCCCATGCGCGCCTCACATCTGCACTTCATGGTGCGGGCCCCGGGATTCCGGACGCTGGTCACACACATCTTCGTCGCGGGCGACGAGCTGCTGACCAGCGACAGCGTCTTCGGCGTACGTGACTCGCTGGTGAAGCGCTTCGAACCTCAGGCGGCGGGCACCACGACGCCGGATGGTCGTGAGGTCGCGGGCCCGTGGTCACGGGTCCGTTTCGACATCGTGCTGGCGCCCGATCAGTAGCCCTACCGTGCGCCCCTACCGCCTACCGTACGGGTGACCGCCCACCGCCCGCCTACCGTTTACGGCGCGCTCGCGATCGAGGAGCCCTGGGGAACGTTCGCGTCGGCCGGGCCGAGGAGCTGGGTGCCGTTGACGACGGCCAGGGTGGACAGGACGACCACGAACATCCAGCGGCGACGACGAGCGGTAGGACCGGACCGGTGAGGGTGATTCACGTTTCTCCAAAACCGTAATTTTCTCTTACCGGGCAAACGTTAGGCGCTGACCTCCGCTCCGACCAGGGCAAAGCGTCCCTTTTGCCACGTCGGCCCATGCATCGACCCGGTCATCGCCGCGCCGCCGAAATCGGACTAATCCTCTTGAGGTCATCCGGTGACCGCAATCACGGGAACCATGATCACCATGACGAATCCCGACCGGTCCGGCTCCTCGCCTTCACAGTCGACACCCGCGCCGAGGTCTCGACGTTCTACCAGGCCGCCCTCTCCGCCGGGGCAACGTCACTGCTGACGCCGGCGGTACATCCCGAGTACCACGCCGACTACTTCGGAGGCTTCGTGGTCGACCCACACGGCGTCAACCTCGAGGCGGTCTGCCACGCCCCTGACGCCTAACCGCGATGTCACCGGCTACGTCGAGGCCAGTTGCTGCGTCGCGCGGTCCAGGCCGTCCTTGATCAGCCGGCCGTAGTCGTCGTCGCCCAGCGCGCCGATTCTGGCCCGGGCCAGATCGAGGTGTTCGCGGGCGCGGGCGAGGTCGCCCAGCTTGCGGTAGCACTCGCAAAGGTTGAGGTGCAGTGACGGGTAGAGGGCGGCCACCGGCATGGCGACTCCGGCCTCGGCCACCCGGTCCTCGGTGAGCAGGGCGGCCGCCGTCAGGGCGCGCTGGTCCCAGGTCAGCTCCTGCCGGGGGTCGTCCTGCACATCGGCCATCGCGTGGGCGAGGACGCAGACGTGCAGCGGATCGCCCTGCTCGCCGCCGATGTCGTCCCAGATCTGGGCGAACATGAGACGGGCGGCCTCGCGCTCACCCCGATGGTGATGCAGCTCCACGCCCTGCCCGATGCGGATCAGCGTCTGATCGACGATCATCGCGACCCCTCCAGCCGGGCGCGGAAGTCCCCGACGATCATCGCGACTCCTCCGACCGGGCCCGGAAGTCCCCGACAGTCATCGCAGCTCCTCCAGCCGGGCTCGGAAGTCCTCGAAGATGTGGACCGCGGCGGGGCGGTTGGCTGCTCGGTGCTGGGTGATCGCCCGCTCGAAGCGGGCGGCCAGGGCGTCGAGAGTCTGGGCCGGTGTGATGTCGCCGTAGGTCGCGCACATCAGATTGAGCTTGCGGAGCTGTTCGGGCCGCGGGACCGCGGGGTCGGTCAGGTCGGCGAAACCCCAGGCCGCGTGGGCGAAGTCGTCGGCGCGGGCGCCCGGAGCCACGTCATCGTCGAAGTCGATCAGGCCGACCGCCTCGTCGCCGGCGAAGACCGTGTTGTGCGGGCCCAGGTCGTTGTGGGCCACGATCTCCTGGCCGGCGGTGAGGCCGGTTCTCGTGGTCGCGTCGTGGAAGGCCCGGATCAGCTGTGTGGCGCTGACGATCCGGGCGTCGCTCAGGTGGTAGGGGCCGGCCGTGGGAACCTCACCTTCGATCCAGGTTCGGGTTCCGTCCGGCCGGATCCGGGGCGCACGCTCGAATCCGGCGGCGGGCAGGCGGCGCAACAGCTCATCCAAGGTTGAGGGTCACCACCCCGTTGGCCAGCGCGACCACGAGGGTGCCGGGTGACGGGGACTCGACCCGGCGAGCCGCCTGGAAGAGCGGGTACTCGCGCAGCGGGGCGGTGGGCTCGGCCGGGTCCCACAGGCTGAGCGTCACCCACTGGTCGGGGTGGACCGCCGCGATCAGGGTGCGGCCGTTCAGCTCGACCGGGCAGAGGTCCTCGGAACGCACGACCTGGCCGCCGAAGGTCGCCACCGGAGCGGCCGGACCATCCTCCTTGATCGCCGCCGCCACGTCCCAGAGGTGCACGGACGGGCCGCCGGGCGTGAACTCGAAGGGCGCGCCGGCGAGCATCGTACGGCCGTCGTACACGAAGACCTTCAGCGCGTTGGCGCCGCAACGGTCCAGCGTGGCGTGCAGGTCACCGGTCGACGGGTCCACGATCAAGACCTTTTCGAAGCACGCGTACGCCAGCAGCTCGCGACCTTCGAACGGCACCGGGCAGAGGGCGTCGGTGGGCGTGCGGCCGGTGAACAGGACGCGGCCGGGCGACTCGGCGATCGGGTCCCACAGCCGGACCGTGCCGTCCTCGCCGGTCGACGCCACCATCGCCTGGCCGTCCACGGTCACCGAGCAGACGCGGTTGGTCGGCCCGCTCATCTCCCGGACGACGGCGCCCTGGTAGGGGTCGACCAGTCGCAGCGACGTGGGGCCGGCGCAGGCGAGCAGCGTACGCCCGGGAAGGGGAACCACGCAGACGTCGTGGGCCGCCTCGGCCAGCTCGATCGCCCCGGAGATCGCGCCGGTCTCGACGTCCCAGAACCGGACGCCGCCGGGACCGACGGCCACCGCGTAGGGGCGCTGCTCGACGCTCAGCAGGCACAGCCCGTCGGCCGCCCCGGACGGGCCGGGCCCCGGGATGCCCTCGGCCGGGTCGTAGAGCCGCAGCGCACCGTCCCGGCATCCGGTGGCGAGCAGCACGCGCCCGTCCACCCGGACCGGGCAGGCCGCCTCGGCGTACGTACACCAGCCTTCGTTGAACGACGGCGCGCCCCACGCGCCGGAAACCGCGCCACCGACCGGATCGCGGAAGTGGATCTCGTCCCCCGCGGCGGCCAGCAACGTCGTCCCGCCGAACGGGACCGCGCCGACCGACGTCACCTCGGCCGACGGGAACTCGCGGCTGTCACCGGTGTCAACTGTCCACAGAGTGATCGTGCCGGGCGACGCGAACGCGACCGTGCCGTCCCACGCGCACAGCGCCCGCACGTCGGTCGCGGCGAGTTCGTCGTACGGCGTGCCGGAAGAGCCGTCCCACACCCGGACCGCGCGGTCGGCGCCCACCGTGACCAGATGATCCCGGCCGAGCGCCGCCATCGCGGTGACCGCGCCGCCGTGCGCGGCGAACCCACCGGCCGCCGTGCCGGCCGCGCTCCACAGTGCCACCCGGCCGTCCTGGCCCCCGCACGCGAGCCGGTCGCCGGACGGGCCGGGCAACGCGCACATCGCGGTGACGCGGACGCCGAGGTCCCGTTCCAGGATGGGACCGACGGCAACCTGCTCGCCGGCGAGCCGGAGCCGCCACACGAGGACCCGGCCGTCACGCAGGCCGGCCGCGAGGAACGTGGCGCCACCCGACCGCAGACCGGTCAGCGCGCCGACATCGTCACCCGTTCGAGTGATCGTGGCGACGGGTTCCTCGGCGCCGGGCCGCCAGATCCGGATGCCGTCCCGCCCGCGGCCGGTGGCGGTCGCGATGCCCGAGACGTCCGCGAAGTCGACCGCGCAGATCCGGGTGATCGGCGGCGCCGGATGATCAACGCCGTAGCGGGCCACCTCGCCGGTCGGCCGCGCGTCGGCCCACCGGACCCGGCCGGCCAGGCCACCGAGACCAGCGTCGAGGCCGTGGGTCGCCGCCAGCACGGCCAGGTCGGCGGGCTCGCTGCGGGCGGCGTCGGCCAGGCGGACCAGCCGGGCACGAGCACGGTCCTCGGGCGTACGGGCCCGCCACGACGACGCCCACAGCCGGGGCCGTTCGCGCCGGTCGACGACGGCGCGCAGAAAGTCGTCCGTCACCCGGGCATCATTACCGCGCAGGTCAAGGCTCGTCCAGGGGGTAAACCCACGAAGGCGGGACTGTCCGACATGTACAGACCCGCTAGAGTCTGCGGGCCGTGACTAATCCAGAGTCGATCATCGATGCCCGCCCGGCCCCCGCACGCGCGCCGATCCACCTCACGCGTGGCCCCGCCGGGCCGGAGTTCTGGCTGGTCACCCGTTACCACGAGGCGCACGCCGCGCTGGACGACCAGCGGCTGCGCCCGCTGACCGACCCGCCCGCCCCGGTCGACCCACCGCCGGACGCCCACGCCGAGGAGATTGTCGCCCACCTGCTGGACGGCCTGGCCGCCCGCGGCCGCGGCGACCTGGTTCCGGACGTCGCGGTCCCGCTGGCCCACGAGTTGATCACCACACCGCCCCGCCCGGTCATCGACGTGGTCGGCACCGCCATGATCACGCTGTTCCGGCATCCGGCGCAGACGGCCGCGCTCCGGGCCCGCCCCACCCTGCTGCCCGCCGCCGTCGAGGAGTTGATCCGCTTCGACGGCCCGGTGCCACGCACGGCCCCCGCCGTGGCGGTCGAGGAGCTCACGATCGGCGGCAAGGTGATCTCGGCCGGCGACCACGTCGTCGTCAGCCTGGCCGCGGCCAACCGCGACCCGCGCCGCTTCCCCGACCCGGACCGTCTCGACCTGATGCGCGCCGATGACGGCCATCTCGGCCTGGGTTACGGACGCCGGTTGAGCCCGGTCGCGGCCCACGTCCGCCTGGCCGCCCGGGTGGCGATCGGCGGGTTGCTCACCCGGTTCCCGGGCCTGCGCCTCGCGATCCTCCCGGAGGACCTGGCTTGGTTACCCCAGTCCGAGGTCCGCGGGGTCAGCTCGCTGCCCGTCACCACCGGCTGAACTGCCGTCGCCTGCCGGTGCGTGCGTCATGAGGGTGCGCAACCAGGTCACGGCCGCCTCGACCGAGGGAACCAGGGGCACGGGTGGCGGGGCGGGACGGTCGACCAGGACGACCGGGAGGGACAGGGCGCGGGCCGCGGTCAGTTTGGCCGCGGGGCCGCCGCTGTCCTTGGTGACCAGGACGTCGATGCGGTGGGCGGTGAGCAGCGCCTGTTCGCCCTCGACGGTGAACGGGCCGCGGTCGAGCAGCACCGAAAGGCGGCGCGGCATGGGCGGGGCCGGGGGCTCGACCGAGCGGGCCAGGAACCACAGGTCGTCGAGGCCGGCGAACGCCCCGATCTCCTGACGGCCGGTGGTCAGGAAGATCCGCTTCCCCAGCTCGGGGAGCAGCACGGCGGCGGCCGGCAGGGACGGGACGCGGTGCCACGTGTCGCCCGGTTGTTCGGTCCAGCCCGGTCTTCTCAAGATCAGCAGGGGTACGCCCGAAGCGGCGCAAGCCTCGACGGCATGCTCGGTCATCTGCCGCGCGAAGGTGTGCGTGGCGTCGACCACGGCGTCGATCTTCTGAGCGCCGAGATACCGGGTCAGGCCGGAAACGCCGCCGAAGCCGCCGATGCGCAGGTCGCCGGCGGGGATCAGGGGGTCGTTGGTGCGGCCGGCCAGCGAGCTGATCGTCACGACCCCCGGCAGCTGGACGCACGCCGACGCGAGCAGCCGCCCCTCGGTGGTCCCGCCGAGGATGAGCACGATCATGGGCGGTCCGGCTCGGCGAGCGGATGGTCCGGCTGAGTGAGCGGGCGGTCCGGCTCGGCGAGCGAGTGGTCCGGCTGAGTGAGCGGGCGGGGCCGCTGGAACGAGTAGAGGTGGCTGTCGGGGAACTGTGAGGCCGTCAGGGCCGCGCCGACCACGATCACGGCCGTGCGCTTGATGCCCGATTCGTGAACCTTGGCGGCGATGTCGGACAGGGTGCCGCGCAGGATCACCTCGTCGTCGCGGCTGGCCCGGGCCACGATCGCCACGGGGCAGGACGGGCCGTAGTGGGGCAGCAGGTCGGCCACGACCGCGTCGATGCGATGCATGGCCAGGTGCAGGACCATCGTGGAGCGGCTCGCGGCCAGGGTGGCCAGGTCTTCGCCGGGCGGCATGGCGGTGGCGCGTTCGGCCGTCCGGGTCAGGATCACGGTCTGGGCCACGCCGGGCACGGTGAACTCCCGGGCCAGTGCGGCGGCCGCGGCGGCGAAGGCGGGTACGCCGGGCACCACGTCGTACGGGACGCCGGCCGCGTCGAGGCGGCGCATCTGCTCGGCGATGGCGCTGAACACCGACGGGTCGCCCGAGCAGAGCCGGGCCACGTCCTGGCCGGCCTGATGCGCGGCGACCAGTTCGGCGATGATCTCGTCAAGGGTCAGCGGCCAGGTGTCGACCAGGCGGACGCCGGGCGGGCAGTGCGCGAGCAGGCCGGGCGGGACGAGGCTGCCGGCGTACAGACAGACCGGCGACGCGGCGAGCAGGCGCTGCCCACGTACCGTGATCAGGTCTTCCGCTCCTGGGCCGGCGCCGATGAAGTGGACCGTCATGGCTTCACCACCGACAGGATCGTCACCGGCATCATGGTGTGCCAGCCGGTGAAGCCGCCGACCGGCTTGGAGCGCTGCACGGCGACGCGGGTCAGCTCGCCGCCGAGTTTGCCGTGCCACGCGGTCAGCACCGCCTCCGACTCGAGGGTGACCGCGTTGGCGACCAGGCGCCCGCCGCCGGGCAGGGCGGCCAGGCACGCCTCGACCAGCCCGTCCGTCGTGATGCCGCCGCCGATGAAGACCACGTCGGGGGACGGCAGGTCGGTCAGCGCCGCGGGCGCCGTACCCGTCACGATCGTGAGACCGGGAACCCCCAGCCGCGCCGCGTTGGTCTCGATCGTCGCCGCTCGCGCCGGGTCGGCCTCGACGGCGATGGCCCGGCAGGACGGGTGCGCCCGCATCCACTCGATCGCGATGCTGCCGGCGCCGGCGCCGACGTCCCACAGCAGTTCGCCGGGCGCGGGGCCGAGGGTGGCCAGGGTGACCGCGCGCACCTCACGCTTGGTGAGCTGACCATCCGATTCATACGAATTGTCGGGCAGCCCCGGGACCACCGGTGTCGCCGGCCCGCCCCGGCACTCGACGGCCACGATGTTGAGCGCCGAGATCTCCTCGGCCGCGACCCCGGCCCATGCCGTCACGCTCTCGGCCGGGCCCCCCAGATCCGACAAGACGGAAATATCTGATTCGCTGAACCCGGCGCCGTGCACCAGGTCCACGACTTCGGCGGGTGTCCCCGCGCCGGCCGACAGGATCAGGATCCGGCGCCCTGGGTTGAGCCGGCGGCGCAGATTCGAGACCGGCGCGTTGACCAGGCTCACCACCTCGACCTCGGCCAGCGCCCACCCCAGGCGAGCCGCGGCGAGCGACACCGACGACGGATGCGGGATGACCTCCCACTCCAGGTGGTAGCCCAGAGCGGCATCGGAGACCCGGACGCCGCTCTGAGCTACCACTGAGGGGTTGAGCAGGCGGGCGAGCGTCGCCCCGATCCCGTGAAACATCGGATCCCCGCTGGCCAGCACGGCCACGTCCCGCTCGGCGAACGATTCCAGCAGCCCGGGCAACGCCGGGAGCAGCGGCGACGGCCATGGCATCCGCTCGGCCGTCACCTCCGACGGCAGCAGATCGAGCTGGCGGCGGCTGCCCAGCACCACCGACGCGGACCTCAGCGCCGCCGTGGCCGTACCCGAAAGATCAGACCAACCACCTGCACCGATCCCCACCACCTTGAGCACGACGAGACGCTACCCCAGGGAACTTTCTGCCCGGATCTTTGAGCCATCCCGTCCGGCGCTGCGTACCAATTCCCAGACGGCCGGACACCGGGGGGTGAACCGGCACCCGAGCGAAGGATCTGAGGGTGAGGACGAATGGCGCGGGCCTACGGCAACACCGCTGACCAGCAGTCTCCAACCTTCGAGGACCCACGGTACGGCCGGCGCGAGGAACCGCCGGAATGGTGGAACGACGAGGCCTACCAGCGCAGCGACATCGTCCTCGAGTCGCAGACCGACCCAAGCGGCTGGCAGGCGCAGTCCCTGCCGCCGGTCGACGACCGCCCGCCGGCCGAGGCGAACAGCGGGAACCGCCTGCTCACGGTTCTGCTGTTCTTCGGCGGCCTGGGCGCCAGCGTGTCGATGTGGCTCTTCGAGACCGAGGCCGGCACGGTCAACGACCTGGCCACGCTGATGCTGGCGGTGGGCCGGATCACCGGGCTGATCGCCGGCTACGTGCTGTTCATCCAGCTGCTGATGATGAGCCGGGTGTCCTGGCTCGAGGAGTGGGTCGGCTCCCGTGACCTGCTGAAATGGCATCGGTGGCTGGGCACGTCACTGGTGGTGACGGTCCTGGCCCACGCGGTGTTCATCATCTACGGGTACGCCCTGACCGCCGAGACCCCGGTCGTCGAGCAGGGCATCACGATCATCACCTCGCTCCCGGACATGATGAGCGCGCTGATCGCGACCGGCCTGCTCGTGTTCATCAGCCTGATCTCGATCCGGGCGCTGCGCACGCGGATGCCCTACGAGCTGTGGCACCTGATCCACCTGGCCGGGTACGCGGTGCTGCTGCTCGGCTACGGCCACCAGGTCGCCACCGGCGCCAACCTCGGCGGACCGTACGCCAAGATCTTCTGGCCGGGTCTCGCCGCGCTGGTCATCGCCGCCCTGGCCTGGGGCCGCCTGGTCGAGCCGGTCTGGCTGAACATCCGGCACCGCTTCGAGGTGGCCGAGGTGGTCGCCGAGGGCCAGAACACGTTCTCGCTCTACATCGACGGCAAGCGCCTCGACAAGCTGCCGGCCCAGGCCGGCCAGTTCATGCGGTGGCGCTTCCTGACCGCCAACGGCTGGTGGCAGTCGCACCCGTTCTCGCTGTCCGCGGCGCCCAACCCGGAGTGGCTGCGGCTGACCGTCACGGCGGTCGGCGGCCACACGTCGAAGCTGGCCGAGATGCAGCCGGGTACGCCGGTGTGGGCCGAGGGACCGTTCGGCACGTTCACCGCCGAACGGCGTACCCGTCGCCGTGCTCTTCTCATCGCCGGCGGCAGTGGCATCGCGCCGATCCGGGCGCTGCTGGAGGACATGCCGGCCGACACCATCGTGATCTACCGGGCCAGCCGCCCCGAGGAGCTGGTCTTCCGGGCCGAGCTCGAGGACCTCGCCGAGCGCCGTGACGCGTGGGTCCGTTACATCGTCGGCTCCCGCAACGACCCCGGCCCGAGCCGCCTGTTCACCCCGAACGGGATGCTCGGCCTGGTGCCCGACGTGAACCGCCGCGACATCTACCTCTGCGGCCCGCCCGGGCTGGTCGGCGCCGCGGTGGCGACGCTTCACGAGCTCGAGGTTCCGGACAGCCAGATGCACCTCGACCCCTTCGAATTCTGACGGAGTTTTCTGATGCGACGTAGCACCGCAGCGGCCGTAGGCACACTGACCGGCGCCGCCCTCATCGTGGGGGTCCGGCTGAGCGTGTCCGTGCCCGAGGCCCCTGTCGCCGCGCCTCCCGCTCCCGCCGCCAACGAGCAGCCGGCCTCCAACGGCGAGGCGGGCGCGGCGGACAAGCCGTCCACGAAGCCGACCGGGAAGGCGCCGGCCGAGAAGAAGCCGGCCGAGGACGAGGGCAAGTTCAAGAACGGCACGTTCAAGGCCGATGCCAAGTACGTGTACGGCACCATCTCGCTCTCGCTCAAGGTCACCGGCGGCAAGATCGCCTCGGTGCAGGCCGGCTACCCGACCGCGAACGACAGCGGCACGATCAACCCGCCGGCCATCGAGGCGTTGAAGGCGGCCACGCTGGAGGCGCAGAGCGCGGACGTCGACGCGGTCTCCGGCGCGACGCTGACCAGCGAGGCGTACTTGAAGGGTCTGCAGGCCGCGCTGGACAAGGCCGCGAAGTAGGCTCCCTCTCCGTGCGCCACGTCGAGCAGGTCATGGGTACGGCCGTGAGCATCGAAGCTTCTTCCGAGGCTTGGATCGCTGATGTGGTCGCGTGGCTGCACGAGGTCGACGCGCGGTTCTCCACCTATAAGGACGACAGCGAGGTCAACCGTTTCCAGCGCCGCGAAGTTGACGCCGCTTCCCTTTCGCCCGACATGCGGCATGTGTTGGATAAGTGCGCCGAGCTGTGGAAGTTCACCGGCGGTTACTTCGACGCGTACGCCGCCGGCCCGCTCGACCCGTCCGGCTACGTCAAGGGCTGGTCGGTCGAGGTCGCGTCCCGCCGCCTGGTGTCGGCCGGCTCCGAACGGCACTTCATCAACGCGGGCGGGGATATCCGCGCGGTCGGCGGCCCGTGGCGGGTCGGCGTGCGCCACCCCTGGGAGGCCGACAAGCTCTGCTGGGTCCTCGCGGTGACCGACGGCGCGGTCGCGACCTCCGGCGTCTACGAGCGCGGCGCGCACGTCTGGAACCCGCGCCTCGGCGCGCCCGCGACCGGCCTGCGCTCGGTCACCGTGACCGGCCCCGACCTGGCCGTGGCCGACGCCTACGCCACGGCCGCCCTGGCCATGGGCGAGCCGGGCATCGCCTGGCTGGCCACCCTGGTCGCCGACGGTTACGAGTCGGCCGTGGTCACCGACGATGCCCGCGCCTTCACCTCGGACGGCTTCCCGTTAGCTTCGTGAGGACCCGGCCGAGCTCGTCGGCGTACTTCTGGACGAACTCCGGCGACGCGGCGTCGAGGCCGGTCAACCGGCGGACGATCTGCGGCAGCATCGTCGGGGCGAGGGTCGCCGCGAACAAGATCACCCCGACGTACGTGGGATCGAGGTCTTCGGCCAGCTCACCCGCCCGCTGCCGGTCGCGGATGTCCTCGACCATCGCCGCGAAGTAGTCGCCGGTCTCGGTGTCGTCCGGCCCCGTCGAGGTCAGGCCCTCCCAGGCCAGCAGCCGCGCCCACGCCCGCTGGGTCGCGTCGACCGGCAGGAACCCGCTGACGATGTGGGCCATCGGCACGTCCGGCCGCGGCGTCCCGCTGGTCTGCTCCCACCGCCGCTGAAGGGCGCGGTAGAGGCCTTCCTTGCCGTCGAAGTAGTAGGAGATCAGCTGCTGGTTGACGCCCGCCCGCGCGGCGATCGCGCTGGTTCGCGCCCCGGCCAGGCCGTGCTCGCTGAACTCGATCAAGGCCGCCTCGAGAATGCGCTCCTTGGTTCGCTCCGGGTCACGTTTGCGCTGGTCGGCGCTGGGCGAACGACGAGGCATCGGATCACCCTAGCACCTGCCTTAATCAACTGAACGATTGACAGAGACAATCGCAAAGATGACACTCAAGCCATGCCCAGCTTGAAAGTCATGATCATCGGCGGCGGGATCGGCGGGCTGTGCCTGGCCCACGGCCTGCGCCGGGCCGGCGTGCCGGTCACCGTCCACGAGCGCACCGAGGCCCGCACCGACTGGTTGCAGGGCTACCGCATCCACATCAACCCGCACGGCGCCCGGGCGCTGGAGGCCTGCCTGCCACCCGAGGGCTGGAAGACGTTCCTCGACACCGTCCCGGCCGACCGGGCCGGCTTCGGCTTCACCACCGAGCACCTGCGTGACCTGCTGCGTTTCCCGGCCACCGAGGTCGGCGACGGCCACTACGGCGTGAGCCGGATCAAGCTGCGCGAGGTGCTGCTCGCCGGCCTCGGCGACGACCTCCGGACCGGCCACGAGTTCGTCTCCTACGCCGTCTCCGGCGACACGGTCACGGCGCACTTCGCCGACGGCAGCACCGACACCGCCGACGTCCTGATCGGGGCCGACGGCGCCAACTCCCGGGTCCGGGCCCAGCTGCTCCCCCACGCCGCCGGGCGCGTCGACACCGGCATCATCACCATCGCCGGCCGGCACCCGCTTCCCGCGGCCACACTGCCCCGTGTCCTGACCGACGACGTCAACCTGGTGATCCCGGCGCGGCGCGGCTCGTTCTTCACCGCGATCTGGCCCGGCGACGACCCGTACGTCCTGTGGAGTTTCTCCGATCTGGCCTCCGCACTGCCGCCGCCGGCCAACGTGGATCTCCGCCGGCTGGTCCTGGAGCGCACCACCGGCTGGGCGCCCGCCCTCCGCGACCTGGTGGCCGGCTCGGACACGCCGAACGCGCTCCGCATCCGCAGCGCCATCCCGGTCAAGCCCTGGCCGACCGGCCGGGTCACCCTGCTCGGCGACGCCATCCACAATATGACCCCGATGGCCGGGGTGGGCGCCAACACCGCATTGCGCGACGCCGAGTTGCTGGCCCGCGCCCTGACCAGGCCTGACCTCCTGCCCGCGCTGCGCGACTACGAGACCGAGATGCTGGGGTACGGCTTCGCCGCCGTCCGCCGATCCCTGCGCAACGCCCGCCAGGGCGCCTCGCCGAACCGCCTGGGCCGGGCCGCGTTCCGGACCATGTTGCGCACGGTCGACGCCCTCCCGCCGATCCGCCGCCGCATGGGCGCTCAGCTCGGTCAGTGACGCGAGTGTTGCCTATACGCGCTCAGAGCAGGAGGTCCTGCTCTGAGCGCGTATAGAGCCTGTCTTGGAATGTGTGGGCTGGTCAGGTGGTATGGAGGCGGGCGGCTCGGCGGCTCATGTGGAGGGCGGCGGCGAGGTAGACCATGGTTTCGTGGTGTTCGGGCAGGCGTTCGGAGTCGCGGGCGCAGCGGCGGCGTCGGCTGATCCAGGCGAAGCTGCGTTCCCCGACCCAGCGGCGGGCCAGCAGGTGAAAGCCTTTGACCCTGGGTCGGGCGACAACCTGGACGGTGAGGTTCAAGGTGTGTTTGGCCCAGGTGATGAGGTCGCCGCGGTAGGCGTGATCAGCCCATATGTAGCGGATGCCGTGTTGGGCGGCGGTGTGCAGCAGCGGGTTGGCGCCGGCGGTGTCGCGGATGTTCAATGGCATCGCAGGCTCTTGGTGATGGCAGGTGTAGGAACCGCCTATCTACCAAGAGCCTGCCCTTATATCGATCAACGCCACGCCGCTACCACACCAGCCCACCCGCAGTACCAAACAGGCTCTATCTGGACGTTTAGTTCTGGTTCGAGAGGAGTGCAATTATTTGTCATCGCGCTTCTCGGGGCAATGCCAGCCTGGTAAGTCCCTACAACAGTCGATTGGTCCGTATCGGCAGCACCATTACGACCACATTTGGTCACTCGATCGTGTCTGATTCAGGTTCGTGCAGGATTCGACGCACCACGCGTCTGGGATGTGTGCGATCAGCGACGCTACCTGCATTACATGACCAATCGCGCCGCCTATCCCAGCGACCTGTCCGATGCCCGCTGGGCCCTGATCGAGGCCCGGCTGACCGCGTGGCGCCAAGCCCGTACCGAAGCCGGCATCGGTGGCCGTGTCGCCGAGCATGATCTTCGGGAGATCTTCAACGCGATCCTCTACGTCAACCGCACCGGTATCGCCTGGCGCTACATGCCCCACGACCTGCCGCCGTGGCAGACGGTCTACTGGTACTTCAAGACCTGGAACACCGATGGCATCTTCACCGACCTCAACTACAGCCTGAACGGGTTGGTACGCAACAAGACCGGCCGCAACCCCGAACCGACGGCATCCATCATGGACACCCAGAGCGTGAAGACGTCCACCAACGTTCCGGCCGCCAGCCAGGGCATCGACGCAGGCAAACGAATCGTCGGCCGTAAACGCGGCATCATCACCGACACTCTCGGCCTGCTGCTCGCCGTCATCGTCACCGCCGCCTCGGTCAGCGACAACACCATCGGCTCGGCCCTACTAGACCGAGCCACCGACACCTACCCCACGCTGACCAAGGCCTGGGTCGACGCAGGATTCCGCAAAAAGGTCGTCGAACACGGCGCCGCGCTTGGCGTCGATGTCGAAGTAGTCACCAAAGACCCGCAGGTCAAAGGCTTCTCAGTGATCAAGCGTCGCTGGGTCGTCGAACGCACCATCGGCTGGCTCATGCAACACCGCCGCCTGGCCCGCGACTACGAAACCCTCCCGGAAACCTCCGCCACCATGGTCCGCATCGCGATGATCGACAACCTCATCCGACGAGCGGCTGACGAAACCACCCCAACCTGGCGAGACACCTAAACCACCATAACGCACAAAGTACGTGAATCAGACGCCCTCTATACGCCCTCAGAGCAGGACCTTCTGCTCTGAGCGCGTATAGGCAACACCCTTAGACCCTGGTAAATGAGGGGTTCAGGTGTGTTGGTGGCGGGCCAACCGGCGGGTCATGATGATGATCATCGCCCATTGGGCCATCGCGGCGTGGT
>NZ_JBFBAA010000059.1:0-22345 GCF_040682035.1 Actinoplanes sp. NPDC051470
ATCAGGGTGTGGTCGGCGGTCAGCGCGTCGTGGATGGCCTGCAGAGTCTGGGTGGTCAGACGGCGGGCCTGCGCCAACGGGTCATCGGCGCCGTCCGGACGGGCGGTGAAGACCACCGCATCGGGGATCGGCGACTCTTCAGGGACAGCGATCTCGGTCCACGTAACGGCGAAGAGGTCTTCGGTGCTGACGGGCCGGGTGATCAGCGAGTCGATGGTCGCCACGGGACGACCGTTCTCGTCGGCGACCCGGACGTTCCAGCCGTCCTGCACCGGTGTCACGGCGACGCGCAGCATGGCCGGGCCGGCGGCGTGGACGTGAACGCCGTTCCACGAGAACGGCAGCCGCAACTCGTGCCGTGCCTCCGGAACATGCAGCATGCAGGCGTGCAGGGCAGCGTCCAGCAGCGCAGGATGCAGCACGAACCGTGCCGCGTCCGGCTCCTGCCGCTCGTCGAGGACCACCTCGGCGTAGACGGTGTCCCCCTCGCGCCAGGCCGCCTGCAAACCCTGGAACGCGGGCCCGTACTGGTAGCCGATCGCGGCCAGACGGTCGTACAGACCGGACACATCGACGCGCTCAGCCGGTGGCCACGCAGGAAATTCGGACGGCGTGGCCGGGCGCTCGGAGGTGCTGATCGTCGCCGTGGCATGCCGGGTCCAGGCGTCGGCGGCCCGGGAGAAGATCGTCACCGCGGCGCCGTCAACGGAGACCGACAACTGAATACTCCCGGAATCCGGGAGCACCAGCGGGCTTTCGATCACCAACTCATCCACGACATCACAGCCGACCTCGGCGGCCGCCCGCAGCACCAACTCCACAAACCCGGTACCAGGAAACAACACACTGCCCCGCACCGCATGATCAGCAAGCCACGCATGCGTGGCCAGTGACACCCGCCCCGTCAGCACCACACCGTCACCGTCCGAGCCCGGCAACGCGGTCGCCGCCCCCAGCAACGGATGCCGCACCGCCGTCAGACCCAACCCGGACACATCCCCGGGCAGCCGAGCCGTCTCCGTCCAGTACCGCTCCCGCTGGAACGCGTAGGTAGGCAGATCCAGCACCCGCCGCCCGGACGACAGCGGCCAGTCAACCTTCACCCCGCGCACATGCAGTTTCGCCAACGCGGTCAGGGCAGCCCGCGGCTCGTCCTCACGGTCCAGCACCGCAACACCGTCGATCAGCCGCGCCAAAGTCTCGTCAGGGCCCAGCTCAACAAACACCGCACCGTCATGGACGGCCACCTGCTCACCGAACCGCACCGTCTCACGAACCTGCCGCACCCAATACTCAGGACCCTCCCCCACCGCCACCGAAATCCGCGGCGCCCGGTAGGTGAGCTCCTCGGCGACGGCCCGGAACTCGTCCAGCATCGGCTCCATCCGGGCCGAATGAAACGCGTGACTGGTGGCCAGGCGCTTCCACCGGCCACCCAGCGCGGCCGCCGCCCGCAACACCGCCTCTTCATCACCGGACAGCACCACCGAGGACGGCCCGTTGACCGCGGCGATCTCCACCCCATCAGTCAGCACCGCCCGGGCCTGCTGCTCGGAGACCGGGACAGCGACCATCACCCCACCCTGCGGCAAAGCCTGCATCAACCGGGCGCGGGCCGACACCAACGTGCAGGCATCCTCCAACGACCAGATACCCGAGACGTAGCCGGCCGCCAACTCACCGATGCTGTGCCCGATCAACGCATCCGGCCGTACCCCCCACGACTCAAGAAGACCGAACAACGCAACCTGCAACGCGAACAACGCCGGCTGCGCAAAACCCGTCTCATCCACATCCAGATCAGGAACGTCGAGCAACTCCCACACCTGCTGCCGGATCTTCGCGAAGACCGGGAACGCAGCCGCCAGCTCGTCACCCATACCGGCACGCTGCGAGCCTTGGCCGGAAAACACGAACACCACTCGCGGGTTCGGCTCGGCCACACCTCTGACCACGTCGCCGTCCAGCAGGACCGCGCGGTGATCGAACAACGACCTCGTTTCAGCCAGCGTCGACGCCACCGCCGAACGATTGCTTTCAGCGGTCAGGTAGGCGCGCAGCCGCTCCTCGAGCTGCGACAGCGCGGCCGGCGTCTTGGCCGAGATCATCAGCGGCACCAGCGGCGAAGGATCCTCGGGGTGCGCCGGCTCCTCAGGAACGCCCTCCACGATGACGTGGGCATTCGTACCGCTCACCCCGAATGACGACACAGCCGCGCGGCGTGGCCGTCCCGTGTCCGGCCAGGGCTGGTTCTCCGTGGCCAGCCGCACCGCGCCCGCCGCCCAGTCGACATGCCGGGACGGCTCGTCCACGTGCAGCGTGCGCGGCACGACGCCGTGCCGCAGCGCCATCACCATCTTGATCACGCCCGACACACCGGAGGCCGCCTGGGTGTGGCCCACGTTCGATTTCAACGATCCCAGCAGCACCGGCCGCTCACGGTCGCGGCCGTAGGTGGCGATCACGGCCTGGGCCTCGATCGGGTCGCCCAGAGCCGTCCCGGTGCCGTGCGCCTCCACGACGTCCACCTCGGCGGTGGTCAGACCGGCGTGGGCCAGGGCGGCCTCAATCACCCGCTGCTGCGACGGACCATTCGGGGCCGTCAGGCCGTTGGAGGCCCCGTCCTGGTTGACCGCGGACCCCCGTACCACCGCGAGCACCTGGTGGCCTTTGGCGCGGGCGTCGGAGAGGCGCTCGACCACCAGGACGCCGACGCCCTCGGACCAGCTCGTGCCGTCGGCGGTGTCCGCGAACGCCTTGCACCGGCCGTCGGACGCCAGCCCGCCCTGGCGGGAGAACTCGACGAAGATGTCCGGCGTGGCCATCACGGTGACGCCGCCGACCAGCGCCAGGGAGCACTCCCCCTGCCGCAACG
The DNA here is from genome assembly GCF_040682035.1 of Actinoplanes sp. NPDC051470. NCBI lineage: Bacteria > Bacillati > Actinomycetota > Actinomycetes > Micromonosporales > Micromonosporaceae > Actinoplanes > Actinoplanes sp. NPDC051470. Next base: position 2,876 of record NZ_JBFBAA010000059.1, read on the forward strand.
CGTGACCGGCCTGGTGCAGGGCGACCAGGGACGACGAGCACGCGGTGTCGACCGTGACCGCGGGACCCTCCAGGCCGAAGAGGTACGAGACCCGGCCGGAGAGCACGCTGACCGCGCCCGCGGTGACACCGAAACCTCCCAGGTCGGCGCCGACGCCGTACCCTGCGGAGAACGCGCCCATGAACACTCCGGTGTCGCTGCCACGCACCGATCCGGGCTCGATGCCGGCCCGTTCGAACGCTTCCCAGGACGCCTCCAGCACCAACCGCTGCTGCGGATCCATCGCGAGGGCCTCACGCGGACTGATCCCGAAGAACGCAGCATCAAAATCAGCGGCGGCATCGAGGAAACCGCCCCACATCGAAGAAATCGAAGAATCCGCCCAGCCACGATCGGCCGGGAAGCCGGAGGTCGCGTCCGTGCCCGACTCGACCAGCCGCCACAGATCCTCCGGAGAAGACACACCCCCGGGCAGCCGGCACGCCATGCCGACGATGGCCAGCGGCTCGTCCAGGGCGGCCTGCAGGGTGGCGTTGGCCTTGCGGAGTCGCGTGTTCTCCTTGATCGACATCCGCAACGCGTCGACGATCTGGTCGTCGCTCATCGTTCCCCTTCCAGCACGTGCTTGATGAGAGCGTCGGTGTCCATCGCATCGACGGCGGCGTCGTCGTCGGGTCCTGGCCCGGCCGGGTCGGTCACGCCGGCCAGTCGCAGCAGCGTGTCCAGCACGCCGGCCTCGCGGAACCGGGCCATCGGCACGCCCGCGAGCACCCGCCGCAGTTCCTGTTCCTCGGGCACGGGTTCCGGTTCCGCCGGTGCGAGCAGCTCGCCCAGCCGGGCGGCGAGCGTGCCCGGGGTCGGATAGTCGAACACAATCGTGGCCGGCAGTCTCAGCCCGGTCGCCTTCGCGAGGGTGTTTCGCAGCTCCACCGCGGTCAGCGAGTCCACGCCCAGGTCCTTGAACGCGGCCGTCAGCGTCACGTCGCGGCCCTCGGCGTACCCCAGCACCACCGCGGCGTTGTCGCTCACCACCGCCAGCAGCGCCTGTTCCCGCTCGGCGGGCGGCAGAGCGGCCAGGCCCCGCATCGGGTCGGCGGCGGTCCGTCGCGCGACCGGGCGATGCAGCGAGCGCATCAACGCCGGAACCTCGCCCGCCGGCGCCGGGTTCATCGGGGCGGCGACCACCACTGCTTCGCCGAGACGGGAGGCGTCGTCGTAGAGGCGCATCCCGTGCTCGGCGGTGATCATCTGCTGGCCGCTGCGGCGGATGCGGTCGTGGTCGGCGTCGGTCAGCTTGGCGGTCAGGCCGCTGGCCTCCTCCCACAGGCCCCAGGCCAGGGAGAGGGCGGGCAGCCCTTCGGCTTGGCGTTGTTCGGCGAGAGCGTCGAGGAACGCGTTGGCGGCGGCGTAGTTGCCCTGGCCGGCGGCGCCGAGGACACCGGCGGCGGAGGAATACACCACGAACGCGGCGAGATCACTGTGCTTGGTGAGCTCGTGGAGATGCCAGGCGGCATCGGCTTTGGGTCTGAGGACGGTGTCGAGCCGCTCGGACGTCTGCGCTTCGATGACGCCGTCGTCGAGCACCCCAGCGGTATGGACGACACCGGTCAGCGGATGCTCGGCCGGCACACCTGCCAACGCAAGGGCCAGCCCTTCACGGTCCGACACATCGCACATGACCGCGTCGACGTGAGCGCCCAGCCCGACAAGATCTTCGATCAAACCCTCTTCGGGGGTACGCCGTGACAACAGCAGCAGACGCCGCACGCCCCGCTCAGCCACCAGATGGCGGGCGAGAATACCGGCCAGCACCCCCGAGCCGCCGGTGATCAATACCGTGCCGTCCGGGTCGAGCCGCTGCGGGATGGTCAGGACGTTCTTGCCGGTGTGGCGGGCCCGGCTCATCCAGCTGAACGCTTCCCGGGCTTGGCGGATGTCCCACGCCTTCACCGGCAACGGCTGCAACACGCCCTGATCGAACAGGGCGAGCAGCTCGGTGATGATCTGCTGCAGCCGGTCGGGACCGGCATCGAGCAGGTCGAACGCACGGTAGATGACATCGAGGTCGCCGCGGATGTCGGTCTTGCCCATCTCGATGAAGCGGCCGCCTGGTGCCAGCACGTCGAGGGAAGCGTCGACGAACTCGCCGCTGAGCGAATTCAGGACAACGTCAATGCCGCCGAATGTGTCGCGGAATGCGGTGGTGCGTGAGTCGGCGATGCGGTTGTCGTCTATTCCTGCCGTACGCAGGAGGTGGTGTTTGCCGGTGCTGGCGGTGGCGTAGATGTCGGCACCGAGGTGCCGGGCGATCTGCGTAGCCGCCATACCAACGCCACCCGCCGCGGCGTGGATCAGCACCGATTCACCTTGGCTGAGGCCGGCGAGGTCGACCAGGCCGTAATAGGCGGTGGCGAAGACGATGGGTACGGAGGCCGCCGTGGTGAACGACCAGTGGTCGGGCATCGCGCCCAGCAGGCGGCGCTGGGTGACGGCGGTCGGGGCGAAACCGTCTTCGACGAGGCCGAAGACGCGGTCGCCGGGGGCGAGATCGTCCACCCCGGCACCGGTCTCGAGGACCACACCGGCGGCTTCGCTGCCGATCGCTCCCCCGCCCGGATACTTGCCCAGGGTGATGAGGACGTCGCGGAAGTTGAGGCCGGCGGCGCGGACGGCGATGCGGACTTCGCCGGTTCGCAGGGGTCGCTGCGGGACCTCGGTGACGGTGAGGTCTTGCAGCGTGCCGCTTCGGGGTGGTCGCAGCTGCCAGGTCTCGGCATCAGGGATGGTCAGTGGGCCGGGCTGCGCGCGGGTGAGGCGCGGCGCCTCCCACCGGCCGTCGGTGACCCGCAGTCGCGGCTCGTCCAGGCCCGCGACCACGTTCAGCTGCGCCGGGTCCAGGGGGTCGTCGCTTTCCACCAGGATGAAGCGGCCGGGGTGTTCTGATTGGGCGGAGCGGACCAGGCCTGACACCGCGGCGGAGGCGGGTCCGGTCCCGGTGTGCACGATCAGGGTGTTGGCGGTGGTGAGCTCGGCCTGGATGGCTTGCAGGGTTCGGGTGGTCAGGGCGCGAGTTTCGGTCAGCGGGTCGATGTTGTCGGGATGGGCCGTGAGGACCGCTACGTCGGCAGCGGGCGAGTCGTCCGGGACGGGGACTTCGGTCCACGTGACGACATACAGGTCATCGGTGTCGGTGGTGACCGGTCGGGTGATCAGTGAGTCGACGGTGGCGACGAGCCGTCCCGTGTCGTCAGCGGCCTGAATGCGCCAGCCGTCCTCCACCGGTTGCACGGCGACGCGCAGTGTGGTCGAGCCCGCGTGGTAGACGTGGATCCCGTTCCAGGAGAACGGGAGCCGGACCTCCGGTGGGGTGTCGCCGGTGTGCAGCAGGCAGGCGTGCAGGGCGGCGTCGAGCAGGGCGGGATGAATCGCGAACTGTGTCGCGTCCCGCACCTGCTCGTCGGCGAGACCCACCTCGGCGTAGACGGTGTCCCCGTCCCGCCAGGCCGCCTGCAAACCCTGGAACGCGGGCCCGTACTCGTAGCCGGCGGCCGCGAGCCGGTCATAGAGGCCCGCCACGTCCACACTTCCGGCCGGTGGCCACACGGTGAAGTCCGGCGCGGTGACTGTGCGCTCGGAGGTACTGATCGTGGCCGTCACATGCCGGGTCCAGGCGTCGGAGGCCCGGGAGAAGACGGTGACCGTGTCCCCGCTGACCGATACCGACAACTGAACGCTCTCGTCTTCCAGGAGCACCAGCGGGCTTTCGATCACCAGCTCATCCACGACATCACAGCCGACCTCGGCGGCGGCCCGGAGGACCAGTTCGACAAATCCGGTGCCAGGCAACAACACACTGCCCCGCACCGCATGATCAGCCAGCCACGCATGCGTGGCCAGCGACACCCGCCCGGTCAGCACCACACCATCGCCATCCGAGCCCGGCAACGCGGTCGCGGCGCCCAGCAACGGATGCCGCACCGCCGTCAGACCCACCCCCGACACATCGCCCGGCCGGCCCGCAGCGGTCGCCCAGTACCGCTCCCGCTGGAACGCGTAGGTCGGCAGATCCAGCACCCGCTGCCCGGACGTCAACGGCCAGTCGACATTCACGCCGCGCACATGCAGCTCGGCCAAGGCGGTGAGCGCGGCCCGTGGTTCGTCGTCACGGTCGAGCGTCGCGATGCCGTCGATCAGCCGGGCAAGGCTGCGATCGGGCCCGAGCTCGACAAAGATCGCACCGTCATGGGCGGCGACCTGCTCACCGAATCGGACTGTCTCGCGGACCTGCCGTACCCAGTACTCGGGCCCGTCCCCGACGGTCATCGGGATCCGGGGGGTCTGGTAGGTGAGCTGTTCGGCGATCGCCTGGAACTCGTCGAGCATCGGTTCCATCCGGGCCGAGTGGAATGCGTGACTGGTGGCCAGGCGCTTCCACCGGCCGCCCAACGCGGCCGCCGCCCGCAACACCGCCTCTTCATCACCGGACAGCACCACCGAGGACGGCCCGTTGACCGCGGCGATCTCCACCCCATCAGTCAGCACCGCCCGGGCCTGCTGCTCGGACACCGGGACAGCGACCATCACCCCACCCTGCGGCAAAGCCTGCATCAACCGGGCGCGGGCCGACACCAACGTGCAGGCATCCTCCAACGACCAGATACCCGAGACGTAACCAGCCGCCAACTCACCGATGCTGTGCCCGATCAACGCATCCGGCCGTACCCCCCACGACTCGAAAAGGCCGAACAACGCAACCTGCAACGCGAACAACGCCGGCTGCGCAAAACCCGTCTCATCCACATCCAGATCAGGAACGTCGAGCAACTCCCACACCTGCTGCCGGATCTTCGCGAAGACCGGGAACGCAGCCGCCAACTCATCACCCATACCGGCACGCTGCGAACCCTGGCCGGAAAACACGAACACCACCCGCGGGTCCGGCTCGGCCACACCCCTGACCACGTCGCCGTCCAGTAGAACCGCGCGGTGCTCGAACAATGACCTTGTCGTCAGGGTTGATGCGACCGCCCCGAGACTCGTCTCCGGCCTGGCCGCCAGATAGGCGCGCAGCCGGTCCTCGAGCTGCGACAGCGCGGATGGGGACTTGGCCGAGATCACCAGCGGCACCAGCGGTGAAGAATCCTCGGGGTGCGCCGGCTCTTCGGGTACGCCTTCGAGGATGACGTGGGCGTTGGTGCCGCTGATCCCGAACGAGGAGACAGCGGCCCGGCGGGGACGGCCGGTCTCCGGCCATGACTGGTTCTCGGTCACCAGGTGCACGGCGCCCGCGGTCCAGTCGACGTGCCGTGATGGCTGGTCCGCGTGCAGGGTGCGCGGCACGACGCCGTGCCGCAGCGCCATCACCATCTTGATGACACCGGAGACACCGGCGGCGGCCTGGGTGTGGCCCACGTTCGACTTGATCGAGCCCAGCAGCAGCGGTTGCTCCCGATCCTGGCCGTAGGCGGCGATCACGGCCTGGGCCTCGATCGGGTCGCCCAGAGTCGTGCCCGTGCCGTGGGCCTCGACCACATCGACGTCGTGCGGCGCCAGGCCGGCGTTACTGAGCGCGGCTTGGATCACCCGCTGCTGGGAGGGGCCGTTGGGCGCGGTCAGGCCGTTGGAGGCTCCGTCCTGGTTGACCGCCGAGCTGCGTACGACCGCCAGCACCCGGTGGCCCTTGGCCCGGGCGTCGGAGAGTCGCTCGACCACCAGGACGCCGACGCCCTCGGACCAGCCCGTACCGTCCGCGGTGTCGCCGAAGGCCTTGCACCGGCCGTCGGACGCCAGGCCGCCCTGGCGGGAGAACTCCACGAACGTCCGGGGCGTGGCCATCACCGTGACGCCGCCGACCAGGGCCATCGAGCATTCGCCCTGCCGCAGCGAGTAGCCGGCCTGGTGCAGCGCGACCAGGGACGACGAGCATGCGGTGTCGACCGTCATCGCGGGGCCTTCGAGGCCGAAGAAGTAGGAGATCCGGCCCGAGAGCACGCTCACCGCACCGGCGGTCGCCGGGGAATCGTCGCGGTCGGCGTCGTAGCCGGCGGAGAAGGCGCCCATGAACACGCCGGTGTCGGTTCCGCGGGCGTCGGCCGGGTCGATGCCGGCTCGTTCGAAGGCTTCCCATGATGCTTCGAGGATCAGCCGTTGCTGCGGGTCCATGGCGAGGGCTTCGCGGGGGCTGATGCCGAAGAACGCGGCGTCGAAGTCGGCTGCGGTGTGCAGAAAGCCGCCGTGCTGGGAGTGTGAGGTGTCGGTGACGTCCGGCCAGCCCCGGTCGGTGGGGAAGGGTGCGATGGCGTCGGTGCCCGATTCGACCAGCCGCCACAGGTCTTCCGGCGAGGAGACCCCGCCGGGGAGTCGGCAGGCCATGCCCACGATGGCCAGCGGTTCGTCCTGGGCCACGGCCGCCGTTGATCGGCGGGCCGGGGCGGGTGCGCTGCCGGTGAGCAGCTCACCCAGCCGGACGGCGAGCGTGGCGGGGGTCGGGTAATCGAACACCAGTGTGGCCGGCAGCCGCAGGCCGACGGCTTCGGCCAGGCCATTGCGCAGTTCCACCGCGGTCAGCGAGTCGACGCCGAGGTCTTTGAAGGCGGCAGTGACGGGTACGGCGTAGCCGTCGCCGTAGCCCAGCACCACGGCGGCAGTGTCACGGACCAACTTGAGCAGGGCTTGTTCCCGCTCGGCCGGTGTCAGCCCGGCGTCGACAGCCGGTGCGCGCCGGGCGGCGGAGCGGCGGGGCGGGCGCAGCAACGCGGGAACCTCATTCGGCGCGGCCAGCAGGAGCGGCTCGTGGCGACTGGAAGCCATGTCGAACAGCCGCATGCCTTCCTCAGCGGTGATGGCCCGCAACCCGCTGCGGCGCATCCGATCCCGGGCCGCGTCGGTCAGCTGGGCGGTCATACCGCTGCTGTCCTCCCACATGCCCCAGGCCAGGGACAGTCCGGGCCGGCCGTCGGCGCGGCGCTGCTCGGCCAGGGCATCCACGAAGGCGTTGGCCGCCGCGTAGTTGCCCTGCCCCGGAGCCCCGAGCACACCGGCGGCGGACGAGTAGACGATGAATGCCGCGAGGTCCGCGTCGCGGGTAAGTTCGTGCAGATGCCAGGCGCCATCAGCCTTGGGCCGCAGCACTGCGTCCAACCGTTGCGGTGTCTGCGACTCGATGACCCCGTCGTCCACCACGCCCGCGGTGTGGATCACCGCGGTCAGCGGGTGTTCCGGTGACACCTGACCGAGCGCCTGCGCCAGGGCGTCCCGGTCCGACACATCGCACGAGACGGCGTCGACGTGGGCGCCCAGCGCGGTCAGCTCCTCGATACCGGCCGGGGTGGTGCGGGACAGCAGCAGGAGCCGGCGCACACCACGCTCGGCCACCAGATGGCGGGCGAGGATGCCGGCGAGTCCGCCGGAGGCGCCGGTGATCAGCACCGTGCCCTCGGGATCCCAGGCGGCCTGAGGTCCGGCGGTGACCCGGAGAAGTCGTGGCGCTTCCCACCGGCCGTTGACGTACCGCAGTCGTGGTTCATCCAGGCCGGCCGCCGAGGCCAGCTGCTCCGGCTCTACCTGCTCGTCGCTTTCCACCAGGACGAACCGGCCCGGATGCTCCGACTGCGCCGAGCGGACCAGTCCCGACACCGCGGCCGAGGCCAGCCCGGTTCCGGTGCGCACGACCAAGGTTCCGTCGCCGGCCTGCCCGGCTTGGATCGCCGACAAGACCTGGGCGGTGAGAACACGAGCCTCAGCCAGCGGGTCCGCGCCGTCGGGAAGTGCCCTGATCACCACCACGTCGGGCGTCGGCGAGTCTTCAGGGACGGCGACCTCGGTCCACGAAAGGGTGAACAGGTCCGGGGTGTCGGTGGCGAGCGGACGGGTGATCAGGGAGCCGAGGGTGGCCACGGGCCGGCCGTTCTCGTCGGCGACTCGAACGTTCCACCCGTCCTGCACCGGGGTCACCGCCACGCGCAACCTGGTCGCTCCGGTGACGGCGACCTGGATACCGTTCCAGGAGAACGGCAGCCGCACGGCCGGTGACTCGGTGTCGGAGGTGCCGAACAGGCAGGCGTGCAGGGCGGCGTCCAGCAGGGCGGGATGAATCGCGAACCGCATCGCTTCCTGCACCTGCTCATCGGCAAGCGCCACCTCGGCATAGATGGTGTCCCCGTCCCGCCAGGCCGCCTGCAAACCCTGGAACGCGGGCCCGTACTCGTAGCCGACGGCGGCCAGCCGGTCGTACAGATCGGACACGTCGACGCGCTCAGCCGGCGGCCACACCGCGAATTCCGGCAGCGTCACGGAATGCTCGGAGGAGCTGATGGTGGCCATGACATGCCGGGTCCAGGCGTCAGCGCCTTCCGTCCGAGAGAACACGGTCACCGCAGCGCCGTCGACGGAGACCGACAACTGGACACTCCCGGCCTCCGGGAGCACCAGCGGGCTTTCGATCACCAACTCGTCGACAACATCGCAGCCGACCTCGACGGCGGCCCGGAGCACCAGTTCCACAAACCCGGTGCCAGGCAACAACACACTGCCCCGCACCGCGTGATCTGCCAACCAGGCATGCGTGGCCAGCGACAACCGCCCGGTCAGCACCACACCATCGCCGTCCGAGCCGGGCAGCGGGACAGCCGCACCAAGCATGGGATGCCGCGCCGCCACGAGCCCCAACCCGGACATGTCACCCGGCCGGACGGCACCGGTCGTCCAGTACCGCCGACGCTGGAACGCGTAGGTCGGCAGGTCCAGCACCCGCTGCCCGGACGTCAACGGCCAGTCGACGTTCACGCCGCGCACATGCAGCTCGGCCAGGGCGGTGAGCGCGGCCCGGGGCTCATCCTGGCGGTCGAGGGTCGCGATGCCGTCGATGAGCCGGGAAAGGCTGCGATCGGGCCCGAGTTCGACAAAGATCGCGCCGTCATGGGCGGCGACCTGGTCACCGAATCGGACTGTCTCGCGGACCTGCCGCACCCAGTACTCGGGCCCGTCCCCGACGGTCATCGGGATCCGGGGGGTCTGGTAGGTGAGCTGTTCGGCGATCGCCTGGAACTCGTCGAGCATGGGTTCCATCCGGGCCGAGTGGAAGGCGTGGCTGGTGGCCAGGCGCTTCGGTCGGCCGCCCAACGCGGCCGCCGCGTGCAACACCGCCTCTTCATCACCGGACAGCACCACCGAGGACGGGCCGTTGACCGCGGCGATCTCCACCCCATCGGTCAGCACCGCACGGGCCTGCTGCTCGGACACCGGGACAGCGACCATCACCCCACCCTGCGGCAGCGCCTGCATCAACCTCGCGCGGGCCGACACCAGCGTGCAGGCATCCTCCAACGACCAGATGCCCGAGAGGTAACCAGCCGCGAGCTCACCGATGCTGTGCCCGATCAGTGCGTCCGGTCGTACCCCCCACGACTCGAGAAGGCCGAACAACGCGACCTGCAACGCGAACAACGCCGGCTGCGCAAAACCCGTGTCATCCACCGACAGATCAGGGACGTCGAGCAGGTCCCACACCTGCTGGCGGATCTTCGCGAAGACCGGGAAGGCAGCCGCCAGCTCGTCACCCATACCGGCGCGTTGCGAGCCTTGGCCGGAGAACACGAACACCACGCGAGGGTTTGGCTGTGCCGTTCCCGTGATGGTGTCGTCGCCGAGCAGAACCGCGCGGTGCTCGAACAACGACCTCGTCTCGGCCAGCGTCGACGCGACGGCTGCCAGACTCGTCTCCGGCTTGATGGTCAGGTAGGCGCGCAGCCGGTCCTCGAGCTGCGACAGCGCGGCCGGCGTCTTGGCCGAGATGACCAGCGGCACCAGCGGCGAAGGATCCTCGGGGTGCGCCGGCTCTTCGGGTACGCCTTCGAGGATGACGTGGGCGTTGGTGCCGCTGATCCCGAACGATGACACACCACCGCGGCGTGGGCGATCGATCGCCGGCCACGGCTGGTTCTCCGTGGCCAGCCGCACCGCGCCGGCCGTCCAGTCGACGTGCCGTGACGGCTGGTCCGCGTGCAAGGTGCGCGGCACGACGCCGTGCCGCAGGGCCATCACCATCTTGATGACACCGGCTACACCGGCGGCGGCCTGGGTGTGGCCGACGTTGGACTTGACCGACCCGAGCAGCAGCGGCTCGTCGCGATTCTGGCCGTAGGCGGCGATCACGGCCTGGGCCTCGATCGGGTCGCCGAGCCGGGTACCGGTGCCGTGGGCCTCGACCACATCGACCTCGTGCGGCGCCAGACCGGCGTGAGCCAGAGCGGCTTGGATCACCCGCTGCTGGGAAGGGCCGTTGGGTGCGGTCAGGCCGTTGGAGGCCCCATCCTGATTGACCGCCGAACCCCTAACCACCGCAAGCACCCGATGACCGTGGCGCTGGGCGTCGGAGAGTCGCTCGACCAGGAGGATGCCGACGCCCTCTCCCCACCCCGTACCGTCGGCATCGTCCCCGAACGCCTTGCACCGGCCGTCGGACGCCAGACCGCCCTGACGGGAGAACTCAGCGAAGATGTCCGGTGTCCCCATCACCGTGGCACCGCCGACCAGGGCCAGGGAGCACTCCCCCTGCCGCAGCGCGTGGCCGGCCTGGTGCAGGGCGACCAGGGACGACGAGCACGCGGTATCGACGGTGACCGCAGGACCTTCCAGGCCGAAGAGGTAGGAGACCCGGCCGGAGAGCACACTGCCGGCTCCCGCGGTGGTTCCGAAGCCGGCCTGGTCGGCGCCGATGCCGTACCCGCCGGGATATGCACCCATGAACACGCCCGTGTCACTGCCGCGCACGGTTCCCGGCTCGATGCCGGCCCGTTCGAACGCTTCCCAGGACGCCTCCAGCACCAGCCGCTGCTGCGGATCCATGGCGAGGGCCTCACGCGGGCTGATCCCGAAGAACGTGGCGTCGAAATCGGCGGCGGCATCGAGGAAACCGCCTTGCGGGGAGTACGGCGCTCCGGCCACGTCCGCCCAGCCACGGTCGGTCGGGAAATCCGAGATCGCGTCCGTGCCCGACTCGACCAGCCGCCACAGATCCTCCGGAGAAGACACTCCCCCGGGCAGCCGGCATGCCATCCCGACGATGGCTAGCGGTTCATCCTGACTCACCACCGGCACGGACTTGCGCACCGTGGCAGAACCAGTTCCGGTGAGCAATTCGGCCAGGCGTGCGGCCACCATGTCCGGGGTCGGATAGTCGAATACCAACGTCGCCGGCAATCGCAGCCCGGTGGCTTTCGCGAGGCTGTTACGCAGTTCGACAGCGGTCAATGAATCGATGCCGAGATCCTTGAAGGGCTTGTCGGCCGCGATGGCGCCCGCCGTGTGGTGGCCGAGAACGGTGGCGGCGTTCGCAAGGACGATGTCGAGCAGGAAACTGTGCTTGTCGGCAGTGGCAAGGCCGTCGAGTCGCGCCTGGAGTGCGGACGCCCCTCCCCTCGCTGCCGCGATTCTGGTCTGTGGACGCTTCGCCGTGGCGAGTCCGCGCAGCAGGGCGGGGATCTCGGTGCCGAGCGCGGGCTTGATCGGGGCGGCGATCAGGAGTGGGTGGCCGTGGTGTGTGGCGGTGTCGTAGAGGCGTATTCCGTGTTCGGCGGTGATCGTCTGCTGGCCGCTGCGGCGGATGCGGTCGTGGTCGGCGTCGGTCAGCTTGGCGGTGAGGCCGCTGGCCTCCTCCCACAAACCCCAGGCCAGGGAGAGGGCAGGCAGCCCTTCGGCATGGCGTTGTTCGGCGAGAGCGTCGAGGAACGCGTTGGCGGCGGCGTAGTTGCCTTGGCCGGCAGCACCGAGGACTCCGGCGGCGGAGGAATACACCACGAACGCGGCGAGATCACTGTTCTTAGTCAGCTCGTGGAGGTGCCAGGCGGCATCGGCTTTGGGCCTGAGGACGGTGTCGAGGCGTTCGGGTGTTTGGGCTTCGATGACGCCGTCGTCGAGTGCTCCGGCGGTGTGGATGACCGCGGTCAGGGGATGCTCTGGTGACACCGCTGCCAGCGCCTGCTCCAGCCCCGCGCGGTCAGACACGTCGCAGCGTGCGGTGTCGACCTGAGCGCCCAGGTCGATGAGCTCGTTGATCAGTGATTCGTCTGGGGTGCTGCGGGAGAGCAGCAGCACACGCCGTACACCCTGCTCGGCGACCAGGTGGCGGGCGAGGATGCCGGCGAGGACTCCCGAGCCGCCGGTGATCAACACCGTCCCGTCGGGGTCGAGTTGCTGCGGGATGGTGAGGACGTTCTTGCCGGTGTGGCGGGCGCGGCTCATCCAGCTGAACGCTTCCCGGGCCTGGCGGATGTCCCATGCCTTGACCGGCAGCGGCTGGAGCACACCGCGTTCGAACAGGGCCAGTACCTCGGCCATGATCTCCCGCAGCCGGTCGGGTCCGGCGTCCATGAGATCGAACGCACGATAGAACACATCCAGGCCGGTGCGGATGTCCGTCTTACCCATCTCGATGAATCGGCCGCCTGGTGCCAGCACGTCGAGGGAAGCGTCCACGAACTCGCCGCTGAGCGAGTTCAGGACAACATCGATACCGCTGAAGGTGCCGCGGAATGCGGTGGTGCGCGAGTCGGCGATCCGCGTCTCGTCCATCCCAGCCGCCCGCAAAAGACGCTGCTTACCGACGCTCGCAGTCGCGTAGACCTCCGCACCCAGATGCCGGGCGATCTGGGTGGCCGCCATACCCACACCACCGGTGGCCGCGTGGATCAGCACCGCTTCACCCGGGCTCAGGCCAGCAAGATCCACCAGTCCGTAGTAGGCGGTAGCGAACACCACCGGCACCGACGCCGCCGCCGCAAACGACCAACCCTCCGGCACCACAGCCAAAGTCCGATGATCAGCAACCGCGACCGGCCCGAACCCGCCCTCCACCAACCCGAACACCCGATCACCCGGAACCAACCCAGGCACACCAGACCCGACCTCCACAACAACACCGGCAGCCTCACCACCAGCCAACCGGGTGTCATCAACCATCCCCAGCGCCACCACAACATCCCGGAAGTTCAACCCCGCGGCGCGGACGGCGATGCGGACCTCACCGGTTTGCAGGGGTCGTTGCGGGACCGTGGTGAGGGTGAGGTCTTGCAGGGTGCCGCTTCGGGATTGCTGCAGCTGCCAGGTCTCGGTGTCGGGGATGGTCAGCGGGCCGGGGTGTGCGCGGGTGAGGCGTGGTGCTTCCCATCGGCCGTCGGTGACTCGCAGTCGGGGTTCGTCGAGCCCGGTGGCTGTGTTCAGGTGTGCCGGGTCGAGGGGGTCGTTGCTTTCCACCAGGACGAACCGGCCCGGATGTTCGGACTGCGCGGACCGGATCAGACCCGATACCGCCGCGGAGGCCAATCCGGTCCCGGTGTGTACGACCACGGTGTTGTCCGAGGCGAGCCCGTCTTTGATCGTCTGCAGGGTTCGGGTGGTCAGGGCACGAGCTTCGGTCAGCGGGTCGTCGCCGTCGGGGTGTGCGGTGAACACCACCACGTCGGAGGCGGGCACGCCCTCCGGGGCCGAGACTTCGGTCCAGGTCAGGGTGAACAGGTCGTCGGATTCGGTGGTGACCGGCCGGGTGATCAGGGAGCCGATGGTCGCGACGGTCCCGCCGGTGTCGTCAGTGGCCCGGACACACCATCCGTCCGCCTCACGCGTCACCGCGACGCGCAGTACCGCCGGGCCGGTGGCGTGGATCCGCACCTGGTTCCAGGAGAACGGCAGCCGTACGTCCTGCTGGGTCTCCGGGGCGTGCAGCATGCAGGCGTGCAGGGCGGCATCGAGCAGCGCGGGGTGCACGGTAAACCGCGCCGCGTCCTGCGCCTGTTCCTCGGCAAGGACCGCCTCGGCGTAGACGGTGTCCCCGTCCCGCCACGCCGCCTGCAAGCCCTGGAACGCCGGGCCGTACTCGTAACCGGCCTCCGCCATCCGCTCGTAGAGGCCGGCGACGTCGACCGGCTGGGCCTCGGCCGGCGGCCACACCGTCAGGTCCGCCGGACCAGTATCAGGCGAGGAGGCGCTGATCGTGGCCGTCGCGTGCCGGGTCCAGTCGCTGCTGCCGTCCGTCTTCGAGTGGACGGTGACTGTGTCGCCGCTGACCGACACGGAGAGCTGCACGCTTCCGGTGGGCGGCAGCACGAGTGGTATCCCGGTCACGAGCTCGTCGATCACGTCGCAGCCGACCTCGGCGGCGGCACGCGACACGAGTTCCACAAATCCGGTGCCGGGCAGGAGGACGTCGCCGCGGACCTGGTGGTCGGCCAGCCACGGGTGGGTGGCCAGAGACACCCGCCCGGTGAGCACGACGCCGTCGGTGCCGGGGAGCTCGACGACCGCGTTGAGCAGGGGATGTCGCACCCCGCCGTCGGAGACGGTCGCCGCGGTGGCCCAGTAGCGGTGGTGTTGGAAGGCATAGGTCGGGAGGTCGAGGGTCCGCCGGCCGGTGTCGCCGATGACGTGCGGCCAGTCGACGTTCACGCCCAGGACGTGGGCTTCGGCGAGCGCGGTGTGCATTCGGGTGATGGTTCCGTCGTCACGGCGCAGGGTGGCGACGGTGACCGCGTCGTCCATGGCCGGTAGCAGCACCGGGCTGGCGCTGACCTCAACGAACACGGTCTCACCGAGCGCCCGTAAGGCCTCCACCGCTGTGTGGAAGCCGACCGGTTGACGCAGGTTGCGGTACCAGTAGTCCCGATCGAGCGGCCCGTCGACCCACGCTCCGTCGACGGTCGAGAACCACGGCACAGTCGGGGCGTGCGAGCCGATGCCAGCGGTGATGTCGAGCAGTTCGGTCTGGATCTGTTTCACGTGTGGGGTGTGGGAGGCGTAGTCCACCGCGATCTTCCGGACCCGGTCGCCGAGCATCTGTTCCACCGCGTCCGGATCACCGGCGATCACCGTCGACGCGGGCCCGTTGTACGCGGCAATCCAAACCCCGTCAGCGAGGACGATCTGATCAGCGGGCAACGTCACCGATGCCATCGCGCCGTGACCCGCCAATCTCTGGCTGATCACATGACTGCGCAACGCCACAACCCGGGCGGCGTCTTGCAGCGAGATCGCACCTGCGACACACGCGGCGGCGATCTCCCCCTGGGAATGGCCGACGACCGCGTTCGGGTGGACACCGGCGGCCTGCCACACCGCGGCCAGTGACACCATCACCGCCCAGCAGGCTGGTTGCACCACATCGACCCGGTCGACGACGGCCGGGTCGTCGAGCACGGCGAACAGGTCCCAGTCGACGAACTCGCTCAACGCCGCCGCGCACTCGGCCATCCGTTCGGCGAACACCACCGACGAGTCCCGCAACGCCAGGCCCATACCGAGCCATTGCCAGCCCTGACCCGGGAACACGAACACCACCCGCGGTTCGGTTATCGCCGTGCCGGTGATGGTGTCGTCGCCCAGCAACACAGCACGGTGCTCGAACAGCGACCGTGTCACCGCCAGGGTGGAGGCCACCGCCGGAACATTCACACCGGGCGTGACGGTCAGGTAGGCGCGCAGCCGGTTCTCGTAGTCGGCCAACGCCCCCGGCGTCTTGGCGGAGATGACCAGCGGCATCGGCTCGGTCGAGGGCGGTTGCGGGATGGTCGGAGAAGGCGCAGCTGAGCTCTCGAGGATGACATGAGCGTTCGTTCCACTGACCCCGAAGGCGGACACTGCTGCCCGGCGCGGGCGGCCGGTGTCCGGCCACGACTGGTTCTCCGTCACCAACCGCACCGCGCCGGCGGTCCAGTCCACATGACGCGAGGGCTCATCGACATGCAGGGTTCGCGGCACCACCCCGTGCTGCAGGGCCATCACCATTTTGATGACACCGGAGACACCGGCGGCGGCCTGGGTGTGACCGACGTTCGACTTCAGCGACCCGAGCAGCAGCGGCCGGTCTCGGTCCTGGCCGTAGGTGGCGATGACTGCTTGGGCCTCGATGGGGTCGCCCAGGGTGGTGCCGGTGCCGTGGGCCTCGACCACGTCCACGTCGGCCGGGGTCAGGTGGGCGTTGTGCAGCGCGGCCTGGATGACGCGTTGCTGGGAAGGCCCGTTGGGCGCGGTGAGGCCGTTGGAGGCGCCGTCCTGATTGACCGCCGAACTACGCACGACCGCCAAGACCCGGTGACCGTTGCGCTCAGCATCGGAGAGGCGCTCCACAAGGAGCACGCCGACGCCCTCGGACCAGCCCGTACCGTCCGCGGTGTCGCCGAAGGCCTTGCACCGGCCGTCAGCGGCCAGACCGCGCTGGCGGGAGAACTCCACGAAGATGTCGGGTGTGGCCATCACGGTGACGCCGCCGACCAGGGCCAGCGAGCACTCGCCCTGACGCAGCGCCTGCCCGGCCTGGTGCAGCGCGACCAACGACGACGAGCACGCGGTATCGACCGTGACCGCGGGGCCTTCGAGGCCGAAGAAGTACGACACCCGGCCGGACAGCACACTCGTGGCGCCGGAGGTGGCACCGAAGCCGGCCAGATCGGCGCCGATGCCGTACCCGCCGGAGTAGGCGCCCATGAACACCCCGGTGTCGCTGCCCCGAACGGTTCCCGGCTCGATGCCGGCCCGTTCGAAGGCTTCCCAGGCCGCCTCCAGCACCAGGCGCTGCTGCGGATCCATCGCCCGTGCCTCACGCGGGCTGATCCCGAAGAACGGAGCATCAAAATCGCCTGCGTCGTCAAGGAAACCCCCTTGCCGGGAGTACGAGTTGTCGGCCACATCCGGCCAGCCTCGGTCGGTGGGGAACCCGGAGATCGCATCCGTTCCCGACTCGACCAGCCGCCACAGGTCCTCCGGCGAGGAGACCCCACCGGGCAGCCGGCAGGCCATGCCGACGATGGCCAGCGGCTCGTCCTGGGCCACCGCCGTCGATGGCCGGCGCGCCGGGGCCGACACCGTGCCGGTGATCAGCTCGCCCAGCCGGACGGCCAAGGCGGCCGGCGTCGGATAGTCGAACACCAGCGTGGCCGGCAGCCGCAGGCCGGTCGCCTTGGCCAGACTGTTGCGCAACTCCACCGCGGTCAACGAGTCGACACCCAGGTCCTTGAATGCCGCCGCCGCTCCCACGGAACCGCCATCGGCATGACCGAGAACCGTGGCGGCGCTGTCCCGCACCACCTTGAGCAGGGCTTGTTCCCGCTCGGCGGGTGTCCGCCCGGCGTCGACGGACGGGGTGCGGCGGGCGGCCGGGCGGTGCCTGGATCGCAGCAACGCCGGAAGCTCGGCGCCGGCCACCGGATCCATGGGCGCGGCCACCAGAAGCGGCTCGTCGCGACCGGCCGCGAGATCGAACAGCCGCATGCCGTCCTCCGCGGTGATGGGCCGTATTCCGCTGCGACGGAGCCGGTCGCGGGTCGTGTCGGTGAGCTGGGCGGTCATACCGCTGGTCTGCTCCCACATGCCCCAGGCCAACGACAACCCGGGCAAGCCCTGTGCACGACGCTGCTCGGCCAGGGCATCCACGAAGGCGTTGGCGGCCGCGTAGTTGCTTTGGCCCGGGGAGCCGAGCACTGCGGCGGCGGACGAGTACATGATGAACGCGGCAAGATTGTTGTCTTGGGTGAGTTCGTGCAGGTGCCAGGCGCCGTCGGCCTTGGGTCGCAGGACGGTGTCGAGGCGTTGCGGGGTTTGTGATTCGATGACGCCGTCGTCGACCACCCCGGCGGTGTGGATCACAGCAGTCAAGGGATGTTGCGGTGGCACCTGCCCGAGGGCGTGCGCCAGGGCCGCCCGGTCCGACACATCGCACGAGACGGCGTCGACGTGGGCGCCCAGGCCGGTCAGCTCCTCGATACCGGCCGGGACGGTGCGCGACAGCAGCAGAAGCCGGCGCACACCACGCTCGGCCACCAGATGGCGGGCGAGGATTCCGGCAAGTCCGCCGGAAGCGCCGGTGATCAACACCGTGCCCTCAGGATCCCAGGCGGCGTGAGCTTTGGAAGTGACCCGGGTGAGCCGGGGTACTTCCCACCGGCCGTTGACGTATCGCAGTCGTGGTTCGTCCAGGCCGGCCGCCGCGGCCAGTTGCTGCGGGTCGAGCGAGCCGTCGCTTTCCACCAGGACGAACCGGCCGGGATGCTCCGACTGGGCGGAGC
Organism: Actinoplanes sp. NPDC051470; assembly: GCF_040682035.1. Taxonomy (NCBI): domain Bacteria; kingdom Bacillati; phylum Actinomycetota; class Actinomycetes; order Micromonosporales; family Micromonosporaceae; genus Actinoplanes; species Actinoplanes sp. NPDC051470. The sequence goes on from NZ_JBFBAA010000059.1 coordinate 20,926, forward strand.
GGACCAGGCCCGACACCGCGGCCGCGGCCAGCCCGGTCCCGGTGTGCACGATCAGGGTGTGGTCGGCGGTCAACGCATCGTGGATCGCCTGCAGAGTCTCTGCCGTCAGAACGCGCGCCTGCGCCAACGGGTCATCATCGCCGTCGGCGTGTGCGCGGAAGACCACCACGTCGCTGTCTTCGAAGGAGGCGACGGGCGTGGGTATCGCGGTCCAGGTGAGGGTGAACAGGTCGTCAAGGGCGCCGGCCGGCCGATGTACGGGAATCGTGCGAAGGGTGACGCTGGAACCGGACAGGACGGTCTGGCCGGTGGCGTCGGTGGCGGTGATGGCCAGGACGCCGTCGCTGCTCGGAGTGAGCCGGACCGTCAGCTCGGTGGCGTTGCTCGCGTGCAGGCTCAGGTTCCGCCAGACAGCCGCGGCGCCTTCGCCCGCGACGTCGAGGGCGGCGCTCAGGAGCGCCGGATGCAGCGCGAACCGGGCAGCCTCCTCGCTGTCGTCCAGCGCGACGTCGGCGAACAGGTCGTCACCGCTGCGCTGAGCGCGTTCTGCCGCTTCGGCCGGCTCGCCGGTAGGAGTGGCGGTTGAGAGGCGCGCGGCGGCCACGCGAGTCCATGGCTCGCCGTCGGCGTAGCGGACGTGGATGGTGAGCCGGCCGTCGCTGATCCAGGTCTGCATCCGCAGGGCGCGGTCGTCGAGGAGGGCGGGCAGCAGCTCCACGGTGAGTTCCTCGACCTGGGTGTGTCCGATCTCGTCGGCGGCGGCCAGGGCCATCTCGGCGAAGGCGGCCGGGGGCAGGGTGCTCTGGTCCCGCAGCCACGGTTCGTTGCGACGCGACACCGTCGAGGTGAACAGCACCCCATCCGACTCGGCCAGCCGCACCGCCGATCCCAGCAGCGGGTGACCATCGCCGACGCGATCGATCCAGTACCGCTGACGCTGGAAGGCGTAGGTCGGCAGGTCCAGCACCCGCTGCCCGGACGTCAACGGCCAGTCGACGTTCACGCCGCGCACGTGCAGCTCGGCCAAGGCGGTCAGTGCGGCCCGGGTTTCGTCGTCACGGTCGAGCGTCGCGATGCCGTCGATCAGCCGGGCAAGGCTGCCATCCGGCCCGAGCTCAACAAAGACCGCGCCGTCATGAGCGGCCACCTGCTCACCGAACCGCACCGTCTCACGAACTTGCCGCACCCAATACTCAGGCCCCTCCCCGACGGCCATCGAAATCCGCGGCGCCCGATAGATGAGCTGCTCAGCGACCGCCCGGAACTCGTCCAGCATGGGCTCCATCCGGGCCGAATGGAACGCGTGACTGGTGGCCAGGCGCTTCGATCGGCCACCCAACGCGGCCGCCGCGTGCGACACCGCCTCTTCATCACCGGAGAGCACCACCGAGGACGGGCCGTTGACCGCGGCGATCTCCAC
>NZ_JBFBAA010000060.1:0-21646 GCF_040682035.1 Actinoplanes sp. NPDC051470
TCCACCACGCCGGCCAGCGCCATCCGCTGCGCGTGCGAGGCGACCACCTCGTCCCTGGACCGTGCCCGTCCCCAGATGTATCGCAGTACTTCCGGATCGGCATCGAGCCGCACCTCCAGCTCCAGATGCCGATCCGCCAACGGGATTAGCAGCAACCGGTCGGTGCGCAGAATCGCTTGGGGCACCCGGCAACCATCACACAGCAACCGCAACTGGCGCGATGGGAATTCATCGGTGAGGGCATCCGGATTTGCCGCGGACAAGGTGCGGCACCCCCCGGGTGCCGTCACAGAGCGTGAGTGGCGCTCGCTGGTGCGCTGAACGGCGGCGGCTCTGGTGAGTGGGCCGTGTACATGCCGAATATTGCGTCCGCGCTGGTCGGAGGCGTTCTCGGGTCGCGGCAACGATCTTGGTTCGCTGTCCCCCGCGTCCTGCTTCTCCATCGTCGTTGATGACTGCGCGATGATGCCGTCTCATGCTGCTGCGACTGGCGTACTTGGGCATCACCAACGCATTCGCGCTGCTGCGGCTGTTGCCGGGCAGCGATGGGGACAAGGACACGGAGATCCTCGTGTTGCGCCACCAACTCGCGGTGCTGCACCGTCAGCTTGGCGAGCAGCGCGTCCGGTTCGACCCAGCCAATCGGGCCTGGCTGGCCGCGTTGCTGCACTGCCTGCCAAGACCCACCTTGCACCGTCTGCGGCTGCTGGTGCGGCCCGACACGATCCTGCGCTGGCACCGTGACCTGCATGCCCGCCGCCACGCGGCAGCGTCGCGGCCCCGACGGCGGGGCCGGCCACCCACCGTGCGCTCGATCCGCGCGCTGGTGTTGCGACTCGTGGCAGAGAACCCGTCGTGGGGATACCGGCGGGTGCACGGGGAACTGCTCACCCTTGGGGTGAAAGTCGCCGCGTCCACGGTCTGGGAGATCCTGCGCGCGGCCGGGATCGATCCCGCTCCGGAGCGGACCGCCACGACTTTGGCGCAGTTCCTGCGTTCGCAGGCCGAGGTGCTGCTGGCCGTGGACTTCCTCGAGACGATCACCCTGACCGGCACCCGCATGTACGTACTCGCGGTCATTGAGCATGCCAGCCGCCGTATCCGCATCCTCGGCGCGACCGCGCATCCCACCGCGGCGTGGGTGACCCAGGCCGCCCGCAACCTGGCGATGGACCTCGAGGACACGCGATGCCGGGTGAACTACCTGATCCGCGACCGCGACGGCAAGTACCCGGCCCTGTTCGACGCCGTCCTCGCCGACGCCGGCATCACGGTCGTGCTCAGCGGCGTCCGGATGCCCCGGATGAACGCGGTGATGGAGCGTTGGGTGCGGACCTGCCGCCGCGAACTGCTCGACCGGACGCTGATTTTCAGCCAGCGACACCTGCTGCACGCGCTGCGCGAGTACGAAGATTTCTACAACGGACACAGACCTCATCAGGGCATTGCCAACGCACGCCCACTCGCCCCGCTACCCGCAACGATCACCGACCCGCACCGGCTCACCCACCTGACCATCCACCGACACGCCCGCCTCGGCGGCATCCTGCACGAGTACGAGCATGCCGCCTGACCTGCCCGGATGGCATTCTCGGCAGGTACAGGGCCGATTCCGGTTGGCGTCACACCGCGTGACGGCTCTCGGCCGGCCGCCGCGCACGCTCAGCGGCATGTGCGGAAGCCGTGGTGGGGAGCCGGCCGCATAGGAGGTTGCCGGTCCTGTCTCGCCTCGATCGCGGCCGTGCTGGCGTACCTACCGCGACCGGGTAGGCCGCGTTGGCTACGGCGTGGTCAGGATCCTGGTCGTGGGCGCTCCGGCCAGGGCGGGCGAGCGGCCGGGGTCGGACCAGACGTCGGTTTGCAGGAACGCCAGGAACTGCTCGGCGGCAGGTATCGACGGAAAGTCGAGGTCGACCGTTACGTATTGCTGGTCGTCGACCGGACACAGGATGCGATGCTGCTGGACCCCGGCTTGCTCCCGCGTCTCAGCGAAGGAGTCGAAGGCCCGTCGCCAGGTCGGATAGTCGGTGATCGGATGCTCGATACGCAACGTAGGCATGGTTCGACGCTAGGTCTACGCGCGGCGGCGGGCCTATCCCAGCAATCTGGGTGGTTACGGTGGCCGCATGACAAGAGCGTCTGCCTTGCAACGACTGCAAAGCCTTGGCGGTGGCACCGCGGATGCACGTGCCCTGCGCGCCGCCGCGCTCGCCGAGATCGGCCGGGTCGTGCCGTTCGACGCTTATGTGTGGCCGCTGACCGATCCGGAGACGTCGGTCGGCGTGGCTCCGCTGGCGTCTCTGCCCCCGGCAGTGACGCCCGAGCTGCCGAACCTGATTCGCTTGAAGTACCAGTGTCAGGTCAACCACTGGACCGGACTGACGGCGGCGGCGCGACTCGACGAGCCTGCGGCCAGCCTGCTCTGGCGGGAACTCCTGTGCGGCCATGGTGTCACCGACATCGCCTCAGTGGCGTTCCGCGACCGCTACGGCTGTTGGGCCTCCCTCGACCTGTGGCGGACCGGCGGAACGTTCACCGCCGGCGAGCTGGCCTTCCTCGACGCGGCCACGGCGCTCTTGACCGAGCAGTTGCGTCGCCGCGTCGCCGCCTGCTTCGGTACCGCCGGCTCGCCTCTCGCCCGCGACCCCGGACCGGTCATGCTGCTGTTGGACGCGGGCCTTCGGGTGATCGGCCAGACCCCGCAGACCCACGACTACCTGCACCGCCTGCTGCCGGGCACGACCCCGGACCCGGTCCCCGCGGCCGCCTACAACGTAGCCGCCCAGTTGCTCGCCGCTGAGGCCGGCGCGACCACCAATCCGCCTCTGGCCCGGATGCACCTGACCGGCGGCCGCTGGCTGACCATGCGCGCCGCCCGTCTGGGCCCGCCCTCCGGCAGTGACGCCCAGATCGCGGTGACGGTCGAGGACAGCTCCGTACCGGACCGGACCGCCGTCTTCGCCCGCGCCTGCGGCCTAGCCGCGCGCGAGACCGAACTCCTGCATTACGTGACCACCGGCGCCGACACCCGCACGATCGCCGCGCAGATGTTCCTCAGCGAAAACACCGTCCAGGACCACCTGAAGTCCATCTTCGACAAAACCGGCACACGCAGCCGCCGCGCCCTGCTCTCGCGTGCCGCCGGCACCGGCTGACGCACGGTCATCAGCATGTTCGTGGGCGGACAGCGCCCAGGCTTGCCGTGACCCTGCGTAGCACTGACCGGATCGCGGCAGATCCGGATGGCAGAGCCCCAATTGGTCGACGGTGCCGCGCTCGCTGATGACCTTGCCACCAAGACCGGACCGAGACGTGGGTTGACCGACAAGTTCCACCAGGACCTCGTCGCGACAATCGACGCCGAACACGGCAATGACAGCCTGGGTCAACGCGGAGACGAGTCGCGCTACGACTCTGGTCGCGGCTTTCCTCGCGAATACTTCCTCGCGCATGCCAAAGGTGACAGATGGCGCGGCCGTAGCGACCGTCACGCCACCGCGAGCCCATCTTCCGATGGGGATGCCGATGAGCCGACCGCGGTGCGATCTTGAGCGGTTGTTGCCGCACCTGGCGGAGGTCATGATTGACGGGATCCACGAGGTGGACGGTCGGATCGTGATCGAGGCGCGCTCGGGCATACGCGTCGATCGTCCGAGCCGCACGCCCCAGATCGACCCACACGCGCAGCCAATCGGCCGCACGCTCATGCCGGGCCAAGATCGGCCACTTCTCCTCGATGATCATCACCGGGATCAACCACGGCGCCGTCGCCCGGCAACGCCCGGAACAGCGGTTCAGCCCCCAGCCTGATTCCAAGTAACTTTAAGAACCATAAACGACCGATGTACGGCAGAGCAGGCTTTGATCTCCTACCGCCGAATCCTGCTCAGCAGCTGACCCGCAACCACAAGATCATCGCCAGAACCCGGCACAACTCATGCCGCCAGTGAGAGGGCCTGGCTGGGGCACACGCGTGCCGCTTCCCGGGCCTTCTCGACCAGTTCACCCTCCGGCTTCTCGTTCAGCACGATGATTGTGCCGTCGTTCTCGCTCTGGTCGAACAGCGCTGGTTCAGTGAGCACACACTGTCCGGCACCGACGCACCTGTCGGTGTCCGCGATGATCCTCATGGCCCTGTCCTCCTTGAGGTGGGATGGAAGTTCGTCCGCTACCAGGTCACCGGAAGCTGGTACAGGCCATAGATGTTCGCGTCGTCCTTGAACGGCAGTTCGTCGACGTCCACCGCGAGCTCGAGCGTGGGGACGCGGCGGAACAGCGTGTCGAACACGATCTGTAGCTCCATACGGGCCAGGTTCTGGCCCAGACACTGATGCGGCCCGAACCCGAACGCAACGTGGTGGCGCGCGCTGCGCTCGATGTCGAGCTCGTCCGGGTTCTCGAAAGCCCGCGGGTCCCGGTTGGCCGAATAACCCAGCGCCAGCACTCCTTCGCCGGCGCGGATCAGCTGCCCGCCGACCTCGATGTCCTCGACGCACAGCCGGGACGCCGCCAAGTCGATGATCGTGAAGTACCGCAGCAACTCCTCGACCGCGTTGAGCGTTTTGCCGGGGTCGGCCTTGATCATCGCGAGTTGCTCCAGGTTGCGCAGGAACGCCACGGTCGACAGCGAGATCATGTTCGCCGTTGTCTCGTGGCCGGCCACGAGCAGCAGGAAGCCCAGGCCGGCCAGTGCTGTCCGCCGGTAGGTGCCCTCCGCGCGCAGTTTGACGATCTGCCGACCGAGCAGGTCGTCCGGCGGGTTCTCCTCCTTCTCCGAGATGAGGTCGGCCATGTAGCGTTGGAGGACCCCCGCGGCCGCCCACGCTTCCTCGGGCGACGTCGACGCCTTGAACATCTTCACCGTGTGCTCCTGGAAGAACTCGTGGTCGGCGTAGGGCACACCCAGCATCTCGCAGATCACCAGGGACGGGACCGGCAGCGCCAGCGACTGCACCAGGTCACCGGGCTGCGGGCCGGCCAGCAGCGCGTCGATCCGCTCGTCGACGATCTCCTGGATCCGCGGCCGCAGCGCCTCCAATCGGCGCACCGTGAACTCGCCGAGCACGGCCTTGCGCGCCGGCCCGTGCTCGGGCGGGTCCATCATGATCAGCATGCGCTCCGCGTCCGGCCGCCGGGTCGCCGCCTCGCCCTTGACCAGTTGCGGGAAGTCCGGATGCTGCCGGTCGGCGCTGAACCGCCGGTCGTTCAACACCGTTCGCACGTCTTCGTGGCGGCTGACCACCCAAGCCCACCCGCCCTCGGGCAGGCGAACCCGCGAGACCGGCTCTTCTTCGCGGATCTCTTCGTATGCCGGCGGCGGCGCGAACGGGCACGTGCGGGCCAAGGGGAACTCGTACTTCTCGGGGGTAGTCATGACTTCTTCCTTCCACGACGTCACGGACACGCGATAGGGCATGGACAGCGAAAACCGGGTATGAACGGCAGTCGGTCGACCGGTGCGACCGGGTTCGGCTCTGGGATGCGGCGGACCGAGGAGCCGCGATGGACCACGGGGACCGACAGCACCGTGGATTCAGACTTGGCCCGTCCCCTCGCGGGCAAAGAGCGGTTCCGCCGCTTCCAGTCGCGGTACCGAGATGCCCAACCGTCGTGCTTCGGCCAGGGTGTCCCGGCAGACCTCACGCGGCTCCTCGGCGTCGGGGTCGGAGTGCGCCGTGAGGTTCACGCGCGCGGGCGCGACATGAAGCAGTGAGCCAGGCGAGCGAGGGGGCGGTCAGCCAGGTGGGCGCCCGGAACGGCAGCACACCGGCCCGGTGACGTCGCAGGTCGAGGCCGCGCGCCTCGAGGAGCGGCAGCAGCTCGCGGCCAGCCAGCAGCCCCAGGCGCAGGTCGCCCGTTGCCCCGACCAGCTTGGACAGGGAGCCCAGCCGCAGGCCCTGCGAGAACAGGCCGGCATCCGACACGAAATGGACCCACAGCCAGCCGCGGAAGTCGGGCCGCTCCTTGATCCGGAGCCCGGCCTCGCGAAACGCCTGGCGTACGGCCCATTCCCGGTCGGTCGGGGGCTGGCCGAGGGTGCCGAAGATGACCGAAGGTAACAGCACTCCACGGACCACGCCGTCCGCATCGAAACCGCCACCGGCCTGGGGAAAGCCCCAGGCGACCTGGCCGCGGGGGAGTGCCCCGATCGCGGCCAGCGGCTCTGTCCAGATGTTGCCGAAGACCAGCACCGTGGCCTGGCTGACCCGCGGGGACAGGAAGGCCGTCGCCTCCGCGAGGCGGTGGTGCGGCACGCTGAGCACGATCAGGTCGAAATCGTGGTCCGGCTCCAGCGCCTCCCGGTAGCGCACCGGCCACTTCTCGACGACGCGCTGCCCCCACACCCGGCGCCGCGCGTCGAACAGATCGAGGCCCACCGCGTCTCCGTACGTCGCCGCGCGGCCCGGCCGGACGTAGAACTCGACGTCATGTCCCGCGTGGTGCAGGGCCCAGCCGTAGACGGTGGCGATCGCACCTCGGCCGAACATAAGGATCTTCACGCTGCACCTCGTGGGGTACGATCGATCTGGAGGTAATATCCACTTTCCAGGATATGGAGATAATCTCCATTTGTCAACGCGAGGTAGCGCATGACCGCGAACAGGCCGCTCCGGGTCGACGCTCAACGCAAGCGCGAGGCCCTGCTCGCCACGGCCCAGGAGGTCTTCGATGCCGGCGACTTCTTCGACCTACGCTTCGACGACTTCGCCCGACTGGCCGGGGTGGGCGCCGGCACGCTGTACCGTCACTTCCCCACCCGGGAGGCCCTGGCTGAGGCGGTCTACCACGGGGAAGTCGCCGCACTGTGCGATCGCGCCCGTCAGCTCCAGGCCACGTTGCCCGCGGCGGAGGCGTTGGCGGGTTTTCTGCGTGACATGGTCGACCACATGGACGCACATCAGGGCCTCGCCCGGACGCTGGCCACGCTGATGGCCAGCGGCTCAAGCACCATCGCCGAGGGCGGCCGGGCGCTGGAGCGGGCCGTCACCGACCTGGTGGCCGCCGCCGTGCAAGACGGCACTGTCCGCGACGACGTTGACGCCGGTGCCGTCATGATGGCATTGCATGGCATTGGGGCGGCTCATGACCGCCCCGCTTGGCGGGCCGAGGCCGACGGCGTCATCTCCCTCGTGCTGGATGGGCTGCGCCGCCCGGTATGACACGCCGCCCGCTGTGACGCCGATGCCGAGGGCGCGGCAGACGTCGTTGGCGCGTCGAGCCGCCGCCGGTGTGGAACACGGCGAGGTTCTGCTGGAAGACGGTGATCTCGAGCGGGTTACTCGCGGTGAGGTCGTCGCTGGTGGCGGTCAGCCGGTTCAGGGTGGTGCGGGTGGTTGCCAGGTCGATCTCGGCGGCACGGAGCTCGTCGGTGAGCTGCCGATCCGTTCGCGCAGATCGATGACGGCAGATTGAACGAACCTCCGGCGTCGAAGGGCCTCCCGGGGCCTTGGCAATCACGGCCTCCGCGGTTGCGCTGAGTGTCAGGCGCGCAGTGGGTTGGCGGCGGCCATGCGCTACCTCACGTTGACAAGTGGAACTTATCTCCATATTCTTCTACTGGAGATCATCTCCATTTTAATCGGACGGCTAAAAGCGACCGAGCGAAAGAGTGTTGTCATGAAACTGCTCGTATACGGCGTGGGGGCCACCGGCAGCGTGTTCGCCGCTCGCCTGCACGAGGCCGGGCACGATGTCTCGGTCCTCGACCGAGGTGAACGTCAGGTCGCCCTGCGCCGTTACGGTGTGCAACTCGCCGAGGGAACCAGCCCGGCCGTCCGGCGCGTGGCGGTGCCCGTGGTCGAGCATCCGGCAGGCGGGTACGACCTGATCGCTGTCTTTGTTCGTACCCATCAGGTGAGCGCGGTGCTGGAGTCACTCGCTGGCACCAAGGGCGACGTCCTTTTCACGGGCAACTGGGCGGCCGGAGCGCAGCCGCTGGGCGCGGTGATCGGCTACGAGCGAGTGCTGCTCGGCTTCCCTGGGTTCGGCAGCGCAATGGACGGTGATGTGGCCCGCTACAGCCCGGAAAACTTCATGGTCCGCCGGGTCCGAACGCCAGTCGGTGAACCCGACGGCCGCAGCACCCCGCGACTGGAACGGATCGTGCGTGCATTCCGCACCGCCCGGATCAACGCCAAGGTCGAGCCGCAGATGGATTCCTGGCTCAAGACACACGCTACGTTCGCGGTGCCACTCGGGCAAGCGGTGAACGCGGCAGGCGGCCCGGCAGCGCTCGCCGACGATCCGGGCGCGGTACGCGCCATGATCCGCTCCATGCGGCAGGCGCTGGCCGCCCTGCCGACCCGGCCGGTCCCGCGTGGATTCGTTGCGCTACAGACTCTGCCCCAAGGGCTGCTTGCGGCGATGCTGCGACGCTTCTTACTGAACCCGACGGTCGCGTACACCAGCCTCGGCAGCACCTCGCTCGCAGAGACGGCGGCCGAATACAAACTGATGACCGAACAGATGCATGCCTATGCGAGGGTTCGGTAGGCGATATACCCGGTCGTATTCGTGGTTGACCCGCATCCTACGGGCGACACTGGGGGCCAGGCTCGGGTGGCAGCGGCAGCGGGCCTGGATGTTGGTCTTCTCGTCGCTGGAGATGACGTATTCGTCAGCGCCGAGCGGTTCGCCGTCATAGGTGCGGGCGTAGAGGTTGAGTACCCGGCTGGCTTTGGCGGCGAAGTCCTGGATCGTGGATGAAGATCAAGCATTGGTGTTGCCAGGGGTTGATCGTGTCGTCGGCGAGGATCCGCCGGATCGTGGACGCGGAGATTGCCGGCACGAGTCCGCGGGCGATGACCTCGTGCGTCAGGTCCGGGCAGCTCCACCGTGACAGGGGCACCGCTCGGAAATGCGGTTCGGGCTACGCCGCCTGCGAGTATTCGCTGATCAGTCCGTTGAGGATCTTTCTGCGGCGGGCCCGCGCCGAGGCGAGATCGGCGACGGCTGGCTCGGTGTCCGTGGCGTTGGGCGGGCGTTGGTCGCGGCCCTGGTGGGGCCTGTGCTCGTTGTAGTGCTCGACGAACTCACCCAGGACCGCCAGCAAGTGCCGCCGGTGGTAGATCAGCATCCGGTCCAGACACTCCCGGCGAACCGCGCGCACCCAGCGTTCCGCGTACGCGTTCGCGCGAGGAGCCTGCGGTGGACTGCGAAGGACCTCGATGCCTTCGCTGGTGAAAACGTTGTCGAACACGGGGGTGTACTTGGTGTCGCGGTCGCGGATTAGGAACCGGAATTGCCCGGCCCGATCCCCCACCTGCAGCATCAGGTTGCGGGCCTGCTGCGCGACCCAGGCCCCATCCGGGTGGGTCGTGACGCCGAGGATGTGCACCCGGCGGGTGCCGATCTCCATCAGGAACAACACGTAGACACGGGTCAGCCCGATCGTGTCGACGTGCAGGAAATCGCAAGCCAAGATCCCCTTGGCCCGGGCGCTCAGAAACTGAGTCCAAGTCGGTCCAGCGCGCCGCGGTGCCGGATCCACCCCGGCCTTGGTCAGGATGGACCACACGGTGCTGGCCGCCACCCGATAGCCCAGGCCGACCAGTTCACCCTGGATCCTGCGGTGGCCCCAGCCCGGGTTCTCCTTCGCCAGGCGCAGCACCAGGGCCCGGATTACCGCCTGGACCGGCGGGCGGCCCGGCCGGCGCCGGGGATAGGTCCATTTCCCTGCGATCAGGGTGCGGTGCCAGCGCAGCAACGTGGCCGGGGTGACCATGAACGTCGCCCACCGCGGTCGGGGCAAGAACCAGGCCAGGGCCGAGAGCACCGCCCGGTCGGATGGCTCCAGATCCAGGCGCTTGACCTGACGGCGTAGCACCGCGACCTGGTGACGAAGGACCAGAATCTCGACCTCCTTCGCCCCATCGCCCCGCAGGCCCAACACGATCAACTGCAGCACCTGACGCAGGACCAAGTATCCGAACGACACGAACATGCCAGTCAGCCTGCCTCTGACGAGGCCGGCGACAACGCACAGAACCGCAGGCCAACACCGAAACCCTGTTTTCGAGCGGTACAGGGTCCTCATCGGAAGGTGGCCGTGGTCATGCCCGCTCTGGTGTTCGCTCGTCGCGCTGTGGACGGTGACGAACTGGCCAGAGTGCAAAAGTTGGCCGCAGCAAGGCATGCGCCGGCGGACTGGGTACTGCGGGCCCGGATTGTGACGCTGTCGTGGTCGGGTTTGACGGTGCCGCAGATCGCCGGCCGGGTTGGTTGCCACCCGCGGACGGTGCGGCAGCGGCTGCACCGGTTCAACAGCGACGGCGTGCCTGGCCTGGGTGATCGGGAGGGCCGCGGCCGGCCTCGGCGTATCAGTGAACAGCAGCGCTCGCAGATCGTGGCTCTGGTCAAGACGATCCCGCCGGGGAGGCTGCGCTACGACCGGGCCGCAGAAATGCTGGTGCAGGCGGATGAGACGTCGACCGCCGCGGTCTGGACCCTTGATGCGCTGACCGAGACGGCGAACGCCAAGGGCATCACCGTCGGCCGCTCCCAGGTGCGGCGGATCCTGCTCGCTGACGGGGCCCGGTGGCGGCAGGTGCGCTCCTGGGCGCTATCGAAGGACCCAGACTTCGTCCCAAAAGGACAGCCGCTATCGAGTTGTATACCCGCACGCCCGACGACCCGACGGTCATCTGCGCCGACGAACTCGGCCCGCTGATCCCGCGCGCCTACCCGGCCCAGCCAGGCTGGACCGCCGACGGCAACCGGGTCAAAGAAGTCGTGCAGTACTGGCGCGACCCGGAAAAAACCTGGGTCTACGGCGGCCTACGCATCCGTGACGGGCACGCGGTGACCATGTACGCCGACCGCCGCAACAGCCTCTGCTACCAGGACTTCCTGCAACAACTCGAGCACGACAACCCGACCGGCGACATCGTCGTCATCACCGACAACCTGTCCTCACACACCTCGCTGTCCACCCGCGAATGGCTCACCGAGCATCCCCGAATCCGGCACCAACCCCGCACCCGGCCTCGGCCTGCTCAGCCCCGACTCGGCGCCGCCGCCCCCGGCCGTCGCCGAGCCCGACCTTGAGCCGCCCGCCGCCGGCGCTTCCGGTTCGCGGTGGTGCTCGCGCTGACCCTCGGTCTCTTCGGCGCCGCGGCCATCGCGTACGCCCAGGCCCGGCCACCGGCCCAGCTCGTCGACTTCCGCGGCTCGATCGCCGTGTATCTCTACACCCATGACGAGTTCGACCGTGACCGGTTGGGTGCGTAGGCGTCCCCATCCACCGCCGCGCGGACGAGGTGCCGAAGCATTACAGGTCAACGCATTCGGGTGGGACGTCGAGGACGTAACCGGCCGCCCGCACGGTGGCGCGCAAGCGGAACGAAAGCGCGGCGTCAGTATCCATCGATACCGTTCCCTCAGTCGGTTCGAGAAAGGTGAATGGTGTGAATGTGCTGAGACGGTTCGTCCTGACGCTCACGTTCGTGGGTGTCGCGGTTTTCGGTACGGTGGGCCCGGCCGCCGCCAGTGGACCCCCGCAGGCAGACGGTCCCATCAACCAGTTGGCCAAGTTCTACCCGTACGACGCCTACGGCGGCCACGACAACGCGCTGCAGACGTGCCTGGACGACCGCGCGGCCATGAAGCGGGCGACCGAAGCCGACTACGTGTACTGTTCCGACGGCTTGTACCTCAACTGCCAGGTCGGGGTCGCGCTGTTCGCACACTGGGACACCTTGGCACCGGCGGTCCCGCCGGCCAAACCGGCCCAACCGGCATGCACGGGCGGCGCCGCGGCAACGGCCGGCGTTCCCCTGATCGCGTCGTGCGACCTCCACGTGGGTACCACGTACCAGAGCGGCAATCAGATCCGCGGCGACGGCTGGCGCAGCGGCAACTGCGGCGTTGGTACCAGCTACGTCGAGCTGCAGCGGAGCCGGTGGTTCGGCTGGGAGACGATGCGGACGGCGAACGTCAATACTAATGACGTGGACTACGGCGTCGGCTACGACTGCGGGGGCACCGGCCAGTACGAGTACCGGGTGATCCACGAGGGATACACGGCCGGCGGCGACTACCTGTTCGCCGAGTCGAACCACATCACCGCAGGCTGCTGACCGTCCGGTCGCCAGCAACCGAGCAAAGGGGTGAGTGCCTGTCCACAAGGCACTCCCCCCGGTGTGTCAGCCCACGCGCATTCGCCGGTGACCTGCCACTCACCGATGAACGGCATGATCTTCTTCTTGGCGGCGCCCCGGGCCGTCGCAACGGCGGACTTCCCGCGCTGCGATGGTCTTTGCCGCTGCCTGAGTTGCCGGCACGGGACGACGGCGAGCCGACCGTTGGCCAGCTGAGGGCCGCCCTACCTCGCCCGGATGGGAGTCGCTCGACCACACACCCGTGCGGCGAGGAACCACAACACCAACCCCAACCCGGGGAAACGCGAGTGGACACAGCACTAGCGAAAATGCTGGCGTTCCGTTGGCGAGGTCGAGGCGGATCGATGACCCGGGATACCGATGACATTTGTCTACCGCGGCCACGCCGACTCTTCGTACCCTGATCATATGAAACATCGCCGGTTCCCGATCGTCACCACCGTCGTGTTCGTCGTGACCGGAGTCGCGGAGCTTCTCCAGTGGACGGTGAAGAGTTGGGGCGGGCCCTGGAGCGCGACCCGAACGGTTTCAGCTGATCGCACTGGTGGCGCCTGTTCTCGCCGCTGATCACACAGATGGCGTCGCCGGGCGTGTCCGGCACCGCGCAGTTCTGCAGCAATATGGTTTTCCTGGCGGTCATCGGCGTCGGCGCCGGAACTCGCGCTGTGCCCGTGGTAGTGGCTCGCCGGCTACGTCGTGGGCCCGGGATGCGTTCATGGACGAGGAACAGTTGGCCCGTACGCTGGCGCACGAACGGTTCCGCCTCGGCGAGCTGCGCAACGGCATGCTCGAAGGCTGGTCACCACCGGCAGGGTCCGGCGACCAGTTCGACGTCGTCGCCGCCACCATTCCCGCGGTCCATCGCTACCACGAGCTCAAGGAACCCGGGCTCAACGAGGTCACCTACGCGGTGTTCCCCGCCTACCGCTGCGAGTTCACCGGCCGGGAGACCCAGCGGGAAGCCGAGGACCGCTTCGACCGCATGCTCGACCCCGCCAACCTCAAACGCCTGCCCACCCCCTGGCTACGGATGCGCTACGACAACCCCCGCACCGGCGGCGGCAGCGTCGGCACCGAACTCGGCCTGGGCCCGCCCCGACAAGCTCCTCAAAGAGCTCCGCAAACTCGACGCAGCAGACGGCGCCTGGATCGACTTCGAAAGTTTCCAGAACAAACTGCGCCGCGCCTTCTGGGAGGACGGGCTGCGGCTGGCCGCCGGCGACGACTCCCGGCAGATCGACATGACAGCGCTTCTGGCCTACGCGCAGGATTTCCTTTTCGAGGGTGTCGACGATGAACCTTGAGATCGAGTACGACCAACCCATCCGTGACGCCACCGCCGACGACATCCACGTCGCCTTCACCAAGCTGAGCAGCACCGGCCCCCGCTTCGCCGTCCTCGACCGAGGGCCGCACTTCTACATTCAGGCGTACGCCGTCGACTCCGGAGACCTGGACGTCGGCTACCGCGACGGCGGCCCCGACAAGGCCTACGAAACCGCCCAGCCACAACCGCGCGCCGCGGTCCTCGACGCGTTCCTCAGCTACCTCAATGACGACAACCGCTGGCGGACCGCCTTCGAATGGCAACGCACCCAGGACGAGCCGTGACTGAGTTCCCCCCGGTTTGGCGGAGCTTCTCAAACATGATCGACTGATCATGGGGAGGAAGTATCCGTGGCAGCACCGAAGAAATACCCCGACGAGCTCAGGGCGCGGGCCGTGCGCCTGTATCGCGAGTCGGACCCGAAGCCGACGATCCGGCGTCTGGCCGAGCAGCTGAACGTGCATCATGAGGCGTTGCGCAACTGGATCCGGCAGGCCGAGGCCGACGCGGGCGAACGTCATGACCGGCCCACCAGCGAGATGGCGGATGAGAACCGCCGGCTGCGTGAAGAGGTCGCTGAGCTGCGCCGGGTCAATGAGATCCTGCGCGCCGCGTCCTCGTATTTCGCTGCGGAGCGGTGCGCCATGTAGCGCTGATTGATCGAGGAGGGTGAGAGACCTTTCCGCCGGGCCGTCGCAGCGGCCTGGTTGGAGCCTGAGGGCAGCCTGATCCGCGCAATGGCGGTGAGGGTGGCAAGCGGCCCTGACAAAGGCGGTGACGTGCCGGGACTGCCAGACGGTGCGGGTTCGTCGAGGCGAGGCCAGAAGGTGCAACGCGAGTGAACCAGTGGTTGAAGCTCCGTAACAGCGAAGCCGGCTCCAACCTGGTGGATATGGGCCGGTGTGCAGCGCACGACCCTGCGGCTTCGGCGGCGGGGTGGACTCTGAAGCCGTTTAGCTCCGACGGTCAGGAGGCCATGGTGAAGGCCTGCGGCGTAGCCGTGGCGATGCTGCCGGAGTAGAGCTGGGCACCTCCCTGGCCGATCGATTTGTTGGTGAACGTGGGAACCGACCGGCGTCCGCCGGATCTCCGGTTCGTCCAGGACGGGGATCGGGCAGGTGTGTTGCCGCTGATGGGTGACCGGTCGGGGCGGAGGCCTCGTAGTAGTCGCGGGCGTGACGACCCGCCGCCGGGGTCCGGGAAAGCCGGACGCAGGGCGAAGGGGGCCAGCAAGTCATGCAGTGCGGATATTGGAATGCCAGGAGGAGTTGTCGCCAGTGAATACCGACGATCCGGAGTTGGCCCTGTTGCGGGCCGAGGACCGGGTACTGAAGATCCAGACCAAGCTGCACCGTTGGGCTCGTGATGATCCTCATCGCCAGTTCGGCGACCTGTTCAACCTTGTCACCGATCCCGCGTTCCTGTTGGTGGCGTGGGACCGGGTGCGGGGCAACAAGGGTGCCGGGACCGCCGGTGTCGACGGGCGGACAGCGCTGTCGATCGTGTTGCGTGTCGGGGTCGAGGACTTCCTCGATGGGCTGCGGTCCGCGTTGAAGGACCGTAGTTTCCGGCCGCTGCCGGTGCGGGAGCGGATGATCCCTAAGCCGGGAGGGAAACTGCGCCGGTTGGGGATCGCGACGATCACCGACCGAGTGGTCCAGGCATCGGTGAAGCTGGTGTTGGAGCCGATTTTCGAGGCGGATTTCCTCCCATGCTCGTATGGGTTCCGTCCGGGACGCCGGGCTCATGACGCGGTGGCTGAGATTCGTCATCTGGCCACGAATCCACGCCGTTACGAGTGGATCGTGGAAGGTGACATCAAGGCCTGCTTCGACGAGATCGACCACACCGCTCTGATGAGCCGGGTGCGTGGCCGGATCGCCGACAAGCGCGTCCTGGACCTGGTGAAGGCGTTCCTGAAGGCCGGGATCCTCGGTGAGGACCGGCAGTTGCGGGAGACCAACGCCGGGACTCCGCAGGGGTCGATCTTGTCCCCGTTGCTCAGCAACGTCGCCTTGGCGGTGCTGGACGAGCACATTGCCCAGCAGCCCGGAGGTCCGAACTCCAGCCCGGGTGTGAGAGCTGGGCGGCTGCGGCGTGGCCTGCCGAACTTCAAGCTGGTGCGGTATGCCGACGACTGGTGCCTGATGATCAGAGGCAGCCAGTCCGATGCCGTGGCATTACGGGATGAGATCACTGGGGTGTTGTCGACGATGGGCTTGCGCCTGTCGCCCGAGAAGACGCTAATCACCCATATCGACGAGGGCGTGGATTTCCTCGGGTGGCGCATCCAGCGTCATCGAAAGAGGGGAACCGACCGGCACTTCATCTATACCTATCCGGCCAGGAAGTCGCTGAAAGCGGTGATGGCCAAGGTGAAGACGTTGTGTCGGCAGGTCGAGGTAAGCCAGCCGCTGGACGAGCTGATCCGCAGGCTCAACCAGGCAGTTCGTGGCTGGTGCGCCTACTTCCGGTCCGGGGTGTCGTCGGTGACCTTCGCCTATCTGAGCCAGTACCTGTGGCAGACGGTATGGCGATGGCTGAGGCGCAAACACCGCCGGTCCACCTGGAAGGAACTACGCCGTCAGTACTGCGGCGGCGGCTGGCGGCCGCGTGGGCAGCGGGAACTGTTCGATCCAGAGACGCTGGGAACGACCCGGTATCGCTACCGCGGATCGATCATCCCGTCGCCCTGGCCGACAGCCTGACGAGGACCAACACCGATCCGATCGGGACTTGCGGAGAGCCCGGTGCATTGAAAGGTGCACGCCGGGTTCGGGAAGCGGCCCAGAGAAACGGACGACCACCATGGCCGAGCCGCGCTCTGGGCCGACTTCACCGGCCCGACCCGGCGACGGTCATGAGGTTCATCGACGAACACCGTGACCGCTTCGCGGTCGCGCTCCTGCTACGGGTCCTGAACATTGCCGAGTCGACCTACTACCAGTGGGTGAGACAGGCCGAACAGCCATGCGACCGCGACCTGGTCGACCTCGGTCTGATCTCCAACATCTATGAGATCTGGGAGACCTCCGGCTTCACTTACGGCGCTGACCGGGTGCATCGGCAACTACGCCGCGACGGGATCCAGGTCGGCCGCAAACGCGTCGAGCGGCTGATGAGCCAGCAGGGTTGGCACGGGGTGTTCCTGCGGCGTGGCTGGCGTGGCGGCTCCACGAAGCAGGATCCGCGGCACACGCCGGCGCCGGATCTGGTCAACCGCACCTTCACCGCAGCAGCCCCGAACCGGTTGTGGGTCGCTGATGCCACCCGGATCCCGTGCGGGGAAGGCGTGTTCTGGCTGGCCGCCGTCCGCGACGTGTTCTCCCGCCGGATCGTCGGGTGGAAGACCTCGGATCGGTGCGACACGGATCTGATCCTGGCCGCGCTCGAGTACGGCATCTGGTCGCGTGACGTCCGCGACGGGCAGTTGATCCACCACTCGGATCGTGGGTCGAACTACACGAGCTTCCGCTTCTCACAACGCTTGCAGGACAACGGAATCCGGCCGTCCATGGGCTCGGTCGGCGACTCTTACGACAACGCCCTGATGGAGAACTTCTGGTCGACGTTGAAGATCGAACTGGTCTACCGCAACAGCTGGCGGACGCGCGACGAGGCCGAGAACGCGATCTTCACCTACATCGACGGTTGGTATAACACCCGCCGCATCCAGAAAGAGCTCGGCCACCAAAGTCCCGACGAATACGAGACCGCCTGGCACGCCCACACCGAGCCAGATAACCTCACCCCTGCCCCGACCGGAAGCAGGTAACCATCGCTCCGTCGAAACGGGGGAACTCAGGCGCGGGCCCCCCCGCTGTCCCGCTTCGACGGAGACCCCTGTCTCCCAGAGTCTCATTCTCTGTGGAGTGTCGATCAGAAGGCCGGAACGGTCCATGCCACACCGGTGCGGCATGGACCGGCATCCGGCCATGTGGGACGCTGCGGACCTGGACGGTCGGCCGGGCGGTGAGGTGACTCCGCCGCGGATGGTCGACTGCGCCAGGCGGGCAGCATGGCAAGACTCTGACGAAGCGGCTCCGCGTCGTCGGTGACGACCGGCGCCGCAGCGACGTATGTCGATGTGATGGATGCGCGCCACTGGACCATGAGCAGGCGATTCCAGGCATGTCCCAGGGTTCGGAACGGGTGGTTGCCGGCCGCTACCGCTTGATCCGGCAACTGGGCCGGGGCGGAATGGGCGTGGTGTGGCAGGCCCGCGACGAGGTGCTCGACCGTGATGTAGCGCTCAAGGAGATCTACCTGTCGGGCTTGGGCGCCGATGATCCGCTTTCGGTGCGAGCACTGCGGGAGGCTCGGGCGGCGGCTCAATTGCAGCATTCGGGGATCATCACGGTCCATGATGTGGTGATCGAGGAGGGCCGGCCGTGGATCGTGATGGAGCTGATCGATGGGCCTTCGCTGGGTCAGGTGGTCGCTGACGAGGGTGTGCTTCCCGAGCACCGGGTCGCGGTGATCGGTCTGCAGGTGCTCGCCGCATTGCGTGTGGCGCACCGGAGCGGCATTCTTCATCGGGATGTGAAGCCGCCCAACATCCTGCTTGATGGCGAACGGGTGGTGCTGACCGATTTCGGTATCGCGGCGATCGACGGCGCTACCGCTTTGACGGTGACAGGGCAGATGGTGGGCTCGCCGGCCTATCTGGCGCCGGAGCGGATCAACGGCCGACCGGCGACGACCGCCTCGGATCTGTGGGCTTTCGGGGTGAGCCTCTACGTCGCGGTGAGCGGCCGTTCGCCGTTTCAACGCGAAGACGCCCTGAGTACGTTCGCTGCGGTGCTGACCAGTGATCCCGTGCCGCCGGCCGGGATCGGGCGGCTGTGGCCGATCATCGCCGGCCTGCTGGTCAAGGACCCCGCTGGGCGGTTGACGGCGGAACCTGCGGCGGAGTTGCTGGCTGCGGTCGCGGACCTGTCCACGGTTCCGGCGGGGCCGGCACAGCCACGGTGGCCACGCCGGTTGCGGTCCCGGGAGCATGCCGAGGCGGTGCCACCGGCCGTTCTGGCGACGTCTCGTCCCGGGACCGAGACGTCGCCGGTTCGATACGTGACGGCGAGACGCCGGCGGAGGGCGGCGGTCCGGTTGATCGGTATCCTCGCGGCCGTCTCGCTGCTCCCGGCTACGTCTCTGACCGGAGAGCCGCCGGGTCGGCGTGGCGTGAAAGAAGGGCCGGCCGACGGTTCCGGTACTCGCCCGGCGAGCCCGGTTGTCGCCCTGCCCGCTGCCACCGGGACACCTTCACCCGTCCCCAACGCCTTACCGACGCCGCCGGCACCACCGCCAGGGTTCAAGACGGTGCATGTCGACGGTCCTCTCTACCTGGCGATACCGCAGTCGTGGGAAGTGAAAAACGACGACATCGGCAAACGCCTTCAGCCGATAGGCAGCAAGTCGTGGCTGGGATTCGTGTATGACGCGAACGTGGAGAAGGGCGTGTCGGCCGCCGTCTTCCTGCGCGACTACGTCGCCCACTCCAGCCAGAACCACCGGCGGATCCGCCTGACCAGCGTGGCCGTACCGCGCGGCGGGAGCAGCGCGGCCGAGTGGGAGTACACGGAGACTCAGGACGCTCTGAGCCTGGTCACGAGTTTGACCCGGGAGCGGGCAAGCCTCAGCGAGCACCGCATCGCCACGATCGTCAACGCGCAGACGGGGGTGCCGGTCATTCTCTTCGGCGAGCTACTCGATGGGCTCAGTACCCGTTGGACCTGAGCCATTGGAGCCACCTGCAGCTTCTGGTCGACGCGGCTCGCGGCTTGCCCACTTTGCAGGTATGGCTATTCGGCTCGGCGCTACGCTCCTGCAAGCAGGCAGACCTGGATGTCCTTGTGATCTATCAGGAGCGTTCGAGCGTCGTGGCTCTCCGAGCCGCGCAGCCCTGGAACGAATTCGACCCGCCCTGCGACATTATTGCGATGACTCCACTCGAAGAACGCGAGTACGCGTTTATCGCAGCAACGCGAGCAGCGCGTCTCGTGTAGGCGGCCGACGACTACAGTGCCGCGCTGATGCGCCGGGCGAGTGGCTGCGACAGCCGCTCGTCGGCTTCCTGTTCGGTGCACCACGCCCAACTGCGCAGCTCGTCGGCGGGCAGTCGGATCTGCTCGTTCTGCGACGCGGCGAGAACTTGCACCGCTGGCCGGATCAGCCGTTCGCGGACTGACGCCCTGAAGGGTGACCACCGCCCCAGGCAATCCCGATCAAGCTCTCCTCATGGCTTCTATCGTGCTGCGTAAGACCTCGTTCTGCGTACGGTGGCAGGCCGGCCGAGCCGGCCGGCGGCAGTGCTGCACCTTCCGCGGTCCATCAGCGGAGAAGGCGCTGGCCGCGAAGCAGCTCGCCGAGTCCCGTCGTCATCGGATCACCAGCAGCGAGGTCTACGCGACGCTCGACCCGAAGCGCATCACGCCACCATCCTTGCCAGCGCCGCAGAACCTACGAGACTGGGTCGAGCGCTGGCTTACTGTCAAGATCGACGTCGCGGCGTCAACGCATGCCGAGTACGCGCGCCTGCTCAGGCACCACGTGATCTCCGACCTCGGTGACCTAGGAGTCGAACAGATCTCCCGGTTCGAGCATCTCGACCCGTGGAAGGCCGGCTTGTCGAGGAAGTTGTCGGCGGCGACCGTCCACAAACACTGGGCGATACTGAGCATGGTGATGCGCGACGCGGTGCCGTACCTTCGCCCGGACAACCCGCTCGAACGGCCGCAGGGCCATCGAGGCAACGACTTGCCCCGGCTCACGCCGTACCAGGCGTGCTTCCTCACCACCGAGGAAGCGCAGATTCTGCTCGTAGCCTGCCCCGACCAGGTCCGCGGCCTGATCCAGGCTGCACTGGGTACCGGGATGCGCCTCGGAGAACTGCTCGGTCTGCGCGTCGGGGCGGTTCGGCGCAGCGGGAACGCTACTACGGTCCGTGTCGAGCAGACGCTGCTCAATGACGGGCGATTCGACGTGCCGAAAACAGCGGCCTCACGACGTTCGATCATGCTGACGTCCAGCCTCACTGAACTTTTCTCGCGTCTGATCCATCGACGGCGTCCCAGTGAACTGGTGTTTCCCGCACCCAATCGCGGTCCCTGGAACGCCAACAACCTCCGGTCTCGCTTCTGGTATCCCGCCATCACCGCAGCGCAAACGTGCCCCGACCATCCGGCG
This sequence comes from Actinoplanes sp. NPDC051470, assembly GCF_040682035.1. Taxonomy (NCBI): domain Bacteria; kingdom Bacillati; phylum Actinomycetota; class Actinomycetes; order Micromonosporales; family Micromonosporaceae; genus Actinoplanes; species Actinoplanes sp. NPDC051470. Next base: position 20,632 of record NZ_JBFBAA010000060.1, read on the forward strand.
CCACTCCAAGGCCGTAGCCGTAAAGCCGTCGCCTCACTGTGCGACTGCGCCACCTACCTCTACCAGCGGCCACGATTTCACGACCTACGGCACTCGCACGTCGCGTTCTTGATCGACGCCGGCTGGGATTTCTACGCCATCCAGAAGCGGCTCGGCCACGCCTCCATCAAGACCACCTTCGACATCTACGGCCACCTGTTGCCCTACGGCGACGAACAGCATCTCGCCGACCTCGAACGACGGCTGCCGTCGGCAGCGTTCCCGGCGAGAACACAGCTCCTCGCACGGTCATGATGAAGGCACTGAACATCTCGCCATGCGATGAGCAATGCTTCCTGCCCCAACGCTTTCCGTAGCCTCGCTCAAGGACTGCAACGCTCACCGCGAGCCTGATGTCCTACACATTCGACTCAGAGATCCCACCAAATCCGGCTGACGGCACAGCCTCGAGTCACTCCGTGGACCGAGGCGCCCCCTTGGGTAAATCGCCCCGGAAGTCGCAGCCCGGACACTTGTCCTCGCCCTCGATATGTCCCTCGTACCAGCGGTGCACCGCCGCGTGGAGGATCGCGGTCTCGGCAGTTGCTTCACCTGATCTCATCGCGGAGATGGCGTTATTGATGATCAGCTTCAGCACCGAGTTGTCCCGATCCGGGAACGGTGGTGACGGCATCGGTCCATTTAGGTCGGTCGTCGTGCGAGACTATCTCACGCGGTACGATGTCCGGCAGGTTGTGAGGCCATGGGCCGCCGACAGCAGCACGTACACCGGTCGTACCGACGGCGGCACCGGACCGCTACGCCCCGACTGGCCGACGACTCGCGACCTCGACAGGCTCTTAGACCCTGGTAAATAAGGGGTTCGGCACGAGGCTGGGTCTGGCGGAGATCGACGATCCTGCCCGTTTGCGGCGTGTCGCGCAGACACGAGGAAGGGCCTCCGGTACGAGCAAAGGCGACTAAACCAGCAGCTCGTAACACCGAAGGCCCAACCCTGTCTGTATACCTCGTCGCT
>NZ_JBFBAA010000061.1:0-21352 GCF_040682035.1 Actinoplanes sp. NPDC051470
AAACCGCGATGGAAGCCATGCGCGCCCTCAAACGACGCCTGTCCGACACCGTCTACCGACAAATGATCACCGACCACAACACGGCACACCAGCCAACGACGGGCCCGGGAGGACACACAGGGGCGACTCTGAACTCCAGCACGGCCGACCCCAACCCCAAGATCGACACTTCGGAAAAGTCACAACCCGGACCCGCCAACCACCACCCTAAAACACCAACCCCCGACACCCCTTGACAGAGGGGCGCCGGGAGCGACGGTCTGCGCCACCCACCGAGGCACGACATGAATTTCTTGACCTTGACCTTGATCTTGGGAATCAACCCAGGTCGACGCTGGGGTAGAGGGGGAACGGGGCCAGCAGTTCGGTCGCCTGCTTGCCGATGCGGTCGGCCAGGGCGGCGTCGAGGTTGTACTTGGCCTTCGAACCCGCGGCCGGCGTGGTCTGGGACAGCACCGTGTGGATGAGTTCGGCGATCTGATCCATCTCGGCCGTGCCCAGCCCACGGCTGGTGAGCGCGGGCGTGCCGACGCGGATGCCGGAGGTGTACCAGGCGCCGTTGGGGTCCTGCGGGATGGCGTTGCGGTTGGTGACGATGCCGGAGTCGAGCAGCGCCTGCTCGGCCTGGCGGCCGGTGAGCCCGAACGGGTGCACGTCGATCAGCACCAGGTGGTTGTCGGTGCCGCCGGAGACCAGCCGGACGCCGCGCTGGAGCAGGCCCTCGGCCAGCGCCTGGGAGTTGTCGACGATCGCCTGCGCGTAGCCGGCGAAGGACGGCTGCCGCGCCTCGGCGAACGCGATCGCCTTGGCCGCCATCACGTGGGCCAGCGGGCCGCCGAGCACCATCGGGCAGCCGCGGTCGACCTGGTCGGAGAGTTCGGGGCCGCAGAGGACGGCGCCGCCGCGGGGGCCGCGCAGGCTCTTGTGGGTGGTGGTGGTGACGATGTGGGCGTGCGGGATCGGGTCGAAGTCGCCGGTGAAGACCTTGCCGGCGACAAGTCCGGCGAAGTGGGCCATATCAACCATAAAGGTGGCGCCGACCTCGTCCGCGATCTCGCGCATGATGCGGAAATTCACCTTGCGGGGGTACGCCGAGTAGCCGCCGACGATCACCAGCGGCTTGAACTCGCGCGCCGTGGCCCGCAACGCCTCGTAGTCGATCTGGCCGGTGGCCGGGTCGACGCCGTAGCTGCGCTGGTCGAACATCTTGCCGCTGATGTTGGGACGGAACCCGTGGGTCAGGTGGCCGCCGGCGTCGAGCGACATGCCGAGCATCCGCTGGTTGCCGAACGCCGCCCGGAGCTCGGCCCACTCGGCGTCGGTCAGGTCGTTGACCTGGCGCTTGGAGAACTTCTTGAGATACGGCACCTCGACCCGGTCGGCCAGGATCGCCCAGTACGCGACCAGGTTGGCGTCGATGCCGGAGTGCGGCTGGACGTACGCGTACGGCGCCCCGAACAGCTCGCGGGCGTGCTCGGTGGCGACCGACTCGACGGTGTCCACGTTCTGGCAGCCGGCGTAGAAGCGGCGGCCGATGGTGCCCTCGGCGTACTTGTCGGACAACCAGTTGCCCATGGCCAGCAGCACGGCCGGTGACGCGTAGTTCTCGCTGGCGATCAGCTTGAGCGACTCACGCTGGTCGGTGAGCTCCTGGGCGATCGCGTCGGCGATGCGCGGCTCGATGGTGCGGACGACCTCGAGAGCGGAGCGGAAGGCTTGGGACTCGGCGTTCATCGGACCTCCACGGTTTGTGCAAGGACAGCACACGTACGGGAAAGGCCCAGGCGCACGGCAGGCGTCATCGGTGACGGGGCCGCTCCCCGATGGTTGCCCATCCGAACACGCCAGTCACGGCCCGCGCCAAAGCATACCGGTGCCTCTAGGTTGATCAACGTGAACGGTGTCGAGATCCTGCTCATCATCGGACTGGGTATCGCGGTGTCCGCCATCGCCAAGCGGCGCGGCATCGAACCCGGCCTGGTCATCGTGGTGCTGGCCGCGGCCGCGTCCTTCATACCGGGGCTGCCGCGGCTCGAGCTGGAGAGTGAGCTGATCCTGGCCATCGTGGTGCCGCCGCTGCTCTACTCGGGCGCCCGGACCGCCTCGTTCACGTCGCTCGGCGCCAACCTGCGGCCCATCCTCACCCTCGGTGTCCTGCTGGTCCTGCTGACCACGGCCGCGCTCGGGGTGATCTCGTCGTGGCTGCTGCCGTCGATGGGGCTGGCGGCGGCGTTCGTGCTGGGTGCGGTGCTCGCCCCGCCGGACACCATCACCACGGTGTCGCACGGTGGCGAGATCGGCCTGCCGAAACGGGTCACCTCGATCCTCACCGGCGAGAGCCTGCTCAACGACGCGACCGCGCTGACCCTGTTCACGATCGCGGTGGCGGCGGTCAGCGGCGAGAGCACCACCTGGGCCGGCGGGATCGGGAAGTTCCTCTACACCGCGGTCGCCGGGATGGCGATCGGCGGGATCCTCGCCGCCGGCGCCCTGTGGCTGCGCAAACGGCTGCACAACCCGGCGCTGGAGACGTCGCTGGTCCTGCTGCTGCCGTTCACCGCGTTCCTGGCCGCCGAGGAGATCCACGCGTCGGGCATCCTGGCCGTGGTGGTGGCCTCGTTCGGCGTCACCACGAACCTGACCTTCGACCCGCGGCACCAGTACGAGGGCGCCCACCTGACACGCATCCAGGAGGACCGGGTCTGGCCGGTGCTCGACTTCCTGCTCGAAACCTTCGTCTTCGCGTACATCGGCCTGCAGTTGAGGTTCGTCCTGACCGACCTCGAGTTCGGGCTGGGCCGGACGCTGCTCGCGGCCGGGGTGCTGCTGGTGGCCGCCATCGTGATCCGGCTGGCGGCGGTGTTCCTGCTGTTCGGGCGGTGGGCGCTCAAGGACCGGCAGTGGAAGCGGCGGCTGGAACGCGACCTGGTCTTCCGGCAGCGCTACGAGACGTGGCGGGAGCGGCGGGGCGGTCAGCCGTTCGAGCCGCTGTCGGGCAAGGAGACGCTGCTCGTGTCGTGGACCGGCATGCGCGGCATCCTCACCCTGGCGGCGGCCGCGGCGGTTCCGGAGGATGTGCCCGGCCGCGATGCCATCCAGGTGATCGCGCTGGTCATCACCCTGGGGACGTTGCTGATCCAGGGCACGACGCTGCGGGCGATGAGCCGGTGGCTGAAGATCGACCTGAGGGCGGAGGAGACGAGCGCCGGGGAGATGCGCCGGCAGGGTGCGGAGATCATCGCCGGGATCGACGGGTACGACGGGCAGCGCACCGCCCTGGGCCAGGCCGTCATGGACCGGCGGATGGACGAGGCGACCGCCCGCGACCTGATCGCCGAGGTCGACCTGCGGCAGGCGGCCGGGTAATTCGCTGTCGCGACTCTCCGGTGGGCGCTACGGTCGCCGGATGCACACGACGCACGCCCTGCTCACGATGGCGATGACGCCCGCGCGGGGCTCGATGCACTCGATCCGCCTGCGCGACCGGCGTCCGGTCCTGGGCGCGTAGCTCTCTTTCCGCTCGCTTCTCACCAGGGCCGTCCAGAGTCCGTTGTTCCTTCTCCCAGGACATGGTCATGGCGCCCTCTTCTCCGCGGCGTGCTCGCCGCATCTATGGACAGAACTTCCTCTCCTCCCGCCGCGTCCTCCGTCAGGTGTGTGACGCGGCCGACCTCAAACCCGACGACCTGGTGTACGAGGTGGGCGCCGGCCGCGGCCACCTGACCCGGATGCTGGTGCCGCGCTGCCGTTCCCTGGTGGCCTACGAGGTGGATCCGGCGGTGGCGACCCCGGTGGACGGTGCTTCGCTGGTGGTCGGCGACTTCCTCGCCGCCACGCCGCCACGGGAGCCGTTCGCGGTGGTCGGCAATGTGCCGTTCGCCCTGACGGCCGCCGTTGTCTCGTGGTGCCTCGACGCCGCCTTCCTCGATCACGCCACCCTGGTCACCCAGCGCGAATACGCCCGCAAACGCACCGGCGACTACCACCGCTGGACGCGGCTGACCCTCCTGACCTGGCCCACCCACGACTGGCAACTGGGCGCCACCATCCCGCGCACAGCTTTCCGTCCCGTCCCGGCCGTCGACGGCGCCATCCTGCGCCTGATCCACCGCGACATCCCGTTGGTGGCACCGTCACTGATGCCGGCCTGGCGCCGTTTCGTCGACCTCGGCTTCTCCGGCGTCGGCGGCTCCCTACAGGCCACCCTGTCCCGCCGCTACGGCCGCCGCGCATCCGGCGCCTGCCGAGCAGTCCGGGTCTGGGCGGACACCCCGGTAGGAGCCGTATGGCCCGAGCAGTGGCTAACCCTCTTCCGCCTCCTGGAGTGACCGGGGGGTTCAACCACTTACGCAGAATGAAGGGTGCGCGGCTCCGTTCTGGCCGCGCCAGCGGCCTGGAGCCTCGCGCCCGGCCTCGGCGGGAGCGACGGTCAGCACCACCCACCCAGCTACGACATCCAGACCTTGATCTTGAACTTGATCTTGATCGAAAAGGAGCGTCTCTATAACGAAGACTGCTCCGATTTGTCAGGGCGTGTCGTGGCGGGATATTCATTGCTCGTCTGCCGCGACGTGGAGGTCCGAGTGTCGTTGTCCCGCCGCCGCTTCCTCGCCTACGGCGGGGTCTTCGGCGCGGGCCTCACCCTGCCGGCCCCGCTCGACGTCGCCGCCACGCCCGACCCCCTGCAAAGTCCGCCCAAATCGGACGGAGTCGCCGACATCTATCACCGTGTGTTGCATCTGCACACACGCTGGGTCGAGCAACAGTGGGATCCAGGCATCGGCGCCTACAGCCCGGCCGACTTCCGGTTCGCGGCGGTGCTGGGCAATGCTGTGCTGCTCACCGATCGCGACTACGACCCGGCGCTGGCCGGTGTTGCCAAGAACACCCTGCTGGCCCGGACGGTGGCCACGATCGCCCGGTTCGCCGGCACGAACCGGCTGGCCGGCGGGGACGAGTGGGGCAAGCAGCTGTTCTGGGACTCGACCTTCGAGCTGTACTTCGTGCTGGCCGCGCGGCTGCTCTGGCGGGAACTCGACGCGCGGACGCGGACCCGGGTCGCGGCGATCGCGTCGGGGCAGGCGGCGTACGCGTTCGGGCTGGCCTACTCCGACGATCCGATGAGCGGCGAGTGGAGCCCGAACGGCGCGGCCGGCGGCTGGCGGGGCGACACCAAGCTCGAGGAGATGGGCGTCTACGCACAGGCCATCGCCCCCGGGCTGGCCTGGGGCAAGGACGACGCGGCGCTGCGCGAGCGGTTCTCGTTCTGGGCGGCCAACGCCAGCGGGTTGCCGACCGCCGACCGGGCCAACCTGGCCCGGCTGGACGGGCTGCTCGTCAAGGAACGCAGCCGCGCGCACAACATCCACGACACGTTCGTGGTGGAGAACCACGAGACGGTGAATCCGCACTACCAGGCCGAGCTGTGGCGGACCGCGGGCCGGGCGGCGATCCACTTCCTGGCCGCCGGCAAGCCGGTGCCCGAGGTGCTGCTGCACCAGCCCAACGGGCAGCAGCTGTGGCGCACGCTGCGGCTGCTGGCCAGCGACGCGGGCGAGCCGGTGATGCCGATGATCGCCGACCGCTACCACCTGTACGGGCGGGACGTGCTGCCGCTGGCCTACCTGGCCCAGGTGATCGGCGACCAGGACGCCGCCCGCGCCGAGGCCGACCTCGCCGCCCGGCTGGTGCCGTATCTGCGCCACGAGCCGGAGTACCGGCTGGCCAAGTTCAGCGGCGAGGACAAGTACGAGCCGGAGGCGCGGGCCGAGCTCGCCATCGCCTACCTCTTCCACCGGCGCCGCCGGACACCGACCCGGCCGGTGTCGAGCGCCGAGTTCTTCGCCCGGGCCAGCGGCACCCGCGACTTCGGCCCCGACGTGGGCCTGACCGCGCACCAGTCCGTCTCGGCCTTCGCCGCCACGGTCACCAAGCAGGGCTACGTCAACCTGCTCTGGCAGCCGCGCCACGACAACTGGCTGGTCGACACCCGCGCCGCGGCCTTCGTGCCGGCCTCCGCCCGCAATCCCGACGAGACGTGGACGCGGGCCTACGACCGGCTGCGCGACGGCGTCGACGCCACGGCCGCGGTGCTCACCTTCGGTGACAATTTCGCCGGGTACGCCACGCTGCCGACCGGCACGGTGGTGTACGCCAGCACCGGCATCGGCACCGACGAGGGCCCGCTCAGCCTGTTCAACCTGGACATGCCCGGCATGCCCGGGCTCACCGGCCGGCGCACGTTCACCAGCTCGACCGGCACCCTCACGCTGGACGGCAGCGGCGGCGGGGGCGGCGACGGCGGGGTCGACGAGCTGCGGTTCGAGCCGCGCAACGCCCGCTACGTCCGCATGCAGGGTCGCGAGGCGGCCAACCAGTACGGCTACTCACTGTGGACCTTCAGCGTCCTCGACGAGGCCGGCGCCGACATCGCCCAGGGCGCCCTGCCCGCGGCGTCGTCGTCCGACGTGACCTACCCGGCCTACAACGCCACCGACGGCAACCCCGAGACCCGCTGGGCCGTCGACCGCACCCAACGACACCGGCAGGACAGCTGGTTCGCGGTCGATCTGGGTTCGCCGGTCTCGGTCGCCGGGGTCAGGCTCTTCTGGGAGTCCGCGTACGCCACCAAGTACGTGATCCAGACGTCGATGGACGCGATCGGCTGGTCCGACGCCGTCGTCGTGCCGCAGTCGCACGAGATCTCCGGCGGCTGGGTCGACATCGACGGCCGCGCCGCGCTGGTCACCCACGGCACCGACCGTCCGATCACGGTCACCTCGACCGGCGTCATCGCGGCCACCGGCCCCGCGTCCCCCGTCCTGATCGAGGGCTACGCCCGCGACGGCCTCGACCTGCCCGCCCTGTCCCGCCGCCGCATCCCGCGCACCCCGCCCCCCTTGCGCGCCAGCGACGCCGACGGCTACCTGAGCCTCTTCAACCTCTCGCACGACCCGGTCCGCGGCGCGACGGTGATCATCCCGTCCACCCGCCGCCTCTACCAGGGCCTCCAGACCGTCCGCCGCGACGGCCTGGCCTGGTCGGTGACCCAGCCCGCGGCCACCGGCCGGGTCGAACCACCCCGCTTCGTGGTCTCCGGCCACCCGCCCATCGGCACCCGCTTCGAGGTGGTGAACTCACACCGCGTCACGGTGACCGCGCCACCCTCGTCACCGGTGGCGGTAACTCTGATGTCCGGCGCCTGGTCGACCCCGGTGCGCCTCGCGGCCGGTCAGGCTCGAACCGTGATCGTCCCCGGGGGCCCGATCACCCCGACCTCCGACCTGGCCCGTTCCCGGACAACGTTCCCGACGTCCCCGCTCCCGGTGGGAATGAACTCCCCGTCCTTCGCCGTCGACGCCAACCCGCTGACGTCGTGGCGTCCGGGTCCCACCGGCCGCATGGTGGTGGATCTGGGCGCCGTCTCGACCGTGTCGTCGCTGCGTCTGTCCTGGACGAAGGGCAGCCGGCCGCCGATCCGGATCGAGCGCTCCACCGACGGGGTGTCCTACCCGGCCGTCGCGCGGGTCCGCCGGCCCGGCCGTCTGACCGAGATCCCGCTCGACACCTCGGCCCGCTACCTGGCCGTGGTGGTCGACGGCTGGCGCCGCGGCGATGCCGAGCTGATCGAGTTCGCCGCCTTCGGCTGAGCCCGGGCCCGATTCTCGACAAATGAAAAAGGAACAGCGTCGCGGGACGCCGTTCCTTTCCTCGGTGCGCGTGCTAAAAGTCTCCGTTGTCGACGCCGTCGAGGAAATCCCGCCATTCTTCCAGCGAATACAGAAGGACTGTGCCGGGATTCTTGGAATCACGCATCGCCACAGTTCCACCGTCGACGACAGCGACCTGTACGCAATTCCCGCTCGTGCAATAACTGGAGACCGACCAATCGAGATCCTCCTGCACCGTACCGGTCATCTAAGACTCCCACCCATGATGTTGCTCTTTGATCCGCCTCGGACGCAGAGAGGCTACTAGGGCACGCAGCGGCACGCTCCGCCGACCGGCATTCCTTATTCCGTGATGATCTGAGCAGGTATGATCACTCACCGCATCGACCATCTTCGGGGACGTCAACCGTCTCGCGGACGTCTGGTGCTCGTGTGTCTTGAGTTGCGAACCGCTCATCGGAGCCGCCGCAAGCCGGATCCCGAGGGCCGCGCCGGCTGTGGAAACCCGTCCCGGTCGACGTCCTTGCGTCCAGTGCCCCACCCGAAATTCACCCTTTCGTGTGGCTTGCGCGCTTGAGGAGAGCAAGGGTCTCAGATTCACTCAAGGAGCGCTCCGTCAGCGTTGCGAAGGCGGCCGAATAGCTTCTCAGCTCCTCGTCCGAATCACGGAATGCGTACTCGTACAGTGCCTCCACATAGACCGCCGATCTGAGCGTCGAAGTCGACGGCGGCTCCTCGGCCGGCGAGAATTCAAGGATCGTGAATCCACCGTTCATGCCGATGTGCGCCCCCGCCGTGAAGGGGATGACGCGGAGCGAGACGTGGGATTCCTCGGACAATTTGATGAGATGCTCGATCTGTCCACGCATCACGTCCGGGCCACCGACGACCCGATAGAGGACGGCCTCGTCCACAACGGCGTGGAACCGTGGCGACGACTCCCTGTCGAGGATCTGCTGTCGCCGCATCCTCGTATTGATGATGTTATCTATTTGATCCGCGTCGCCGCCGTGATAGGTGGTGACGACCGCCGTGGCATAGCCGAAGGTCTGCAGCAGTCCGGGAATCGCGAGCGGCTCGAACTCCTTGATCAATTCAGCTGCACCCTCCAGCCCGATCAATTTCTGCATGGCGGGCGGGATGTTGCCGTCCTCCCACCACGCGCGTTTCCGGCTCCCCTGGGCCAGGCCCATCAACTGATCGAGAGTGGCCTGATCGTTGATCCCGTAGATCTCGCACAGGTAGCGGACGTCGCCGACCGACGGCTTTCGCTGAGCGTTCTCGATGCGGCTGACGGTGGACGGCGCCACGGACAGCCGAGCCGCGACCTCCGTGACGGTCAGCTTTGCCGCCGTGCGGTAACGACGCAGGGCGCTGCCCAGCTGGCGACGGCGGACCATCGGTCCGGGGTCATCAGACAAAGTCGGCTCACCTCCGACGGACAGGCCACATTGCATTCCGCCACATGGCATGTTCCCTCGGCAACAATATCTTGGCAATTGATTCTTGGCAATTGCCAATGGATCACGCAGCATGGTGTTACGGCCAAGTTTAAATTGATCAATGCAGAGCTTGCCCGATCATCATTCAGCCCGACGTCGACAGGGGGTGATCGGAAGATCAGCGATCAATTCATCGGCGCTCAGGCAATGAAGCTGGGCCGGTTGTGGCACCGGCCCAGCTCGGCAACCCTCCGGGGTCCGACCCCACAGGATGGCAACCAATGAACCAAACTATCAGGCATAACCGCAACGGTGCGGGTGTCGTCGCGACCGATTCATCCTCCGGCACAATTCATCACCCGGGCCGGAAAGGCTCGGACCGCCGGGGCGGAACACGATCATGAAGGTGTGGTCGGACGTTTCCTCGATCATCAAAGTCGCCTTCATCTGCACGATTCTGGGATTCCTGCTCGGGTTGTGTGCCTTCGGGTCGTTGCAGGCTCACTCGGCGTCCGGGCCGGCGGCGGCCGTCGATCGTCACCTCCGGTGATTAGGGCCCCCGGCGGGCGCGGGGCGGCAAACCCGCGCCCGTCAGGGGGTCACCGCCGGCCCGGCCGTCCGTCAGAGACACGTGACGTGACAGCCACGGCCGAGGGGGCAGTTCATGACGTCCGCGCCGGTGTCGAATGTGCCGCTCACCGCGGTTCCGGAAGTGTTGTGCGGGTTTCTGCGCGCGCAGCGGGTCGGGGTGGTCGGGCCCATTCCGGTGGACGACGTGACCAGCCTGGTCACCACCGATGACGACTATGCGCTGCTGAACACCTATGTGCTGTACGAGCCGGACGGGCCGGTGGGTGACGTGACGCCCGATCGGGCGGCGCTGCTCCGGGCCGACCTGGACCCGTCACGGACCGAGATGGTGGTGCCCGATCGGCTCGCCCCGGCGGTGCCCCGGCTCAACCGGGCCGTTCAGGGACTGGTCCGGCGGGTGGTGGCGCTGTCCGAGTTGCTGGACGGCTTTCTGCGGCCGACCGCCGTCTGCGACGACCTCACCACCGGCGGGAGCCGCACCGACCTGCTCAAGGATGACGACTTCATCCGGCAGCACGCGTCCCTGGACCGGAAACGGGTCGACGCGATCGACCACCTCTTCAACGGGTGGGCGAAAGGCAACACCCCTCGGTTGTGCATCGTGCTGGCGCCGGCGGGGCACGGCAAGAGCAAGGTCACGCACGTGCTGGCCAAGAAGATCGCGGCCGCCTACCAGCAGGCCGACGAGGCCAACCGGATGCCGGTGCCGATCCTCATCCCGTTCGGGCAGTACCGCCGCTCGACGTCGTTCGCGGGGCTGATCCTGGAGGCGCTCGACCGGTTCGGCAACAACCGCCTGACCATCGACGCCTTCCAGTATCTGGTCTCGTTGCGGCGGGTGCTGTTCATCCTGGACGGCTACGACGAGATGGTCGAGGCCAACCCGGAGAACGCCCAGGAGAACATCACGGCGTTCGTGCAGGGTGCGGGACCGGAGAGCCGGATCCTGCTCACCTCGCGTTCGACGTTCTACCGCACCAACTCCGATGTGGTCGGTCAGGTCGGCGACCCGCTGCTCGACGAGACCGACGTCCAGGTCATCGACCTGCTGCCGTTCGATCGGGTGCAGGCCAAGGAATACCTGCGCAAGCGCATCGGCGAGGGGCCGGACCGGTCGAACGTGCTGACCCGGGCCCAGACGATCCTCGACAACGATCGCAACCTGGAGGTTCTCGGCAGCCCGATCTTCCTGGCCGAGTTCGTCAACATGGTGGCCAACGAGAAGTGGTCGATCCCCGACATCCAGCGTCGTGGCAGCCTGCAGTTCCTGGTCGAACGCACCTTCCAGCGTGAACGCGAGCGGCAGTTCCACGAGTACACCGACGGGCAGCAACGGCGTTTCCTCGAGGGCATCGCCTTCGACCTGCTGACCTCGGGCAGCACCGGCTACCTCCGGGAGGACATCGAGCTCTTCGTGGCCGAGGCGGTCGACGACGAACTGGCCCTGACCAACTGGGAGGCCCTGGCCGGCCACCACTTCCTGCTCCCGGACGACCGGGGCGGGACCACCCTGATCAGCATCCGGCACCAGGTGTGGCGGGACTACTTCCAGGGCAGCGCGCTGGCCGTCCGGGTGAACGAGCGCAACGAGACCGCCTGGGACGCGATCACCAACCGGGACCTGCCGGAGGGTGTGCTGCGCTCGGCGGCCGGGCTGATCGACGAGGAGATCCGGATCTGGCTGCTGGTCGAGGCCACCGAGAGCGGCGACAAGCTGGTCCGCAACCTGCTGCGCATGTGGCTGCTGCGCCGCGAACCGGACAGCGGGCAGGTGGCGCCGGTGCCGGACGACCTCCGCGGGCTGCTGGCCGGCCGGGACCTGTCCGGTCTCGCGTTCACCGGGGTCAGCTTCGCCGGGACCGATCTGAGCGAGTCCAACCTGACCGGCTGCTACCTGAAGGACTGCGACCTCACCGGGGCACGGTTCGCCGGGGCCGTGCTCGACCGGACAACCTTGCAGGACTGTGTGGTGCCGCCCGGGATCGCCGACGCCGCCGTGGCCAGCGTGATCATCGACGAGTCGCAGTTCTTCGGACCTCAGCTGCGCGACCGGTTCCCGCCGGAGGTGACCCGGGCCGCCAGCGACCACGCCACCGACTTCACCGGCTGGGTGCGGGACGTGGTGAAGGCGCGGTTGGGCAAGTTCGTGAAGTCCCGGATGGGCGAGAACAACGTCGCGGTCGACGAGGCGATCAGCTGGACCGCGTTCATGGGCGGCACCGACCCGCAGCACAAGGACTTCGTCGTCCGGCGGCTGTACCGGGCCCTCCGCGCCGAAGGCCTGGTCTACGAGGGCAAGATGAACCGGAGTGGCCGGCCGACCGTGTGCCTCACGATGGACCCCGACGCGCGCGCCGACGTGGTCACGTTCGTGCGCACCGACGTCGCCGGGCCGGCCGTCCACGCGGTGATCGACCGACTGGTGGGCAACCGATGACCTTCCTCGGCTGGCTGCCGGCGCCGGGGCCGCCGTTCCCGGGGCCGGTGCTGATTCCGTACCGCGAGCGTCTCATCGTGCTGATCGGGCCGAACGGGTACGGCAAGACGCGGCTGCTCCAGGCGATCGTCGACCGGCGGACCCCACGGCTGTTCGCGACGCTGCCCGGCCGGCTCAGCCCGTACCTCACCATGGAACGCGCCGCGATCGAGAGCGGCCGGCGGACCACGCGCGGCGATCGTGAGCTGTTCGAGACGGCCGAATCGATCCGACCGCGGGAGGACGACCGCGGGTGGTGGTGTGCCCGGCTCGACCGGCCCGAGCTGTGGTGGTCGGTGGCGCCCGACGCTCTGCACGCGGTGGCGCCCGACGACCCGTTCACGCTGCTGGTGACCATCCCGGCCGCCCACCGGCACACCGGCCTGGCCGTCGAGCCGTGGGTGCGGCCCGGCGACCTGGAGCCCACCGCGCTGGACGCCGAGACGACCCGGGTGTTCCGGGACTGGGCGCACGCCGCGCTGGCCACCGGCTCGGCCCGGGCCACCGTTCCGGCCAACCCGCTGGTCGCGCGGTCGGACGCCCTGGGGTCGATCTCGTTGCTGGCCCTGGCCGAGGCGTTCTGTGACCTGCTCGCCGAACGCGCGGCGCGCCGGCTGCGGGTGCTGGCCGGGTTCGCGGTCGAGCTGCGGTGCCTGGCCGTGGAGAACTTCGCCTGGCAGGTCAGCGCCGACGGCCACTGGATACCGCTGGTGTCGGCCAGCCGGGCGCTGAGCCGCTGGTGCACGCTCTCCGCCACCGAGACGCTGCGGGAGCTGCAACAGTCCGTGGCCGAGGCGGAACTGACCCAGATCAAGACCGATTCCGCCCGTACGCTGGCCGGCGATCTGGACCGGGCGCTGCTGCCGCCCGGCGAGCCCGGCGCCTTCGCCACCCGGACGACCTGGGTGGCGATGGACGAGCCGGAAGTGAACCTGTTCGCGCCGGCGGCGCACCACCTCGCCGAGACGCTGGCGGCCCGGGCCGGCGTCGGCCGCACCCTGATCGCCACGCACAGCCTCGACCTGGCCGCCCGCTTCGTCGGTGTCGCCGACTTCCTGCTCTTCGACGGGCCCGGCCGGTACTCCCTCGAACGTCCCGAGCGCGGCATCGTCGACCTGCTCGGCCGGTTGACCGCCTACGGTCCCGGCGCGCTCGCCGCGACCCGCGTCCTGCACGTCGAGGGCGACTGGGACTTCGAGATCCTGGAGCGGCTGCACGGCCCCCGGCTGGCCGCGGCCAACATCGTGATGAGCCGGATGCACGGCGTCCGCGGGGCCGGGATCGCCGCCTCCTCGGTGTGGCAGCGGATGACCTCGACCTCGTTCGGGATGATGTTCGACCACGTGTCGGCCGCGGAGGCCGGCCGGCGCTGGGCCCGGGTCCGGGAGACGCTGGCGACCCGGGGCCGAGCGGCGGCGATCCGTGAGCTGCGCGCCGGCATCGGGGCCGGTCGCGGTCGGGCCGAGGACGTCGAGATGCTGCGGATGTTCGCGTCGGTGCTCGACGGCGGCATCGAGGACCGGCTCCACCTGGTCATGCACGGGCTCTCCGACATCTTCCAGGTCGTGCACCCGTCGGTGTTCGGCCTGACCGCCAAGACCTGGGCCGACGCGGGGTACGACGGACGAACCAGCTTCAAGGTGTTCTGCCGCTCGGCCACCGGCGCCGACCTGGCCGCCGGGGCCGAGTGCCGCCGGCTCGTCAAGGCCTTCGACGCGGCCGACCGGCCGGTCGAGGCGGTCGCCGCGGCCGCGCTGGACCGGGCGGTGACCGGCTTCATCGAGCCCGGCTGACGGTCCGATGATCTCGGCGGCTCCTCGGCCGGAAGGAGGAAAAAGGGTGAGTGGGCACGCCGGCCGCAGGCGACGCGAAGCGAGCCGACCTCGGCGGGAGCAGCGGTCTGAGCCCCCCACCGAGCCGCGAAAAAGATTTCTTGCCGGGTTGTCGAAATGACGCGGGCTCGTTCGGCGCAGGGGGTGAAGCAACCACTGCGGACGAGGAGCGATCATGGGATTCATCAAGGCCAGCCTGTTCATCTCGCTCGACGGCGTCATCGAGAAGCCGGCGGAATGGCACTTCCCCTACTTCGACGACCAGATGGGCGCCGTGGTCGGGCAGCTGATGGGCGAGACCGAGGCGACGCTGCTGGGGCGGACCACCTACGAGGAGTTCGCCGCCTACTGGCCGACCGCCGATCCGGCCGACCCGATGACCGCGGCCATGAACGGGGCGCGGAAGTACGTCGTCTCCACCGCGCTCGGCGCACCGGACTGAGAGAACACCTCCCTGACCAGCATCGACGAGCTGCGGGCGGTGAAGAAGACGACCAAGCTGGGTACGACCGGGAGCGCCACGCTCGTGCGCCGGCTGCTGGAACGGTGATGCATTTTCAGACGCAGGAGATGGAGGACGGGGTCCCGCCGACCCCGGAGACCCAGGCCGCGATCGGTGACTACACGCGGGAAGCGGCGATGTCCGGCGTGTTGCTCGCCGGTGAGGGCGTGCACGGGAGCTCGCAGGGTGCCCGGGTCGAGGTCGAGCCGGGCGCCGTGCGGGTCCTGGACGGGCTGTGCGAGCGCCTGTCCTCGGGAGAGCCGGTGCAAGCGGTGGACGTGGCCTACTCGCTGGCGACGAAGCGCGAGGTCATGGAGCAATCGTGGGCATGGCGTGCCGTGTGCCGGGGGCGGAGTCGGTCCGCGAGTTCTGGCGGCTGCTCCGGGGCGAGGACGCCGTCGACGAGGAGGGCGGGCTCGCCGGGGTGAGCCGGTTCGACGCTGACGCCACGGGACACCGAGACGCTCGGGCTGCTGGCGTTGATCGAGCTCCAGGCGTCGCGGTTGCGGGCGCGGGTCACCCCGTCGGGGACGCCGATCCTGCTGATGGATCAGGACCGTACGCGGTGGGACCGGCTGCTGATCCGGCGCGGGCTGACCAACCTCGACCGGATCGAGCGGCTGGGCGGAACGGGCGGCAACTACGCCCTCCAGGCGGCGATCGCGGCCTGCCACGCGCGGGCCCTCCGACCCGGGGACACCGACTGGGAGCGGATCGCGGCACTCTACGACGCGCTGGCCCGGCTCACCCCGTCGCCGGTCGTCGAGCTCAACCGGGGTGTGGCCCACGCGCAGGCGTTCGGGCCGGCGGCCGGCCTGGCCGTCGTCCGGCCGTTGTTCGAGGTGCCGGGGATGACCGACTACCACCTGTTGTCCGCGGTGACCGGCGATCTGCTGTGCCGGTCGGGGGACCACGTCGCCGCCCGGGACCACTTCCTGCGGGCGGCTTCGATGACCCAGAACGCCGCCGAACGTTTGACGATGCGGGGCCGGGCCGCGGACTGCGCGGCTACTCCCCCAGCGACGCCTTGATGCCGGGGCGCAGCGCCCCCGCGAACAGGAGCACCAGCCACGCCAAGCCCGCCCACCACGGGAGGGCGCTCAGGCCGTCGCAGATCTCGTAGGCCACAGCCAGCAGGGTGTCGGTCATGGCCGCAAGAGTCGGTCGCGCCCGCCCCGAGTTGAGGCCACGGGGTCAGGAGATTCCGGCTCGGGTGAGGATCAGGTCGGCCACGTGTTCCGGCTGGCCGGGGGCCAGCATCAGGTGGCCCAGGCCGGGCACCCGCTCCAGGCGGGCGTCGGGGATCGCCGACGCCAGGGCGGCCGCGTGGGCCGGGCCGAACATCGGGTCGGCCTCGGCCGCGATCACCAGCGTCGACGCCGAGATGGCGGACAGCGGCGGCGGCTTCTCCGGGCCGTCGCCCGCCCGGTAGTGGTTGGCCGCATGCGTCCAGTCACGCGAGCGCTCCACCGCCTCCCGGGCCATCCGGCGGGCGGCGGCGCGGTCGAAGTTCGGGCTGTTGGTGAACAGCTCGTAGATGCGGATCGCCGCGTCGACGCGCTGGGCCGGAGTGTTCTGCGGCAGGCCGGCGACGGCGCTCAGGCCGGCCAGGAAGGACGGGTCGGGCGGCGGCAGATCGGGGTGGTCGCCGGACAGCGGGGTGGTGTTCATCAGGGTGAGCGTGCGGACCCGGTCGGGCCGCGCGCCGGCCAGCCACTGGGCCATGACGCCGCCGCCGGACGTGCCGACCACGTGGGCGGACGAGAGGCCCAGGCCGTCCAGCACCGCCACCGCGTCGGTGACCATGTCGAAGGCCGTGTACGGCGACGCGTCGAAGTCGACCAGGTCGGATCGACCCACGTCACGGTGGTCGTAGCTGATCACCTGCAGGCCGCCGGCCACCAGCCGGTCGACGAACGCCGGCGGCCAGTGCACCGCCTGACCCTCGGCGCCCATGATCAGCAGGACCGGCGGGTCGTCGGGCGAACCCGCCCGGGAGGTCCAGAGCCGCAGCGTCCCTGAGGTCACATAGGTCATCCATCGGACCGTACGCGACAGGGCGGCGATCAGCAGGTGAGCTGACCCGCGCGGACCTTGGCCCGCAGCACCCGCTCGGCCGATTCGTCGACCCGCGCGGCGAAGGCCGGGTCCTGGCGGGCCTGGGCGACCAGCGCCTCGGCCATCGGCTTGGCGTCCTCCGGCCGGATGCTCAGGGCCAGGTCGCCGCCCGCGGCCACGAACCGGACGGCGCGCTGGCCGGGCGGGATCGTGGCGGCGGCCTTGGCGGCGCCCAAGTCGTCGGACATCACCACGCCGTCGAAGCCCATCTTCTGGCGCAGCAGGCCGGTGATGATCGGCTGCGAGAACGGGGCGATGTTCCTGGAATCAAGCTTCGGGTACGACGCCGACGACATCATCACCGAGGCCGACCCGGCCTTGATGCCGGCGGCGAAGGGCGCGAGGTACGGGTCGTCCGCGGTCGCCGTGGCATCCACCGCCCTGGTCGACGTGTCGGTGTTGAAGCGGGTCCGGCCCAGGCCGGGGAAGTGCTTGAGGACGGTCAGCACGCCGCTGCCCTGCGAGGCCGCGACCACCTGCTCGATGTCCTTGGCGACCGCGCCCGGCTCGGCGCCGTACTGGCGGTGGAAGTTGCCGATCGGCGGGTTGGCCTCGCCGATGTCGGCCGGCACGGTGTCGGCGACCGGGGCGAGGTTGACGGTCACGCCGATCGCGGCCAGGCGCCGGGCGCTCTCGCGTACCTCGTCGCGCAGTTTCGCCTCGGGGCCGTTGCCCAGCCGTTCGGCCGAGGGGATCAGCGGGAAGTCGCCGCCCTTGAGCGTCTGGACGCTGCCGCCCTCCTGGTCGAGCGCGATCAGCATCGGGGTGCCGGCAAAACCCTGCAGGGCCTGGATGTCGGCCTTGAGGGCGGCGGCGGAGCGGGTGCTGCGGCCGGCCAGGAAGACGCTGCCGAGGTGGTGCTGCTTGATCTCGTCGGCCAGGCCGCGGGGGTCGTCGACGTCCGTACCGATCATCAGCAGTTGACCTGCTCGTTGTTCGAGATTGAGCTTGTCCACACAGCGCGCCGGTCGGTTCGAAGTGCCGCTGGGACTCGGCGAAGTGTCGGAAATAATGGGACTTGGCGCGGCGATCGGCGGCGACGGTGGTGGCGGTGGCGCTGTCGACTCGCTACACGCCGTGACGAAAGCCGCGACCGCCGCGACAACCCACCACAGGCGTGGCCGGTTGGTCGAAGCGGTCGCGGTCATCGGCGCCACGGTACCGGAATGCCCCTAGGCGTACCGGCGGCGGAGGTCGGGGTTGGCGAGGGCCGGCGCGACGTAACCGGCATCGGCCGGGTTGATGTTCGTACCCGGCGGAACGATCTCGTCGATCTGGTCGAGCAGCTTCTGGCCGAGCGTCAGGTCGGCCGCGCCCAGCTGCGAGGTGAGCTGGTCCATCGTGCGCGGTCCGATGATCGCCGAGGTCACCGCCGGGTGCCGGATCACGAACGCGATGGCGATGTGGACCAGCGGCACACCGGCCTCGTCGGCCAGCGCGCCCAGGGCGTCGGCCGCCTCCAGCTTGTGCTGGTTGACCGGCAGCGACAGGTCGTAGCGGGCCGGGATGCGCTTGGCCCGGTTGGTCTGCGGCGCGTCGCTGTCCTTGCGGTAGCGGCCGCTCAGCCAGCCGCCGGCCAGCGGGCTCCACGGGAGGACGCCCATGCCGTACTTCTGCGCGACCGGCAGCACGTCGGCCTCGATCCCGCGGACCAGGATCGAGTACGGCGGCTGCTCGGTGCGGAACCGGCCCAGGTTGCGCCGCTCGGCGGTCCACTGCGCCTCGACGATGTGGTGCGCCGGGTACGTCGACGAGCCGAACGCGCGGATCTTGCCCTGCCGCTGGAGGTCGGTCAGCGCCGACAACGTCTCCTCGTCGTCGGTGTCCTCGTCCGGGCGGTGGATCTGGTAGAGATCGATGTAGTCGGTGTTCAACCGGCGCAGGCTGTCCTCGACCCCGCGCATGATCCAGCGGCGCGAGTTGCCCTGGTGGTTGGGGTCACCCTTGGTGCCCATCGGCGAGTCGACGGGTACGCCCATCTGGCCGTGCACCTTCGTCGCCAGGATCACGTCGTCCCGCTTGCCGTTGGCCAGCGCCTTGCCGACGATGACCTCCGACTCGCCCTGCGAGTACACGTCGGCCGTGTCGATGAAGTTGATGCCGGCGTCCAGCGCGGCGTGGATGATCCGGACGGACTCGTCGTGATCAGGCTCACCCCACGCGCCGAACATCATGGCGCCGAGGCAGAGCGGGCTGACCTGCATTCCGGTACGTCCGAGGCTGCGATATTCCATGACTTGAACCTATGCCCGATCTTCCCGTCCGTAGACGTCTTCTTCGTCCCGCTGATAGACGTCCGGAATGCCGTCGGCGTCCGCGTCGATGCTCTCCTCCTCGGCGATCCGCCGGTAGCGCCGGTTCCGGAGACGCAGCAGCACGGCCGCCAGCAGGGCGGCGACCAGCGACCCGGCCAAGACGCCGACCTTGGACTGATCGTCGCGCGCGGAGCCCGGCCCGAACGCCAGCTCGCCGATCAGCAGCGACACGGTGAACCCGACCCCGCCGAGCATCCCCAGCCCCAGCACGTCCCACCAGCCCATGCCCTCGGCCAGCCGGGCCCGGGTGAACCGCTGCACCAGCCAGGTCGCGCCGGTGATGCCGATCGCCTTGCCCAGCACCAGCCCCGCCGCCACACCGGCCGCGACGGCGCCCAGACCGCCGGTGACCGCCACCCCCGCCGAGAAGAACGCGAAGACGGGTACGGCGAACCCGGCCGACAACGGCCGCAGGCGGTGCTCCCAGGCCTCGGCCCGCCCCGGGCGCACCGGCACGGTGAACGCCAGCAGCACCCCGGCGACCGTGGCGTGCACCCCCGACTCGTGCATCAGGTACCAGGCGACCAGGGCCAGCGGCAGCAGCAGAACCTTGAGCCGCCCGGTCTGGGCCAGCAGGCCGAAGAGCGCGATCGGCAGCAGGGCCAGGGCGAGCGACAGCAGGTGCAGGTCGCTGGTGTAGACGACCGCGATGACGGCGATGGCCAGCAGGTCGTCCACCACCGCCAGGGTCAGCAGGAAGGTGCGCATCGCGGCGGGCAGGTGGGTGCTGATCAGGCCGAGCACGGCCACCGCGAACGCGATGTCGGTCGCGGTCGGGATCGCCCACCCGCGCAGGTTCGGGGTGCCGGCGTTGATCAGGACGAAGATCAGCGCGGGTACGGCCATGCCGCCGACCGCCGCGACCACGGGCAGCGCCGCCCGCCGCGGATCCCGCAGGTCACCGGCCACGAACTCGCGTTTGAGCTCGAGCCCGGCGACGAAGAAGAACAGTGCCAGCAGGCCGTCCGCCGCCCACTCGGCCAGCGTCAACGGCCCCGCGTGCACCTCGCGCAGAGTCTGGTAGCCGTTCCCCCAGGGCGAGTTGGCCCAGGCCAGGGCGATGACGGCGGCGCCGGCGAGCAGCAGCCCGCCGACCGTCTCGAGGCGCAGGATCTCGGCGATCCGCCCGGCCTCGGGCCAGCTGCCGCGGCTGAAGAGTCTCGGTGTGGCCATCGGCGTCCTTCCGGAGGGCACGTTGCTGACATCGCCGACCAGACTTCCCGGCACACCTGACCGGCACCCTACCCTTGCCGGGAAGCCATTCGAACGGATAAGGACACCTCGCATGCGCATCGTCCGTCTCGTCACCGCCGCCGTCACCGCGGCCGCCCTCGCCGTGATCGGCACCGGCGGCCCGGCCCTCGCGCACAACTCGCTGACCAAGGCGGTGCCGGACAAGAACGCGACGGTGCGGAAGCCGCCGGCCTCGGTCCAGTTGTCGTTCCTCCAGAAGGTCGACCCCGAGAAGCTGACCATCGAGGTCGTCGACGCGCAGCAGCAGAAGGTGCCGTCGGGCCGGCCCGAGGCGGACGGCAAGATGGGTTTGCTGGCGCTGACCGGCACGCTGGCGAACGGGACCTACACGGTGCGATACAGCGTTGTCTCGGAGGACGGTCACCCGGTCAAGGGCTCGTACAAGTTCACCGTGGACGCTCCGGTGGCCGCCGCGCCGTCGCCGTCGTCCACCACCCCGTCGCCGTCGCCGTCCCCCTCGGTCGCGCCGACCACCGACGCGCCGGCCACGGTCGCCGCCGCCGACACCAGCTCGTCGTCCGGGCCGTCCGCGGGCTTGATCATCGGCATCGCCGCGCTGGCCCTGGTCCTCGTCGGGGGCGCGATCTTCGTCGTCCGCCGCCGCCGGACAAGCGCTCCACTGTGACTGATCGACTACATAAAGTCACTCATACTTTCGGCTAGTCACGCCTCGACCTCTCGGCTATTGTCGTCGTAACTGAACGGCCAACCATGCAGGTCCCACGGCCACCACCCGAAGGACCCGCGCGCAAGCTGAAAACGCACCTGACCTACCGCGTCTCGTGATCTCCGATCCGAGCCGGGCTCTCCGGACAGGTGACAGGGAGGACTCAGCATGACCGTCACGACGCAGGCCAGCGCCGAGACGCGGCCCGCCGAGCCGGAGGCGCTCGCCCCCGCGGACAGCGCCGCCGATCTGCTCAACGCCATGGCCGCGATGCCCGTCGGCCACCCGTCCCGGGCCACGATGCGCGACCGGGCGATCGAGGCCTGGCTGCCGCTGGCCCGCCACCTCGCCCACCGCTACTCCGGCCGCGGCGAGCCCACCGACGACCTGATCCAGACCGCCAACGTCGGCCTGATCAAAGCCGTCGACAAGTTCGACCCCGAACGCGGCGTCGACTTCGCCGGCTACGCCATCCCCACCATCAT
>NZ_JBFBAA010000062.1:0-21339 GCF_040682035.1 Actinoplanes sp. NPDC051470
GATCTTCGCGGGCTTGCTTGAGCCGGATGCATGGAAACGTGCACGTCCGGTTCTGAGGGGGCGGCGGCGCAGCAATGCGCCGTCGCTACCCGGCCTGATCGTGCGGATGATCCCATCGCGTCGCTTTACGAGGCGTAGCGGCTGGATCCTTGCGGCCGGGGCCCAAAGTGATCGCATGAACTGCGAGCGCCAAGGTCACCGGTCGCGATGGGCGGCACGCCGGGACGGGTACCGTCAGCTGGGCCGAGCGTTGCCGCTGTTCGCCAGTTCGCGGATCATCGCGATCAGCTCTACGGCGCGAGGACCGCGTTGGCGTACCACCGCCTTGAGGTGCTCTTGGGCGTTGCTGCCGGCGAACTGCATGCTGGGCGCCCTCGCAGGCAGCACAATACCCACGTGGGCTCGCCGCTCGTCAGTAGTCTCGATCAGCACGCCGTTGGAAGCCAGGCCCCATGAGTGCTGTCGCCAGAGGCCGTCGTCCGACAGGGCGTAACCCGTACCGATCGACTCGATCGCTCCGTCGATCCACAGAACTGCGACGTTGCGGTGGCACTCGCCGACGTCTGCGGGTACCTGATGGACCTGCGAGTCCGAGCGGGATCGGCCGGCGAGTAATGCTTCGAGATCAGCCTCGGGGTTCCGCGGCGGAACGACAAGGGAACCTCCGAACGTCACCAGCATCCGGCACCAGTTGCGCCAACGCTGTCCGTACTCCGCGTCCACACCGGCATACGCGTTGACGCGAGTTCGGTACAGCGAAAGCAGACGCTCACGTTCGACCACAGGTAGTGCCACTCGCGCAGAGTACTGCTGCACGATCAACCACACTCTTCTCCCGCTCCGGGCTTGCTGGCGTTCATCGTCGCTGGTGACGCACGGTGGTGTATGCCTGCCTTCTCTGCTTCCGTGTCCGATGTCGTCTCTTCCGATCGACTCGTCGTGCCGGCCGCAGCGTCCGCCTTTCTGGGCTGCTACCGCGGCCAGACCCGCGTGCACACCGACTCCGACCTGCGCGTCTCCCTCCGCTGGTGCACCGATCAAGACCTCAACCCGCTGACCGCGCGCCGGGTCGACGTCGAGCGGTATGTGCGCTGGCTGCAGGAGGTACGCCGATACCAGCCCTCGACGATCTCCCGGCGACTGTCGGTAGTGGTCGGCTTCTACCGGGTCTGCGTCATCGACGCCATCCTGGGACACTCCCCAGCCGACTATGTCCGCCGCCCTACCGTGCCTGCTGAATCACCGACTCTTGGCCTGGGACACCTGCAATTCGAGGCTCTGATCATCACCGCCCGGCAGTCCACCGACCCGAACGACTTCGCCTTGATCGCGCTGCTGGGCTTGCTCGGCCTGCGGATCTTCGAATCGTGTGGCGCCAGCATCGGCGACCTGGGCGAGGAACACGGCCACCGCGTGCTGCGTGTCCACGGCAAGGGTGGCAAGGTCGTACTCGTCCCGCTGCCACCCGCAGTGGCCCGAGCCATCGACCGGGTCGTCGAGGAACGCCTCAGCGGGCCGATCCTGCGCAACACAATCGGTGCCCGGATGGACCGGCACGCCGCGACCCGCCGGCTCAAGCACCTCGCCGCCACCGCCGGCATCCGGATGCCGAGGATGCATCCGCACATGCTGCGCCACACCTTCGTGACCACCATGCTCGACGCTGGCGTCAGCCTCCGCGACGTCCAGATCGCCGCCCGTCACGCCGACCCCAAGACCACCATGCGCTACGACCGGGCACGCAAGAACCTCGACCGGCACCCCAACTACATTCTCGCCGCCTACATGGCCTCCGGTACATAACAGCGAGCGACGGACCAGAGCAACCGACTCCGCCGAATTGAGTGCGTTGCCGCCCCCCTCACCGCGCAAACATTTCCTTTACGCCCAGCGCCTCCGACCGGCCTGACCGCGGCCCGCGACACTGATCCGGGTCGGCGTCGCCGCCCGCCGGTCGCGGACCTACTGGACGGTGGTGATCCGGCGGCGATTTTGCGGACGCTACGCATGCGATCGGCGCTACCCGGTCACAAGTGTTCCTACTCAGTTCACCGTTTCTCGCATGCGTTCTTCGGCCACGGCGCTGCGTATCACCATCAGGCGTAGTTCGAGCTCGTCGGAGACTATCGCGGCCATGTGCTCCAGTGCGCTCAGCTGTCGTTTCGTCGCCTCGCGCGGCCGATTGTCGATCACGTTGACCGTGCCCAGCCGATAGCCGTCGTGGGTCCGGATCGGAGCTGCCGCGTAGAACCGCAGGCCCAGCTCGCCGTAGACCAGGGGGTGCGCGCGCGTCCGCGGGTCAGTGGCCGCGTTGTTGACCACATAGACGCCGTCCTGGGCGATGGCCGACGCGCACAGGCCGGGCTCCGGGCCGACCTCGCGGACGTCGGGCAGGCCATAAGCCGCGGCCAGCCAGACGCGATGCTGCTCGACCAGCGACACCGTCGCGATCGGAGTGTCGAAAAGGGCGGCGGCGACGAATGCGATCCGTTCGTACGTGTCCTCGACCGGCTCATCCACTAGCTGGTAGCGACGCACGGCATCCAGCCGGGCCTGCTCCTCGGGGTCGACGCTGTCAAGGTACTCATAGGTACCGCTGCACCTCATGGAACCCTCCTCACCCAGATGATCACTGTCGTTACATCGAGCTTGCTGAGCCAGCGCGGTGGTCGAATACGCCCGTGCACAGCAAATCGCAGTGGATATCGACTCCACGCCGGAATGTCGCACACCGTGTCCGATTCTAAAGAAGTCAAAGCCAAGATCAGGTACGTTCTTCCGCCGTGTGGCGCGCTCGTAGCGACGTGGTCCGCTCCGAGGTGCCGACGGTGCCCGACATCGGCGATAGCCTCACGTCGTTGGCCAGCTGGTTGCCGCAGCGGCCAATGACCAGGAACGGGAGGCGTTGGAGGCAGCGCAGCGTCTGAGCGAACAGTGCCGTGCCGACCATAACCTTGCCCTTCGGCTGGTCGGAGACTGAGCGATCCAGCGTCATCCCGAAACGTGTGAGTTGGCTTCACAAGTCCAAGATCGGCCGAGCTCTTCTGCCGCTGATCGTGCGGGCAGACCCCGTCGTCGGCCACGCCGAGTGACTGACGTCGGTGCCGGTCAGCGCCCTCAATTGCTTGATGTGAGTGCACTTCCCCATGGCCGAGAGTGCGGGCCGCGTAGGCGAGTCCGCGATCATTCGGTCTGGTCTACGCAGGGCAGGCCAATCAATTCATTGGGTCGAGAATCCACTCCAGAACACCGTGCGCTACCCGCCGCTGCATCCCATTGAAAGTCTTTACCGTTGTACTCGTTGTCGAAGGTCGAGCCGAGAGCTATGGATGACGTTGCATGCGGTATGGAGTTCAGTCACACGGCTTGGCGTCGCGCTGATCGCCGGTCGGTGACAGGTTCGGCTGGCACCACGACGGCGGGCTCGGCCGACTGCGTCGGGATAACGGGTGGGCCCACGCCGGATGAGGGTTCTTCGCCGGCGGCGGATTCTGCGGTGGCTCTCCGAGTCGCCCGGGCAGGTGGCGTTCGACGCCGGGGATCGGCGCGTGGTTTATCCCGGGTGGCGGAGAACCTGTCCGGCCTTCTGGGTGATCGTGGAGGCGGAGTAGGGCTTCTCGATGAGGTGCATGTCGGGGTCGAGGCGGCCCGCTGAGGCGAGGACCGGGCGGGCATAGCCTGAGATGTACAGCACCTTGATGCCGGGTCTGATCTGGAGCATTCTTTCGGCGACCTCCTTGCCCAGCATCATCGGCATGACGACGTCCGTGACGAGCAGGTCGATCTCACCGTCGTGGTCGGCGGCGATCGTGAGGGCTTCCTGGCCGTCGGCAGCGGTGAGAACGCGGTAGCCGTCGCGGGTGAAGATCCGTTCGGTGACCTCGCGGAGTGCTTGCTCGTCCTCGACGAGCAGGACCGTCTGCCCGGTTGGGGTGTGCTGGTAGGGCACTTCCGCTTCGTCGGGCACGGCTACCTGGTCGGTGACCGGGAACGTCATCGTCATCGTTGTCCCGACACCGAGCTGGGAGTCGATGGCGATGGTGCCTTCTGCTTGGGCCACGATGCCGTACACGGTGGCCAGACCTAGGCCGGTGCCCGTGCCGTCGCGTTTGGTCGTGTAGAAGGGCTCGAAGACGTGCTCGATGATGTCGGGGCTCATGCCGGTACCGGTGTCGCTGACCCGCAGCCGAATATGCCGGTCGTCGTCGACCCGGATGTTGCGGGTCTCGATGGACAGCGTGCCGCCGCCGCTCATGGCGTTACGGGCGTTGACGACGAGGTTGACCAGAATCTGCTCCATCTGGCCGGTGTCCGCGAGGATCGGCCACAGGTCGTCGGCCAGGTCGTTGGTCAGCACGACGTCTTCACCGATCGTGCGGTCGAGCAACTGCTTGACGTCGGTGATGATGTGGTTGAGGTCGAGCACTCGCGGCTGGATCACCTCCCGACGGGCGAAGGCGAGTAACTGGTGGGTCAGGGCGGTGGCCCGTTCGGCGGCGCGCTGGATTTGGCCGACGTCGTGACCGGCCGCCGTCATCGAGTCCGAGGCGGGGGCGGCGGCGAGTTCTTCGGCGACGAACGAGGCGTAGTTGAGGATCACCGCGAGCAGGTTGTTGAAGTCGTGGGCGACACCACCGGCGAGCTGACCGAGGACTTCCAGGCGCTGGCTCTGTTGCAGCTGGAACTCAAGGTGCTGCCGGTCGCGCCGGGCGACGTCCTGCTCGAGTTCGGTACGCTGCTGGAACCGGTCGGCCGCGTCCTCGGCCTCGACGCGTTCGTGATCGACGATTTCCTCGAACCGCTGCTGAGCGTCCTCGGTTTGGTGGTGAGCCTCGTCGACCTGTGTTTCGAAGCGGCCGGCGGCGCTCTGAGCCTCCGTCTGCTGACCGGCGACGAGCCCCTCGAAGCGCTCATGGGCGCTCTGCATCTCACGGTTCATCTGCCCGGCGCCGATCTGCGCACCCGGCATGGCTAGCTGAGCCTGTACCTGGTCCTCGGCGTCCTGCATCCGCACGCGTTCTTTGCCGACCCGCAGGTCGAAGCGTTCCTGGGCTTGTCTGGCCTGATCACGAACCTCCTCGGCCAGCGTCTCGAAGCGTGCCGCAGCGCCGGCCGCTTCGGACCGAAGCTTGCTCATCCTGATCTCGAATCGGTCCCGGGCCTCCTCCAGCTCGTTGAACCAGCGCGAAAAAGTCGCCGCTCCGACGACGGCACCCGTGTCGTCGACAATCGGTGACACCGTCAGCGACACCGTCACGGTGGAGCCATCGCGGCAGACGCGGTCGCTCCGGTAACGCCCCACCTCCTCACCGGCCAGGATGCGGCGCAGAACCCCGGCCTCGTCCGGCCGGCACTCTGCCGGTACGAGCAGGTCCGCGGAGCGTCCGACGATATCCTCGGCCGCATAGCCGTAGAGCCGCACGGCAGCCGGATTCCACGTGGTGATCAGCCCGTCGATGGTCATCCCCACGATCGCGTCGTGCGAGGACGCCACGATCGAGACCAACTCCGCATGCTCGCCGGAGACCGACTCACGTATCAGGCTCTTACTCATGAGGCACCACCTGAGAAAGAAACGCGGAGGAACACCGACGCGACAGCGATCCAACCTAGCTGACAAACGCGAAGCTTTTCCGCTAATCGGATAATGGCGGTACCGATGCTCGACCGAGCGACGATGAGGACGTCGTTTTCGGCGAAGAACCTGACCCCACGGGGAGACCGAATGCTGTTCGTTCGTCGCCTTCACCGTGACCAGTGAGCCCACCGACGACCCACGGTGGCCTCGGTCGTCACCCGGCTTCTCTCGCTTGACCGGTCGATCGGCTGTTAGCCCCCAATGTAGATCTTGCTGCCGTGACCCGCTCAGCCTGGGACAGACTGCCAGGCAACGCCGCGCCCGTGTCGGGGTTGTCGGGGAACACCTCGAAGATGCCCCGCCCGACGATCTGCTCGCGCGCCGTCATGGTGGCGCTCACGGCACGGCCGGGATGGCCGTCGGTGCCAGTCTGTATGAACGCCCCCACGGCCCGCAACGCGTCGAGGTAACGGGTCAGGTTGTCGGTGACCCGGCTGACCCGGCTGGCGACTGACCGGTCCAGCCGGTCGGCGTTCAGGTCGGCGACCGTGTCGTTCCACCAACCGTGGAAGACCACCGATCCGAGCGTGCCGAGGCAGGTGATCAGGACGGCGGCGACCAGCGTGCCCCACAGCCCGCGCAGCGACCGCAGCCCGTCGGCGCCACCCACCCCACCAGCGCATCTGCAGCCCCGCCCAGCGAACCTCGGTTGCGATCAAATTGGCGTGCATACGGAAGGTCCCATTGCCGAGACCGCCTGACTCGTCTCACCTATCGTGGCAACTCCCGGGCTGTCACGTGCCGCTTCCGGCCGATTCCCCCGGATGCTCCGCCGCGTGGTTCGACCCCGCCGACGCTGACCTCGTCGTGGTGTTCGAGTTCCTTGTCGAGGTACTCGATCCGAACCCACGACGAGGTCACTGCGTCGGTATATCCCTTAGCCGAGTGAGTTCCTCCGGAACGTCCGACCGCGCGTTTTCGGTGTAGCTACTGCGTCGGCCGCCGGCCTGCTCTGCGGGCGGGGTGATGGGGTAGGCGCCGTTGAGGCCCAGCACCACGACGATGACCGGTTGTACCCATAAACCCGGCGGTGGCCCCTGCGGCCTGGCCGCCGGGGCGGCAGGGTTCACGGTCAGCGTCAGGGTCAGGGTCAGCATGGCGGTGGCTCCGGCTGCATCGGTCACGGTCAGCGTGACCGGGCTGGCCCCGGCCGGACCGGTCGGGATGCCGGTGATCGCCCCGCTGTCGGCGGCCAGCCGGAGACCGGCGGGCAGGGGTGCCGCCGGTGACGGCCCAAGAGTGGTCGCATACGGAGTGCCGATCGCGGCGGCCGGCACAGTTGAGACCGGTGACAGTGGCCGGTTGACAATCAGGGAAAACGTCCGCGTAGCGAGGTTGAATCCGCCGTCGAGCACCGTGACGGTGAGCTCAGCCCGCCCGGCGGTGGTGGGCGTTCCGCTGATCTGCCCGGTATCGGTGTTCAGCGTCAGCCCGGCGGGCAGGGCGCCATCGGTGACGCTCCACCTGGGGTAGGGGTGATGCCGCCGGTGGCAGCCAGGGTAGCCGTGTAGGCGGTGCCGACCACGACGTCCAGCAGCGACGACGTCGTGACCTCCAAGGCGGCGTTCACCTCGATCGCCGCCTCGGCAGCAACGCGGTGGTCGTCGACGTCGGTCACCAAGGCAGTGACCGGGCTGCTGCCCGCCGGGCCCGTCGACGTCCCGCCGATCAGACCGGATTCGGGGTCCAGGGTCAGCCCGCCGGGCAAGGTCCCGGCCTGCAGATACCCGCGCTCCATGCCGTCGAAGCGTCCTAAACAGCGGCAGAGAGTTGCGCCGCCTCGGCGCAATCATCTGGCCGAGAAGCGGATGTCCGTCAGTGCACCGGCCAGGCGTTCGTCGAGCACGCCCAGGACCTGGTAAAGGAGGGCGGCGGCGCGGGCTGGGTACTGGTCGACGATGCGGCGGGCTCGACCGAGGCGGGGCGCGAACGACTCGCGCTCCGCCTCAGGCAGGCTCTCGAATGCCGTGACGGCGTCAGCCAGTAACTGGTGCACGACGCTCGGCCAGAGATTATTCTGTCTCAAGACGGATATTCATGGCTATATTCGCAAACCAGCTGCGGGCTTCAGGGGCAATGTCGATCGATTCAGCTTCCAAACCGTTCCAGTATGCGACAATTACTCATATTTAGCTCGGATAGCGGAGTTTCGGGGATATAGCACCCGATTGAACACAGTCAGGGATAGGTGAGTCATGGCCGGCAGGATGGGCACTTCTTCGATACTGGCCGATCCGCTCACGGAGGCGCGTGACTATGCCCATTCGATTGTGGAGGCCATGCCGGACGCGCTCGCGATCGTCGACATCGATGGCGTTGTCACGGATGTCAACCGGCACATGGCCGCGCTGACCGGCCGCAGCCGCGACGAGCTGGTCGGCGCACCGTGGAAGGAGTGCTTTGCCGACGAGGCCCGGGCCGAGTCCCAGATCCGGCAGGCATTCGCTTCCGGTTCGGTGTCCTGTGCACTCACTCTGCGGCACCGGGACGGCCCCCGCAAGGTGGTGGTGTCGTGGGACGCCTCGACGTTGCAGGTCGGGCAGTCGGCCCCGGACAGGGTACTTGTCATGGCGCGTGACGGTACTGCGCAGGCGGGCGCGTCGGCGCTGGCCTCCTTGGTGCAGTCCGCCGACGACGCGATCGTCGGCAAAACCGTTGAGGGCGTGGTCACAAGCTGGAACTCCGGCGCGGAACGCCTCTACGGATACACGGCGCAGGAGGTCGTCGGGCGCAGCTTCGAGATAGCAATTCCAGAAGATGCCCGGTCGGTTGAAGCACAGATGCTGCGGCGGGTTGTTGCCGGGGAGCGGGTCGAGCCGTACGAGGCGGAACGCCTGCGCAAGGACGGCACGCCGATCACGGTATCGGTGACCACTGTTCCGATCATGGGCGTTGGTGGCCGCATCGTCGGCGTGGCGTCGATGTCGCGGGGCATCAGTGAACTCAAGCTCGCCGAGAGGAAACTGCGGTGGATGCTGGAGGTGGCCCCGGACGCGATCCTGGGTGTCGACGCGTCGGGGTCGATCGAGTTGGTCAACTCGCAATGCGAACGGTTGTTCGGCTACCAACGCGACGAACTGATCGGCCAGCCGGTGCAGATGCTGATCCCCGACGGGCTCCGCCCGGTCGACGCCGGGCAGGTCGGCGCCGGGACGGAACTGGTCACCCTGCACAAGGACGGCACCGAGATCCCGGTCGAGATCAGCCTCAGCGCGCTGGAGACACCGGCCGGGCGACTCACCATGGCCGCCGTCCGCGACATCACCGACCGCAAACGCATCGAACGACAGCTGCGCGAACAGAACATCGAACTGGAGCGGGCCAGCCAGGCCAAGGACAACTTCCTGGCCAGCATGAGCCACGAGCTGCGCACGCCCCTCAACGCCATCATCGGCTTCACCGGCACCATGCTGATGAAGCTCCCCGGTCCCCTCAACGCCGAGCAGGAACACCAGCTGCGCCTCGTGCAGACCAGCGGAAAGCACCTCTTGTCCATCATCAACGACCTGCTCGACCTCGCGAAGATCGAATCCGGTCGGGTCCAGATCACCCTCGAAGCCGTCGACTGCCGGCAGGTCGCCGACGAGGTCGTGCAGTCCCTGCAGCCACTGGCCGACGGCAAAGGACTCACCCTGCGCATCGAAGGCCCGGGGGATGTGCCTGCGATCGCCACCGCCGACCGCCGGGCACTGGGCCAAATATTGATCAACCTGATCAACAACGCGATCAAGTTCACCGACACCGGCGAGGTACGCATCCGGCTGATCACTGCGCCCGGCGGTGACGGAGGGCTGCAGATCGCGGTGCAGGACACCGGACCCGGTATCCCGCAGGCCGACCTGGCCCGGATCTTCCGGGCGTTCGAACGCAGTGCCACCACCGCGAAAACCAACGACGAGGGCACCGGGCTCGGACTGCACATCTCCCAGAAGCTCGCCGAACTGCTGCACGCCACCCTCACCGTGTCCAGCGTCGTCGGTGAAGGCAGCACCTTCACCGTCTCCTTCGCCGAGCGGTAAGGGAGCCCGCCATGGGTGCACGCCTTCTCATTGTCGAGGACACCCCCCACAACCTGCAGCTGATGACCTACCTCTTGGAATCGCACGGCCACACCGTCATCGCCGCGGTCACCGGGGAGCAGGGCATCGAGCTGGCCCTGGCGGCACGACCGGATCTGGTCATGATGGACCTGCAACTGCCCGGTATCGACGGCTACGAAGCGTTGACGGCCTTCCGATCGGCACCCGACCTCGCCGCCGTCCCGGTCATCGCTGTGACCTCATTCGCGATGGTCGACGACCGCGACCGGGCCCTGCGTGCCGGATTCACCCACTACATGACCAAGCCCATCGACCCGGAAACCTTCACCGAACAGATCAATCTCCACCTGCCGGAGCACCTGCGCGGATCCCGGCCCGCGCCGGCCGCAACGGAGCCGGCCCAGACCACGGACCCACCCACATCCGAGCCGGACCGTCGTCAAGCCGCCGACATCCTGGTCCTGGACGACTCCCTCGTCAACCAGACGCTGTTGCGCAGCGTGCTCGAGCCACACGGATACCACGTACGGACGGCCTTCACCGTCGAACAGGCCATCACCGCCGCACACGACGCCCCGCCCGATCTGGTGCTGTCCGACGTCCACGTCGGCCAGCAGAGCGGCGCCCAACTGCTGTCACACGTCCGCGACGTGCCCGTCCTCGCCCCCGTGCCGTTCGCGTTCATCACCGCCACCGCCGACTGGCAGGACCCAATGCTCAACGGCGGTGCAACCCGCGTCATCCGCCGGCCCATCGAACCGGCAGCACTGCTCGACGAGGTTGAAGCCCTCCTGAACCGCCGGACCGGAGACTGATCACCATGGCCACCGTCCTGGTCGTCGACGACCGCGCCAGCAACCGGGAGCT
Organism: Actinoplanes sp. NPDC051470; assembly: GCF_040682035.1. Lineage (NCBI taxonomy): Bacteria > Bacillati > Actinomycetota > Actinomycetes > Micromonosporales > Micromonosporaceae > Actinoplanes > Actinoplanes sp. NPDC051470. The sequence continues at coordinate 10,546 of NZ_JBFBAA010000062.1, forward strand.
GGTACGCACCGTGCTGCGGTACAGCGGACACCAGGTCATCGAGGCTCACGAAGGCGCCGAGGCGCTCGCCATGGCCCATGCCCAGCACCCCGACATCGTCCTGACCGACGTCCTGATGCCGGGCATGGACGGCTACGAACTGGCCCGGGAGCTGCGCGCTGCCCCGGACACGGCCGCGACACCCATCGTGTTCTACACGGCCAACTACCAGGAGGCCGAGACCCGGCCCTTCGCCGAGGCGTGCGGCGTGGCCCGGGTCCTGCTGAAATCCGCCGACCCGCAGGTGCTCATGCAGACCATCGACGACGTCCTGGCCGAAGACCGAAGCGCCGCCAGACCGGTCGACACCGCCAAGGTCGACCACGAATATCTGCGCGCCGTCAGCGCGAAACTCTTCGACAAAGCCAAGGCACTCACCGACACCGAAACCCGGTTCCGGCTCATGGCCGACCTATCACCGGTCGGCATCGCCTTCGGCGACCGGCACGGCTCGGCCAACTACGTCAACGCCCGCCTCACCGAGATCACCGGACTGCCGGCTGACGACCTGCTCGGTCTCGGCTGGCTGCATTGCGCCAGCCACGAAGACCACGACGAAATCCTCGCCGTCGCGCGCGGCCACGGAGCCGGCGAGGGCCAGCACCGCTACCGCAGCCAGATCGTGATGCCCGACGAAACACTGCGCTGGGTCAACGTGCACGTGCGAGCCATCCGCGACGACGACGGTGAATACACCGGCTTCATCGGCACCGTCGATGACGTCACCGCGCTCGTTGAGGCCGACCAGGAACGCCGACTCGCTGAGCGTCAGAACGACATCGACGCCAAAGACCGGGCCACCGAACGCCTCGACAGCCTCAGTACGCTCGCCGGCGGGGTCGCCCACGACTTCAACAACATTCTGGGCTCGATGCTCGCCTTCCAGGAGTTCGTCTCCGAATCCGTCACCGAACTCACCACCGCCGGGCGGCTGGACGCCGAGACCGGCCGCGCCCTGCTCGCCGACCTGGAACAGATCCGCAAAGGTGGGGAGCGGGCCACCGGCCTCACCCAGAAGCTCCTGACCCTCGGCGGGCGCAGCATCATCAACCCGTCGGCTCTCGACCTCAACCGGGCCATCCGCGAATCCAACGAACTGCTACTACCCACCATCGGCGCGCACATTCAGATCGTCACCCACCTCGCCACGGACCTGCGACCCGTCCTCGCCGAACCCGCCAACATCGCCCAGATCCTGCTCAGCCTCACCGTCAACGCCGCACACGCGATGCCCGACGGCGGCACACTCACCATTATCACGTCCAACGCCGACAACACCGACAACCCGGACGAGGCAAACTCCACCCCGGCCAGCGAATTTGTTCGGCTGACGATTCGCGACACCGGACACGGCATGACACCGGACACCCTCGCACGTGCCACCGATCCGTTCTTCACGACCAAAGGAGGCGGCCAGGGCAGCGGACTCGGGCTGTCCACCGTGCACGGCATCGTCAGCCAACTCGGCGGCGTCCTGCGCATCACATCCACCCCCGGCCGCGGAGCCGCTGTCACCATCCACCTACCGACCGCCGACCAAGCCGCCGACCAACCGATCGACAAGCCGCCGCACAGCCGCGCACCGGCCGGCGGCAGCGAGACCATCCTGGTCGCCGAAGACGAAGACGGCATCCGCGACACGCTCACCAGAACCCTCACCAAGGCCGGCTACACCGTCCTCGCCGCCGCCAACGGCGCCGACGCCCTCAAACTCGCCGAACAGCACACCCAAGCCATTCATCTGCTCCTCAGCGACGTCGTCATGCCCGGCATGCTCGGCGACGAACTGGCCACCCACCTCCTCGAACGGCGACCCGACACCAAAGTCCTGTTCATGTCCGGCTACGCAGGCGACCTCATGAACCGGTACGGCGTCCTCGAACCCGGCATCACCGCCCTACCGAAACCCTTCACCACCGAAGAGATCCTCACAGCCGTACGAACCATGATCGGTGTCCGGCGAACCTGAGCCACCAACATCTTCGCCTCCCCGATACGGGCCACCCAACGCACGACGTTCAACGACGCCCATGCCACGAGACCACCAGCGGCCTATCCGACCCCCGCCGCGTTCCAGCGACCGAAGTCGAGTTCCAATAGAAAGCAGGCTCGGGTACTGACCGCCCTGACGTCGAGATCACATATCCGGATTTGCCGCTGACCGAGCGCGCTGGTCACCCCGTTGGTCAGACTATGTCGCGTGCCCCGAGGCCTTCCGAGCTGCTCGGTGTGGATTGCACTGGACAATGGAGTCATGACCAACGAGGCGAGACGCGCTGTGGTGGAGGGATTGATACGGCTTGCGGACTCTGCCGACTACCGTGACCGGGCCGACGACGGCCGCTGGTCGTGCGGCCCCTATCTTCGGAGTACCGCGCCTTGCTGTCGTGGCCGGCGGCCGGACGGCGACTTTCCGCAGCCGTTGCCGTTCACCGAGTCGGCCAGGAGAATTCCCAGACTAGGTTGCCGGGATCGTCGCCAATTTCGGTTGCTGGGGTATCGACGAGGTAGGGTGCGACCTCCTGCTGCCAGCGCTGATTCACGGGATTCTTGTTCAGGATCTCGTCCATTTGCTGACGGTCGAGCGCGACCACCTGATGGGTGAGGATCAAGTCGTTGCGGTAGATCCGCCAGGTTATGACACCGGCGGCGCGCATCGCGGCGTCCAGGTCGGCCGGGATCGCCCGGTGGAAGTCGTCGTACGCCGGGCCCCGGCCTGGCGCCAGAAAGGTGTGAAACTCAAACGGCTCGCCGAGCCCTGCACTGCTCACTTCAGCTCCGTCCAAGGTCGCAACCACACTCCGCGCCACGTCAGCGTATCCCCGGCCGGAGATACGCCGGGCGGCGCGGTGGCCGGATCAACCAGACCCGGTCACGTCCATATCTGTCCTAGGGGTGACGAGATCCGCCTGTATGTCGATCCGGTCAAACTAGGCGTGAAAGGCCGGGCGGCGCTGGTCCAGCGCAGCACGTCATCGGCCGACGGCCTCGTCACGACATAACATGAATCACTGAATGGCCACTGGTTGCCAGCCATGACCTCACTGATACCGAACCACACGTCCTGAACCTCGGGCCGTTCTCAGACGTCACGCAAGACAGTGAAGAACCGATGCACGCCGGGATGATCGCCCAGGTTGCAACCGGTCAATCCGACATCATCGTTTCCGCCGAAGAAGGCCTCGAGGCTACGACTGGCCCTGCACCGGCAGCCGACTCATAGCCGCCCTGTCGCTCAATCTCTGCCAGCAGCTCAAGAGCACGGAACCGCCTACTCTCAATGCCTTCACGCCCGATCGTGGCATCGTCTCCACGGGCGAGGAGCTAGAACGGTGACATACGGATTTGCCGCCGTCCGTGAGCGCGGGCGCTGCGGTGTTGAGTGGATCGGTTGATCTCCCGCCGTCGCAGGTTTCACGTTGGCGTGCGAGCATGCGACATGATCTCGTGGGCGCAACGGCGAGTCTGCCGCCGATTGGGTGTGACACCGCTTCCGCCACGTCGACAGACCATGACCGGTGTCGGGTTGAGCCGCGGGCCGGAGTTGCTTCCACTCAACGCCGTCCGGCATCTGCCAGTCGGGCAACCTGCCATCGGCGTTTGTCGGTGGCGAGCAGGGCGACGGCCTTCGCGCAGGTCATCCGGGTTTCCGGGTTCAGGGTGAGCATGAAGGTCGAGGCGACGCGCAGCACGTAGGCCTGTTGCCGGTCTTCGAAGAACGGGATCGGCGCTGCTGGCGGCGGGTGCGGATGAGGGCGGCGAGGTGGTTCCGGCTGCGGGTGGACAACAGAATCGCGGCGGCCGGATCCACCACGCTCGCCTGCCGGACCGTAATCAGCGCAGCCAGCAGCGCTTCGCAGACCCCACCCCGGACGAGTGGGGTCTGCTGTTCGTCCGCGACAGTCGAACTCGGCAATGGGCACTCGGTCCCCCGGACCCGCAGTACGAGGCCCTGTTCGCCCAGCCGCCCACACGCTGGAGCTGGCCGCCGACATCCGCGAAGCTCCCCTGCTGGAACCCGGGCTGGCACCAGGCGACGACCACGCGGGGGATGGCTGAGGTTGCGCCGGGCGATCACGATCTGAGGTATGCGGGAGTTTCTGCTGGTCGTGACAGCCGCGGTCGTCGTAGCGGGTGGGGTACGCGTGGTTCGGCTGCGCGGCGACGAACATGTCGTGGCGCTCAGAAGGGCGGTGGTCGGTGAGACGGTCTACCTCGCGGGGATGCTGGGCTTCCTTGCTCACCACGCGGACTGGTTGCCGTGGCCCCAGCTGATCATCTTCGGCTGTATGTCGGTGCTCGGCGCCCTGCTGCTGCGGGTTCTGCTGATCGCCACGACCGGGGCCGGGCCGCTCCTGCGGCCGATGCCCCGGCGGGCGCCCACCCCGGTCCTCGCCGCCTGTTGTCTGGCCGGTCTTACGCTCGTCATCGTGATCCCGGTGATACTGACCGAACCGTCGCCCCCGTCGGTGTCGACGACCGACGCCGCGGCGCGGAGGTTCGGCGGCCGCATCGACAAGGTGATGACCCTCGAGGCGAAGAGCACGGCGCCCAAGGGCGACCGGGTTCCGGTCGCGCAGTACAGCGTCGACGGCACGCGGCTGTCGCTCGTCGTCGCGCATCATCTGCAGTGCACGCCGTACGCCGTTGCGCTTTCCGACGACGGCCGAGGAGCGGTGTCTGTGACGGTGGTGGCCGTCCCGGCGCCGAAGGCAGGCGAGTTCTTCAAGGACGGGCGGTGTGCACCGGGTGGGCCGTTCACGCGGCGGACCGTGGTGAAGGTGACGACGACCGGCGCGGTCTCGACCGTCTCGGACACCGGAGCCGGTGGACCGGCCTCGCGGGTCTCGTAAGCCGCGATCTCCCCGGCCGGGCGTGGGTACACCAGCGCGAATGGGCCGGTAGAGCTGGATTCACGGATCTTGGTCCCGGCGCCGGCGGGGTACTCCGCGGCCCCGGAATGCTGCGGTTGACCACCGCCGCGAACTGGGCTCACCTCGTGCAGGACGTGGGCTGACAGGCGCAGGGTCGTCCTCGACCGCGGGAAGCTGCGAAACCAGGCACTCGCGGCACAGGTCGCCGTGGGGCCACCTTGCATAGAGGTCGATGCCTGGCACGTCCTCGACCCGAAACCGCCGTCCGATCGAAACGGGGTGTGGAACGGCTGCGGCCGGCCGGGGACTGCCTGGCCACACATCGCGTCCGATGGTGGGGCGCCGGCCGCTGGGGCGCCCGCACGGCGCAGGTGCCGTACTCCGGCATCATCCGCGACCAGCTCGAACCGTCGCTGGAGCGCGTCCAGATGGTGAGGTGACATCGGTCCGAGCACGACGGCTCGCCGCGGGCAGAACAGCGCATGCCGGGTGTCCTGGTCCGGCTCGGTCGAGATCACGACAGGCACCAGCTCGTCGAGGGCCGCGCACTCGGCGTCCGGCCATTCCGGTTCGGGTTCTCCAGCGACCTCGGCCCGGGTGCAGGCCGAGCCGTCCGGGAACGTGTCGCCCTCCGACACTGCTTCGGCATAGTGGTGAGGGAGCAGACAAGCGACGACGGTGCTGTACGTCCCGTACTTGGCAGTTCCGTCGGGAAACATGATGGTGGCAAGCCACTGACCCATCGGCCCGAGGGTAGCCGATCGGTGCCGTGGCGGTCGTACCCACAACCCGGCGCTACCACGCCTCCGCCGGTGGAACCTGGAACCGCTACAGCCAAGCCGCAATACACCGTGACCACGGGTCCGATGCTGCCGGATACTCAGTCGCCGTTGCGGCGCTGCAGGGTCAGCGACTGGAAGCGGTAGCCACGAACGGTGTCGACCGGATGGAAGTCCACCACGTCGAACAGCGCGGCGGTGGCGAAGGGGTCTGCTGCACCGATAGGTGACATCTGAGATGGCTTGCCGTGACGGCGGGCTGGAAGGATGTTGCTGTGACCAAGCCCTATGCCCGTGAGTTCCGCGACGATGTCGTGCGGGTCGCTCGTGACCGTGAACCGGGCGTGTCGGTTGAGCAGATCGCCAAGGACTTCGGGGTCCACCCGATGACACTGAGCCTTTCCCATCCTCAGTAGATCGGGTTCTCGACGTGGTGTAGAGCGAGGATGGCTTGCACGATCGCGGTCGTCCGGGACGGGCTGCAGCGCAGCTTGGCCAGGACTTTCCATGTCTTGAGGGTGGCGACGGCGCGTTCACCGCGAGCACGGATGCGGGCGTGAGATCTGTTCACGGCCTTCTGCCGACGTGACAGCCTCGGCCGGTACCGGTGTCGTTTGAACGGCGGGCGGACGGTGCCGCCTGCGCCTTGATACGCCTTGTCGGCGAAGGTCATCACGCTCGCGCTGGCTTTCGGCTTCGGCCGTAGACAGGCGCCGCCGTGTCAGCGCATCACATGGGTCCTACCAGCGTGCCACCCGCGGGGTTGTCTGGGCTGAGGATCGAGTAGAGCAGTGGCGGCAGCATCGCCCTCTATTGCCCGCGGTCGTGTAGGCGGGCCAGGGCAACGGCCACCGTGCCAGCCGTCGCCGAGATCCCCTTGCCTCGACCGCCCGATCGGCCAACCACAGCGCTGCACCTAACGGCGGTGCTCATCGTCGTCCAGCGGCACGTCCTGACCCTGCTCCGCGACATCGGCCGGATCCGCCTCGAACGGAAACCGCCGCCGCATCGCCTCGTCGCTGTCCTCGAACCTCGATGGCGCACCCTCGCCGGCCTGCTCATCCGAGGGCTGACGGAACAATGCATCACCGTCAGCTTCAGTCCAACCCATGATCAAATCCCTAGTTCCGCTGGCGGCCGATGTCGTCACCGACGGTACCGGCCGAGCGCGGGGCATCGCCTTGCACCCCGTTGCTTCCCTCCGACCACGCGCGGGCACAGCAAGCCCGCCGCCACAACCGCCCGCAGCCCGCAGAAACACGGTCGACGAAGCCCTGTGGAAAGAGCTGTGGATAACACATCCGACCGCTCCGTGTGCCGTGCGTGTAGACCTCAGCGAGCCCGCAAAGGAATCGCCCCTGCCGGGCCGTCCCGACACGGTAGGGCCGAGGCGCACTTAACGTCCCTGACCGGGATCTTGTTCGGCGCTACGCTCGCTCGCCCCCGGTCCGCCACCACCAACGTCCAGGAGCGAAAAGATGGCGTCGATCAACTGGGACACCGTCGTCACTGCGGCCGCCACCGCGGCGTTCGTGACGATGGCCGTCGAGTACTTCGCCAAGCCGCTGCTCGAAGCGCGTAAAGAACGAATCCTTGACATAGCGCGTGCTCGCCGCGAGCTGGACGTCGCGGTCAGGAGGATGACCATGGCGGCGGGCAAGGTCGGCCTCAAGCTGCCCGACAGCGCCGATCTTGAATTGAAGGCCATCTGGCGGAAGGAACGGGAACGTCACTACGAACTGATGCGGGCCCAGACGCTCCAGGTCTCCGACGATATGGACCGATACGCGCTCGCGTACATCGGGCCGGCGTCCAACTTGGTGATGAGATACGCGTTCTGTGTCCACGGCATCGTGCTTTCGCTGCGGACTCACGAACATCAAGCCGAAATCATTGCTGAGCTCGGCAAAACCATGGCCGTTGTGATCACCCCACCCCGCCCATGGCAGTACGTCCGCTTCTGGCGGGCCATCGGCGAACTCGAACGCCGGATCGCGGACACCGAGGTTCAAGATGAACCCGACGGGAAAGCCGTCAACGGCACAACGAAGCCCGACACCGCCAGCTAGACCCAGCTTGCCGAGGCGATCCTTCCGCTGCTGCACAACGACGAAGAGCAAGCGGTCGCACTGGTCGTGCAAGCCTGTACCGCTCGAAAACAGGGTTTCGGGGGTCGACCTGCGGTTCTGTGTGTTGCCGGTCACCGATTCGGAGGCAAGCTGACCGGCATGGTCGTGTCGTTCGCATACTTGGTACTGCGTCAGGTGCTGCAGTTGATTGTGTTGGGCCTGCGCGGCGAGCGGGCAAAGGAGGTCGAGATCCTGGTCCTTCGCCACCAGGTCGCCGTGCTGCGCCGCCAGGTCAAACGCCTGGATTTGGACCCGACCGACCGGGCTCTGTTCTCGGCGCTGCCCCGGCTGCTGCCCCGTCCACGTTGGCCCACGTTCATGGTCACCCCGGCCACCCTGCTGCGCTGGCACCGCACCCTGATCGCCCGGAAATGGACCTATCCGCGGCGCCGGCCGGGCCGCCCACCGACGCGGGCCGCCATCCGGGTGCTGGTGCTGCGGCTGGCGAAGGAGAACCCGGGCTGGGGCCATCGCAGGATTCAGGGTGAATTGGTCGGCCTGGGTTACCGGGTGGCGGCCAGCACGGTGTGGTCCATCCTGACCAAGGCCGGGGTGGATCCGGCACCGCGGCGGTCCGGGCCGACCTGGACCGAGTTCCTCACTGCGCAGGCCAAGGGGATCTTGGCCTGCGATTTCCTGCACGTCGACACGATTGGGTTGACCCGCATCTACGTGTTGTTCCTGATCGAGATCGGCACCCGGCGGGTGCATGTCCTCGGCGTGACCATCCATCCGAGCGGGGAGTGGGTGGCGCAGCAGGCCCCGCAACCTGATGCTGGACCTGGGGGAGCGGGCCGGGCAGTTCCGCTTCCTGATCCGCGACCGCGACACCTAGTACACCGACGTGTTCGACGACGTGTTCACAAGTGAAAGCATCGAGGTCCTACGCAGTCCACCGCAGGCGCCGCGGTCGAACGCGTACGCGGAACGGTGGGTACGCACCGTTCGCCGCGAGTGTCTGGACCGGATTTTGATCTATAACCCGAGGCACCTGATGGCTGTCCTGGGTGAGTTCGTCACGCACTACAACGATCATCGGCCACACCAGAGCCGTCACCAACGCCCACCCAACGCCACGGACACCGGGCCAGCCGCTGTCGACCTCGCCTCTGCGCGGATCCGCCGTACGAAGATCCTCAACGGACAGATCAACGAATACTCGCAGGCAGCGTAGCCCGAACCGCAATTTCGAGCGGTACAGGGTCGACGCATCAGGCAGCACCGCCGCCAACACACTCCTCTAGTTGCGAAGCCAGTTGACTCGTGCCTACCATGAGACCTGACTAAAGCCCGGCTCCGGCTCGTCGGCGCCCATGAAGTCCGCGTCCGTCTGGGCGGAGTCAGCCGGCAACGCGTCTATCAGATCACCGGTCGCGCCGACTTCCCTCCGGCCCGTAGCCGACCTCGCGCAGGGCAAGGTCTGGAGAACCGACGACGTCGACCACTGGATCCGCGAGCACCGCTCCGAGCCCAACTGATAGCGCCGCCCCACGCAACCCGCCAGCAACAGCACCAGCGCGCCGACAGGATTGACGCTCTCCACGAGCGTCGGCCGGTCCTCACGTCGGTGTGGCCAGGCGGTTCGGCTGCTCACCACGCACGGCCGCCGGGCTACCCGCATGAACGACGGGATGCTCGAATGGTGCCTCGCGACCTGCCCGTCGACACCGCCGCATGAGCGAGCCCATCATTCTCGACGACGGGAACGAACAGTGCGTTTAGCTCCACCGGCCCTACGGCGCCATGGCGTCGGACATCCCCCGCCACAATCCTCGACCCAGCGGCAACCCCGACTTCGGCTCCCGTGTGGCCGGTCTGCGCGCTTCCGTCAGTTTCAGATCTTGACCCGCAGGGAGTTGTTGGTGGGGACCAGGTCGGTGGTGGCGGAAACGATGTGGGCCGTCACTTCTGTCTTTCCCGCGGTCCAGGTCCCCTGAATCTCGAACCGGAGCTGGGCGCCTCCGCCGAAGGCGATTCGCTCGTGGACATCGACCACGCAAACCGCCCCGCGACAGCTGCGCGTTTCGCCCTGACTGAAATTGCTGAAGGTGACGTCGGCGCCACGTCCTACCGTGAGTCGCACCTCGTATCCGGTGTCCGCTGGGATGGCGGCGGGTCCGAGGTTGGCGAAGCTCACCGTGATGGTTCGGCTGCCGGTCACCAACTCGCCGGGGGTGAGGCTGGGGTTGGGCGTGACGAGGCTGCCCTGCGCGACCAGGTCCGCAAACGGACCGGTGACGGGTGGTTGGGACGCGGTCGCAGCTACGCCCGGGGCCGCTAACGTACGCCCGGAGCGGCCGGCGGGTTTGTCGGTGGCCAGCGCCGGCAGAGTTGCCACGGCCACGGCCACGGCCGCGCCGGCGATCAGCAACGTCGGTCGGAACGTTCTCCGGAAGCGCCCCATCCGGGGCGCGCCGTTCTGATCCTTCACGCTGCTGCACCTTCCTCATCTGCCGGCACCCCGGCGCTGGCGGTCGATCGACGATCATGATCGTATGGCAAGTCCACGATGTCGTGACGGCGGAACTGCGGTAATTGCATCCGACTTAAGTCATTGTTAAGGGCGCGACGGACTTTTAGTCCGTTTTAGAGCCTGTGAAATAACCGGCTCAGGCGGCTTTTGAGGCCCCCGTAGATCCGCTGCCGTCTACTGAGGGCGTGTCCGTCGAGGCCCGTTTGCGAGCCAGTCGGCGGGTCATGACCATGACCATGGCCCACTGGACCATCGCCGGGTTGCGCCGGCGTCCCCTCGCGACACTCCTGAGTGCCGCAGGCGTTGATCGGCCCTCGGTGCGCGTCGAAGAGCTAGCCGCGGGCCGCGGCGTCCGAGTGCTGCCGCAGGCGTTCGACAATGCCGCGCCTGCCGCCGGCGTGGCCCTGATGACGGGGGACATGTCCGGCGCCGTTGCAGGCGGCGGTGTGGGCGGGCAGAATGTCGCCGATGTGTGCCATTCACCGATGGAAGGGTGCTCA
>NZ_JBFBAA010000063.1:0-20858 GCF_040682035.1 Actinoplanes sp. NPDC051470
CGACGGGGTCTTTTCGTTGGTATGTCCCTCTCGCTGAGCGTGTTCGCTGACAGCCCATCACCAGTTATGTACCGAACCTTTGCCTACCCGCTTAGTGGTCAGAGGTGTTTGGTGGCCTCGCGGACCGACAGTGGGGACAGCACGTCGCGGTGGGCGTCGACGAAGGCCCGCACGGTCGACGGATCCGTGCGGGCGTAGTGGCGCAGCGCCCAGCCGATCGCCTTGCGGATGAAGAAGTCGCGGTGGCCGGCCTGCGCCGTGCAGTAGGAGAACAGCCGCCGGGTGTCGGTCGCCGTGCCCCAGTGCAGCTGGTGCAGGATCGCCGTCCGGGCCAGCCACAGGTTGTCGTCGGCCGACCAGGCGTCCATCGTCGTGGCCAGCGCCGGATGGGCCCGCACGAGGTCGCCGACCACCCGGGTGGCCAGCGGGTCGACCGTGTCCCACCACGACTTGGTGGTGATCAGGGTGCGCAGGGTCGGCAGGAACTCCGGGTCCAGGGCGTCGCCGCGCAGGATCTCGCAGGCGAAGTACTGGAACTCCCGCTCGGGCAGGTCCCAGCACCGCAGCACGATGGCGCGCAGATCGTCCTGGCCCGGGCGGGGGAGACCCGTCATGACGATCTTGCTGAGCTTGCGGACCTGAGGCAGGGTCAGCCCGAGGTACGGGAACTGGTCGCGCATGTAGGCCTGCTGCCCCTCGGCGCGCCCCGGGTCGGCCTCCTGCTCGAAGTCCGGCACGAGGCGGGCCAGCACCCGGTCGGCGACGTCGCTCATGAAAACCGATCATGCCACTCCCGCCCGGGCCGCCCGGGTTCGCGACCCGGCGGTTCCTCCGACCGTAGGGTGGGTGGCATGAGTGCGCGGCCGGCGGCGGGAGGTGGGCGGTGGGTGGATGTCGCCCCCGAGCGGCTGGAGCGGTGGCTGCACAACTTCGCGACGCGGCACGGGTCGTACACCACCGGCGGCCTGACCGTGACCGCGTCGGATGGCGCCGTCGCCACCTTCGAGGCGCCGCCGGGCGCGGGTGACGTACCCGAGCTCGCCGATCTTCTGCTGACCGCGGCCGCGCCCCGCACGCTCGGCCTGCTCCTTGCCCGCAAGGGTGCGATCGCGGTCGGTGTCGCGACCGGCGCCGAGCTCACCGTCTCCAAGGTCGACCGGCATTACGTGCAGGGCCGGACCGCGGCCGGTGGATGGTCGCAACAGCGCTTCGCGCGTCGCCGGGACAATCAGGCCAAGGCGGCCACGGCCGACGGCGCCGGCATCGCGGAGCGCGTTCTTCTTCCTCATGTACGCGACCTCGCCGCGCTGATCACCGGCGGCGACCGGTCGGCGGTGGACGCCGTGCTGGCCGGCCGCGACCTGGCGCCGCTGGCCGCCGTCCGGGCCGACCGGTTCCTCGACGTGCCCGAGCCGCGGCACGCCGTCCTGGTGGACGCCATCGCCGCGGCCCGGGCCGTACGCGTGCTCGTCAAGGACCCATAGGACGATTGCGGGCCCGATTCATCACCGATGAGATCGTCAGGTGACCGCTGCCCGATTTCTCCTTGGCGCGTTCACCATCGTTCTCGTGCTCGTCGCCGCGTTCCTGGGCGCGGCCGCCGTCCAGGCCGGATGGACATTCGCAGTGGTCGCCCTGGTATTTCTGGTGTGCGCGGTCCTCTGTCGAATCCTGCTCTTCCTCCAGGCACGTGCACACGTCGAGATGGCCGGTGAGATCCGGCGGGTGTCGCTGACCGACATGGCGGTGTACCAGCTGGCCGAGGTGACGATCGACTGCGCCGAGCCGGACCTGGTCGTGCGCACGAGGATGCGGGTGCTTCCCGGCAACCTGCCCTCTCCGGGCGACCCGGTCCGGCTGACCGTGCCGATCCATCGGCCCGCGGCCGCCATGGTCGTTGACAAACCGGAGGAACCCCCGCTCGTGGGTGTCGCGGTGGTCGCCGGTCGGCATCGCATCGGGCTGGGCCGGTGGACCGCGCTGGCGGGACGACCGGTGTGGAAGGCGATGTCCGCCGACCGATTGCTCGACCAGGCGGCCGAGTTGATCGGGGACGAGATCCTCGACCGGCATCGCGGCCGATGCCTGCCTCTCGCCGAGGGGTTGCGGCTGACTCCGGAGTTTCTCGCCCTGAGCGCGGCGTTCGACGTGCCTTGGCCGACGATCGTGAGCCACGCGATGCGTGAGCAGGAGGACATCTACGACGCGACCGCGGAGGTACGGGCACGTGCCTCATCGTCCATGGGGCGGCTGGTGTTCTTCACCGTTCTGCTGGCGCCGGTCGCCCTGATCGTGCCCGATCTGGTCCGTGTGTTGTGGGCGTTGCTGGAGGCCCTGCGCGAGGGCTCGTTCCAACCCTTGACCGAGCGGGTGCATTGGGGCGCCGCGATGGCGGGTTCCGCCCTGCCCGCGGTCGACTTCTACGCCGTGCTCGGTGCTCTGGTCATTGTGATGATCGCGTTGGTGCGTGGTCTGGTCACCTCGGCGGGCCGGCGCCGGCGCGCCTACCGATCCTGGCGACGCGATCTCACCGAGATGATCCGTCAGCGGCTTCGGGACGAATACACCAGGATCGCGAACTCCCGGCCTCCGCCGACGTTGAACATCCGCAGCGCCCCGGGCTTCGCGGTGCTGTCAGCCGACCAGGTGGTGCCGCGTTCGGAGGCCGAACAGCTCCGCGGTCTTGTCTTCGACCTCGGCGTCGGGGCGGTCGCGATCAGCGGGTCTCGCGGTGTCGGCAAGACCACCCTCCTCCGCTCGACGGTCGACGCCCAGGACACCGGGGCCCTCGGCGTCCTGGTTTCGGCTCCGGTCCGGTACGAACCGCGCGACTTCCTGCTGCACCTCTATGCCCGGCTGTGCCAGACCGTCCTCGATCGCCTGGGGAACCAGCGATCACGTTCGCTGTTCGGCCGGCTGTGGTCGCAGGCCCGTCGCCTTCTCGTCTGGGCGTTGCGCACCGCGGCCAAGGTCTGTCTGCTGGTCATCCCTTTCGCAGGGGCACGCGAGCGGCTGGCCGACCACCTGTCGTTCCCCGAGTTGCCGGCGACATATCTGGCGGTGAGCGTCGCGCTGTTCGTCCTGGCGCGGTGGTTGCGGCCGGCGGTACGACGGCAGGAGGTCGCCCTCGCCGCGGAGGCCGCCAAACGGCTGCGTCGGACCCGATTTCTGCAGACCGTCTCGGCCGAACGTTCGGTCGGCGCCGGCCGCGGGCCGATGCAGGTGGGACTGAGGCGGGCCGATCAATGGGCGGAGCAGCCCTTCAGCCTCCCGGAGTTGGTGGCTGAATACCGGACCTTCGCGACCGCGGTGGCTGATTGGTGGCACGGCGAGACCGACGGGCGAGGAAAGCTGCTGGTCGCCATCGATGAGGCCGACCGGATCGCCGACCCGCGGCTGGCGGAGCAGTTCGTCAACGAGATCAAGGCGGCCTTCGGCGTGCCGCACTGTGTCTTCCTGGTCTCGCTCTCGGACGAGGCGCTGGCCGGCTTCGAGCGACGGGTGGTACGGATCAGGACCGTGTTCGACAGCGCGTTCGACCACGTGGTGCGACTGAGGGCCTTGGCGGTGGCCGATTCGGTCGAGCTGCTCCGGAACCGGGTGGCGGGCGTACCCGACGAGTTCTGGATCCTGTGTCACTGTCTGGCCGGCGGGATGCCCCGTGATGTCCTCCGGGTGGCCCGCACCATGCTCGACGAACACCGGACATCCTCCGGGCCGACCGCCTTATCGCTGATGACGCAGCGGCTGGTCGAGCTGGAGGTCCAGGCCGTGAAGCGGGCGTTTCAGCAGGCGTCACCCGACCTCGAACCACCGCTGCCGGCCCTGTTCGCGGCGGACAGCTGGCCCACCGCCAGCGGGGAGGGTCTGCGCGAGGCGGCGGAGGTGGTCGGCTCCCATCCGCCGGTGGCCGCGGTCTTCCTGTACTTCGCCACCGTCTTGGATCTGTTCATGCCGCGCGAGGTGGCGGCGCGGGTACGGCTGGCCGATGGGATGACGGAGGTCCATCGGATGGTCGGCGTGAATCCGGCGGTCGCGGTCGAACAGCTCCGCCGGATCCAGGCCGAGATCGTCTAGGAGACCGCTCCCTGCTTGAAGGTGTCACAGGACTTGGCGCTGCCCGACTCGAAGCCGGTGCGGAACCATTGCTGGCGCTGCGCCGACGTGCCGTGGGTGAACTCGGCCGGGTTGACCGTGCCGCCGCCGCGCTGCTGGAGGGTGTCGTCGCCGATCTTGGCCGCGGTGTCCAGGCCCTCCTGGATGTCCTGGTCGGTGATGCTGGTGAAGATCTTCTGGCCGCTGCCGTCGTCCGTGCCGGTGGCGTTCTTGGCCCACACCCCGGCGTAGCAGTCGGCCTGCAGCTCGAGCTTGACGCTCAGCGCGTTCTGCTGGCTGGGGTCGCGCTGCTGCTGGCGGCGCATGGTGGCCTCGGTGCCGGTGAGGTCCTGGATGTGGTGGCCGTACTCGTGGGCCAGCACGTACGGCTGGGCGAACTCGCCCGGCGCGCCGAGCTGGTCGGCGAGCTGCTTGTAGAAGGTGAGGTCGATGTACACCCGGTCGTCCCCGGGGCAGTAGAACGGCCCGACCCCGGAGTCGGCGGCGCCGCACGCGGTGCTCACCCGGTTGGCGAAATACACCGTCTTGGCCGGCTTGTACGGGTCGCCGAACGCCTCCGGCATCGCCTCGACCCAGTAGTCCTGGATCGAGTTGACGTAGAGCGCGTTGCGGCAGTCGAGCTTCTCGGTCGCGTCCGGCTGCGAGCACTCCTGGGACAGGCTGGTGTTGTCCCCGGTCTGTGGCTCGCCGCCACCGCCGCTGATCTGGTTGATGCCGAAGTAGCCGCCGACCACGGCGAGCAGCAGGCTGATGATGATGCCGGTGATGCCGCCGCCTCCGATCGGCAGGCCGCCGATGCCGCCGCCCCCGCCACCGCCGGAGCCGCGTTGGTCGTCGATCTGACTCGTGTCGACCCGGGCGTTTTCGTTGAGCTCCATCTCACCCTCATTCGCGCTTACGCAGGTGGCAGCGGTGTACCCGATGATCTTGTGAACTAATCGGTTGGGAGGTGTCACCGGCCGCCCGGTAGACTAGCGGCCGTGAAGCTCTGTCAAGGCTGACCGCCCCACACCGGCCTCCCGACCTGGGTGTCCGGTGCCTACGCGTGCCTTAAAACAGCCTTCGACCTCTGAGAGCGAGAGTCTCAACCATGATCACCGCCACCGGCCTGGAACTCCGCGCGGGCGCACGCATCTTGATCAGCCCGACCACGCTGCGCGTGCAGCCGGGCGACCGGATCGGCCTGGTCGGCCGCAACGGCGCCGGCAAGACCACCACCCTCAAGGTGCTCGCGGGTGAGGGCCAGCCGTTCGCCGGTGAGGTCACCCGCACCAGCGAGGTCGGTTACCTGCCACAAGACCCGCGTACCGGTGATCTCAACGTGACCGCACGTGACCGCGTACTCTCCGCCCGCGGTCTTGATGTGTTGCTGGCCGAGATGCAGAAGCTCGAGGTGCAGCTCGAGGAGAGCAGCGACGAGAAGCTGATCCGGCGCTACGGCAACCTGGAGGACCAGTTCGCCAGCCTGGGCGGGTACGCCGCCGAGGCCGAGGCGGCCCGGATCTGCGCCAACCTCGGCCTGCCCGACCGGGCCCTCGCGCAGACCATCGGCACCCTGTCCGGCGGTCAGCGGCGCCGCATCGAGCTGGCCCGCATCCTGTTCCAGAACTCCGGCCAGAACGGCAAGGGCATCCTGCTGCTCGACGAGCCGACCAACCACCTCGACGCCGACTCGATCACCTGGCTGCGCGGCTACATGGCCCAGCACAAGGGCGGGCTCGTGGTGATCAGCCACGACGTGGCGCTGCTGGAGGCCGCGGTCAACAAGGTCTGGTACCTGGACGCCAACCGCTCGATGGTCGACATCTACAACGTCGGCTGGAAGACCTACCTCGACCAGCGCGAGACCGACGAGAAGCGGCGCCGCCGCGAGCGGGCCAACGCCGAGAAGAAGGCCGGCGCCCTGATGGCGCAGGCCGACAAGATGCGGGCCAAGGCGACCAAGACGGTGGCCGCGCAGAACATGGCCCGGCGGGCCGAGCGGTTGCTGAGCGGTCTGGACGAGGTACGCACCAGCGACCGGGTCGCCAAGGTCCGGTTCCCGCAGCCGGCCGCGTGCGGCAAGACCCCGCTGACCGCGGCCGGGCTGTCCAAGTCGTACGGCTCGCTGGAGATCTTCACCGACGTGAACGTGGCCGTCGACCGTGGTTCCCGGGTCGCGATCCTGGGCCTGAACGGCGCCGGCAAGACGACCCTGCTGCGCATCCTCGGCGGCATCCTGGACAGCGACACCGGCGAGGTGCGCCCGGGGCACGGCCTGCGGCTGGGCTACTACGCGCAGGAGCACGAGACGCTCGACGTCGACCGCACGGTGCTGGAACACATGCGCAGCGCCGCGTCCGAGCAGACCGACACCGAGCTGCGGAAGATCCTGGGCGCCTTCCTGTTCTCCGGCGACGACGTCGAGAAGCCGGCCGGTGTGCTCTCCGGCGGTGAGAAGACCCGGCTGGCCCTGGCCACGCTGGTCTGTTCCGGCGCGAACGTGCTGCTGCTGGACGAACCGACGAACAACCTCGACCCGGTCAGCCGCGAGCAGGTGCTGGACGCGATCGCCAACTATCCCGGCGCCATCGTCCTGGTCACCCACGACGCGGGCGCGGTGCAGGCGCTGAAGCCCGATCGGGCGATCCTGCTGCCGGACGGCGACGAGGACGCGTGGAGCGACGACCTGCTCGAGCTGGTCGAGTTGGCGTGATCTGTCCCAATTGATCCCGATCACTGCGCGTTTGGCTTTGTCAACCGGGCGTCGCACAGCCTGTGCGACTTCTGACCGCCAACGGTCAGAACCGACAGGGCATCGGTCATTTTGGTGAGCGCTAACATCGCCGGCGCTGTGCCCGTTCGGTCAGTGGATCACGGCGCTCGGTGAGCGAGACATCGACGCACGGTGACCTTGGGGCTAGTGGGTCTTGGTCGATGTTTGTGCTGGTGATCGTGGGTCTTGAGGGTTGAGCATGATCACGCTCCGCAGCGGAGGCCGTTGTGCATTCCCGTAGTCAAGCGCCTCTCGGCTAACCGTCTGACATTGATGCGCTTGCTCGTCGTCAAGTTCCTGACAGTGGTAATTGGGCACGTTGGGGAGGGCGAGATGCCTGGCGCATGATCGTCCGAGGCGCTCTAATAGGTGAGACCGTATGAACCGCACAGTCTGGGACGTGAGGATTCAAGATGCCAGCCACGGGCACAGCAACCAGCACTGAGAAGGGTCGTCGAATCGTCGGAAGCGAGCGGCAGACGCTCGCCAAGGACCTGGTGAAGCGTTACACATCCGGTGAGAGCATTCGCGCGCTGGCCGCATCGACCGGACGGTCGTACGGATTCGTGCATCGAGTGCTCACCGAGTCGGGTGTGCAGCTTCGCCAGCGTGGCGGTGCTCGCCGCCGCAAGAAGGCGTGACGACCAGCAGCAACGACGCCGGGGTCGATTATCGGCAGGACGGGCCGATTGCGACGGTGACCCTGTCGCGGCCCGACGTGCTCAATGCGCAGACTCCGGCCATGTGGGCCGAGCTCGGCAACATTTCCCGGAAATTGCCGGGAGAGGTGCGAGTCGTCATTGTGCGGGGAGCGGGACGCGCATTTTCCGCCGGCCTCGATCTGTCGACCGCGCGTGGCGACGGCGATTCTTCACTCGCCGATCTGGCGCGCTTACCGGCGGACGAGTGCGCGGAACGGATTGCCGGGTTCCAGTCCGCGTTCACGTGGTTGCGTGAACCGTCGAGGGTGACGATCGCGGCCGTGCAAGGCCATGCCATCGGCGCGGGTTTTCAACTCGCGCTCAACTGCGACATGCGGGTGCTGGCCGACGACGCGCGGTTCTCCATGGCCGAGGTGAGCCTGGGACTGGTCCCGGATCTGGGCGGCACCAAACGCCTGACCGAGCTCGTCGGCCCGTCCCGCGCGCTGGAGATCTGCGTGACCGGGCGGCGCGTCGCGGCCGACGAGGCCGATCGCCTCGGCCTGGCCACGGCGGTCGTACCCGGCGCGGAACTGGGCGCGGCGGTCGACGACCTGGCCGCGGCGATCCTGGCCGCCGACCGGGGGGCGGTGGCCGAGATCAAGGCGCTGATCACGGGGGCCGGCGCCCGCACCTACGCCGAGCAGGACCGCGCGGAGCGGGAGGCGCAGACCCGGCGGCTGGCCGACCTGGCGGAATAGGGCCCTGGGGCGCAAAGTTGTCGTACCCGGCGGGCAGACTCGAGGTCTGACCCCCGGGAGGTGACCGATGACAAGCCCCATGAACAGCTGGATGATGCTGCGCTCGATCGAGAAGGCCGAGGGCGTCAGCAAACACAAGCTGAGCGCGGGCGTCACCCGGCGGATCGTCGAGTTCGCCCGGCCCTACCGCTCCGACATCACCGTGTTCCTCGTCACCGTGGTGCTCGCCGCGGTGATCGGGGTGGCCACCCCGGTGCTGGCCGGCCACGTCGTCAACGCGATCACCGGCGGTGGTCCGTCGGCCGGCTCGACCGTCATCCGGCTCGCGCTGCTGATCGCCGGCCTGGCCGTGGTCGACGCGTTCCTCTCGCTGGCCCAGCGGTGGTATTCGGCCCGCATCGGCGAGGGCATCATCCTCGACCTGCGCACCCGGGTGTATGACCACGTGCAGCGGATGCCGCTGCAGTTCTTCACCCGCACCCAGACCGGCGCCCTGGTCAGCCGGCTCAACAACGACGTCACCGGCGCCCAGCGGGCCTTCACCTCGACGCTGTCCGGTGTGGTCAGCAACGTCATCCAGCTGGTGCTCACCGCGGCCGTGATGATCAGCCTGTCCTGGCAGATCACCCTGCTGTCGGTGGTCATGCTGCCGGTCTTCATCATCCCGGCCCGCCGGGTCGGCAAGCGGCTGGCCGAGATCACCCGCGAGTCCTACAACCTCGACGCGAAGATGAACGCGACCATGACCGAGCGCTTCAACGTGTCCGGGGCGCTGCTGGTCAAGCTGTTCGGCCGGCCCGAGACCGAGGCGAAGCGGTTCGGCGAGCGCGCGGCCCGGGTCCGCGACATCGGGGTCCAGCAGGCGATGTTCTCGCGTACGTTCTTCGTCGCGATGCTGCTGGTCGCGTCGCTCGCCCAGGCCCTGACCTACGGGCTGGGCGGCTGGCTCGCGGTCACCGGCAGCGTGACGGCGGGCACCGTGGTGACGCTGGCCCTGCTGCTCACCCGGCTCTACGGCCCGCTCACCGCGCTCAGCAACGTCCGGGTCGACGTGATGAGCGCCCTGGTCTCGTTCGACCGCGTCTTCGAGGTGCTCGACCTCGCCCCCGGCATCGTCGAGAAGCCCGACGCCGTCCCGGTCGGGGTCGGCCGCCTCGAGTTCCGCCAGGTCCACTTCCGCTACCCGGCCGCCGACGAGGTCTCGCTGGCCACGCTGGAAGACGTGGCCACGCTCGACCGCCGCGAGAACGCGCCGGTGCTCAGGGGCGTCGACTTCACCGTCGAGCCGGGCCAGATGGTGGCGCTGGTCGGCCCGTCCGGCGCGGGCAAGTCCACCACGTCGATGCTGGCGTCCCGGGTCTACGACGTGACCGAGGGCGCGGTGCTGGTCGGCGGGGTCGACGTGCGCGACGCGACGCTCGACTCCCTGCGCGACACGATCGGCGTGGTCACCCAAGATTCCCACCTCTTCCACGAGACGATCCGCGAGAACCTGGGGTACGCCGCTCCGGACGCGACCGAGGACGACATGTGGGCGGCGTTGCGCGGCGCCCAGGTGGAAGGCCTGGTCCGCCGCCTGCCCGACGGGCTCGACACGGTCGTCGGCGAGCGCGGCTACCGCTTCTCCGGCGGCGAGAAGCAGCGCATCGCGATTGCCCGGCTGCTGCTCAAGCACCCGTCGATCGTGATTCTCGACGAGGCCACGGCCCACCTCGACAGCGAGTCCGAGGCGGCCGTGCAGCGGGCGTTGTCGGTGGCCCTGACCGGCCGCACGGCGCTGGTCATCGCCCACCGGCTGAGCACGGTCCGCGACGCCGACCTGATCCTGGTGATGGACGACGGCCAGATCGTCGAGCGCGGCCGGCACGACGAGCTGGTCGCGGCGGGCGGGCTCTACGCCGAGCTCTACCGCACCCAGTTCGCGGTGGCCGACAGCCCCGCCCCGCCCCTGGCCGGCGACGCGGAGCCGATCATCCTGCCGGTGCCTGACAAGATTGCGCCGTGACCCGAGTTCAAGGCGACGCCTCCGCGCCGGCTGCTTCCTTCTCCGAGGAACACTTCGTCAACCTCTACCTGGCCAAGGACGACCCGTGGGACAACGCGACGAAGTGGAGCGACCGGCGCAAGTACGCGGTCACCGCGGCCTCGCTGCCGCGTGAGCGTTACCGGCGGGCGTACGAGCCGGGTTGCGCCGTGGGCGAATTGACCCGCCTGCTGGCGCCGCGCTGCGACTCGCTGCTCGCGGTCGACTGCGTTGACGCGGCGGCCGCCCAGGCGGCGGCCGCGGTCGCGTCGTTCCCGCAGGTCGAGGTGGCCCGCGCGCTGCTGCCGGCCGACCTGCCGACCGGCCCGTTCGACCTGATCGTCGTCGGCGACCTGCTCTACTACCTGTCCGCCGCCGACCTCACCGCCCTGCTCGACGGCCTGGTCACCGTTCTCGAACCCGACGGCGACATCGTGGCCGTGCACTTCCGCGACCGTTCCCCGACCGGCGGCTACGACGGCTTCAACGTGCACGCCGAGCTGATCGCCCGGCCCGAGCTGACCCCGATCGTCCACCACGACGACGACTGGTTCGTCCTCGACATCCTGCGCCGCGCGGCCTGATCAGAGGTCCATCTCAACGAGCGGCGGCGATCCGGGCAGGCCCGGGGCGGGGGATCATCAGCGGATCTCCACGCTCACGACGCCGGTGCGGAGCACACCATCGTTGGCGGGGACACAGCGGATTCCGCCCCGGCCGCGTAGCTTGCGCCAGGCGCCCGGGGCGATCGTCACGTCCATCCAGGCGCACGGGTTGGCCCGGCGGCGGACCTCCAGGATCACCGGACCCTGGCCCGAGTCGAGGCAGAGGGTGCGGCCGACCAGGTCGTCCACGTCGAGGCCGGCGGTGAGGATGTTGCGGCGTACGTGGGTGAGGTCGATGCCCGGCGGGAGGGATTCCTGGGCGATGACCGTGACACTCGCGTCGCGGTGGGCCGGCTTGTTGAAGTAGCGGTCGCCGACGATGCCCAGCCCGGCCCGGATGTGGATCTCGCTCACCAGCTCGCCCGGCGGTGCGGGTGCGGGGCCGTCGATGGGCCGGCCGACGAAGCGGCTCACCGGCGAGGCCAGCAACTGCACGATCTGTGGGGTCACGACGTGGCCTCCCGGAGGTGGGTGAACTCGGCGGCCAGGCGGTCGATCTGGTAGTGGGCGTTGAGGCCGCTCGGGTTGGGAAGGACCCAGATCGCGGTGTCGCCGAACGACTCGGGTTGCGGGCCGACGGCGGCGCGCGGGCGGGCGAAGGCCGTGCGATAGGCGGTCACCCCGAGCACGGCCAGGAACCGCGGCCGCCATCGGGCGACCAGCGCGGCCAGGGCGGCGCCGCCCTCGACGAGTTCGGCGGGGGAGAGTTCGTCGGCCCGGGCCGACGCGCGCGCCACGACATTGGTGATGCCGCGCCCGAGCGACGGCAGATCGCCCTGGTCGGACGGATGCAGGCGCCGCGAGGTGAAGCCGGACAGGTGCAGGGCCGGCCAGAAGCGGTTGCCGGGGCGGGCGAAGTGGTGGCCGGTCGCGGCCGAGTACAGGCTCGGGTTGATGCCCGAGAACAGCACGCGGAGATCCGGCCCGACCACGTCGGGGATGGTCTTCCCGGCCGCGGCGGCCAGATCCGCGGGTGAAGGCTTCACAGGCCGCGGAGGGCGCCGCCGTCGACCGGCAGCGTGATCCCGGTCAGGTAGCTCGCCGCGGGGGAGAGGCAGAACGCCGCCACCCGGCCGAACTCCTCGGGCGTGCCGATGCGGCGCAGCGGAACCTTCGCACCCGCCTCCTCAGAAGCACGCTCGGGGTCGCCGCCGGCCTCGAACATCTCACGGCTGCGGTCGGTGAGGATGCTGCCGGGCAGCAGGCTGACGAAGCGGACACCCTGAGGCCCGTACTCGTCGGACATGTCCTTGGCGACGCCGGCCAGACCGGGCCGCAACCCGTTGGAGAGGCCCAGCCCGCGCAACGGCTCGCGGGACGATCGGGACAGCACCAGCCCGATCGCGCCGCCGTCGCCCGCCGCCAGCGCGGTGGCGAAGACCCGGGCCGCCCGCACCGAGCCGAGGAACACGGTTTCGAACGCGTCCCGCCACGCCGAGTCGGAGACCGCGGCGGCCGTCCCGGGCTGCGGCCCGCCGACCGAGATCAGGGCGCCGTCGAACCGTCCGAAATGTCCCATAGCCGCGTCGACGAGCTGCAACGGAGTCGAGGAGTCCGACAGGTCGGCGGCCAGGCCATGAGCGAGGGGCCCGAGCCGTGAGACCGCCGCCGAGACGAGCGAGGAGGACCGCGACGAGATGACCACCCGGGCGCCATCGGCCACCAGCGCCACCGCCGTGGCGTACCCGAGGCCCTTGGACGCCCCGGTGAGGACGAAGACCCGATCATGCAACCCGAGATCCATGATCCCAGCGTAGGTTCGGGAGCATGTCGTATCCAGAACCGCGGTACCTCGGCGAGGGCGGCGAGGCGTCGGCCACCGTGCGGCTCGGCTCGCAACCGCCCGAGCTCGACGGCAAGAGCACCGCCGCCAGCTACCTGGCCACCGGCGACACCACCAACGGGCAGTTCGGCCTCTACCGCTGGGACTTCAAGGGTCCCCGCAGCGGCCCCGACCCGCATTTCCACCGGTCCATCTCCGAGTCGTTCTACGTGCTCTCCGGCTCGGTCCAGCTCTACGACGGCAAGAACTGGATCGAGGGCACCCCGGGCGACTTCCTCTTCGTGCCCGAGGGCGGCCGGCACGGCTTCCGCAACGAGTCGGGCGAGCCGGCGTCGATGCTCATCCTGTTCGCCCCGGGCGCGCCGCGCGAGGACTACTTCGAGCGGGTCGGCACCGCGGCCCAGATGACCGAGGAGGAGCGCGTCGAGTTCTACCTGCGGCACGACACGTTCTGGGTCTAGGGCCGGCGCAGGATTCGCAGCCGGCCCGCGACCTGGATGATCACGCCGCCGTCGCCGCGTCGCACGGCCGGGAGCCGTCGTGGGCGCGGCGCGGCGGTTCCGTCGTACACATAGGTCGCTTCCCGCACCGCCAGCTCCTCCGCCGCGTCGGCCCGGAGCTCACCGGCCGCCCGCGCCAGGTCCCAGCCGTCCCGCAACGACCCCCGCGTCGGTCGCGCCGCCGCCCATCGCGCGAAGGTCCGCGACCAGTCCCGGCCGTGCGACGCCGCCAGCGCCGGCCATGCTTTCGCGACCTCACCGGCCCGCTTTCTCAGCAGCGCGACCCGCGCGGTCTCGACCAGACGAGGATCAAATCCATCGGGTACGGGCGCACCAGAGGCGAGCGTGCCGACAAGCTCAGCTTGGCGTTCGGCCAAGCTCTTTGCCGCCCCGCCGGGTTGTCCTGCGTGGTCACCCCGGTGTTCCGGCGTGGAATACCGTCCTGGGCCACCACCGGGGTGGGGCGTCGTCACGTGACGGCCGGGTAGCCGGACGCCTTGGCGATGGCGTCGAGTTCCTGGCGCAGCGCATCGGCCGGCGGGTAGTGGCCGTCGCGCTCCAGCATCAGCGCCGGCGGCCGCCGCCGCGAGCACAGCTCGGCCACCAGGTCGAACACCACCTGCGGCACCGCGTCGGTGTGTGTGTCGTGGTAGATGCCGTCGTGCTCGGCGCCGCCCGCCACGTGCACGTAGGCGACGCGCTCCAACGGGATCCGGTCGAACAGCGCGGCCGGCTCGGTGCCGCGGTTGATCGCGTTGGCGTACACGTTGGCCACGTCCAGCAGGAGCAGGGCGCCGGTCTGCTCGAGGATCTCGGTGAGGAAGTCGCCCTCCGCCAGCTCGTTGTCGGGCCAGTCGAAGACCGCGGCGATCGGCTCCAGGGCGATCGGCACGCTCAGCTCGGCCTGGGTGCGCTTGACGTTGGCGACGATGGCGTCGACCGACTCGCGGCTGCGCGGGATCGGCAGCAGGTGGCCGGCCTCGACGCCACCGGCCCGGACGAACGCGATGTGTTCGCTGACCAGGGGCGCGCCCACCCGCTCGGCGACCCGGGCGAGGTGGCGCACCCGCTCCGGCTCGACCGGTTCGGCGCCGCCCAGCGACAGCCGCACGCCGTGGGGCACGACGGCCACGCCGCGGGCGAGCAGCTCGGCCAGGCCGGGCGGCAGGTCGTCGTGGTCGTGCACCGACTCGGCCACCACCTCGGCGAAGCGGAGGCCGGGCAGTTCGGCGACGAACCCGGCGATCTCGGGCCGCCAGCCGACGCCGACGCCGTACTCCGTGGCCAGGAACGTCGTCATCCGCCGCACCCTCCGCCGCCACCGCCACCACATGAGCTGCCACCGCCGCACGAGCTGCCGCTGGAGCAGGACGAGCTGCTGCCGTCGTACGAGCCGCTGTTGCCGCCGCCCGCGGTGCCGAGGTGGCGCTGGATCTCGGCCTCGGCGGCGAACGCCGGGTCCATCGCGTACAGCGACGCCGCGCCGAACAGGCCGACGCCCATCGCCGCGGTGGCCGCGCCGTAGGTGGTCAGCGACGGCGACATCGTCGGCGCCAGGTGCCGGTTGTCCTTGCGCAGCCGGTTCAGGGCCTTGCCGGTCGCGTACGTGGAGCTGCGGTTGGACTGCACCAGGGCCGCGATCGCCACGATCACCGCGAAGATCAGCAGCGGCACCAGGAAGCCGACCGCCTTGTCGTTCCGCAGGCCGGCGATCAGCCGGGCCACGCCGACCAGGGCCACCGCGATCGGCAGGCACGCCCACAGCCGCGCGATCGACCGCTGACCGCTGGTGGTCGCGTAGCCGGTCCGCTGCACGTTTTCCCGCAGCTGGTCGAGGGCCGACCGCACGTACTGGTCGTTGGTCAGGTCTCGGGTGCGGGTGCCGCGGCCGGCCGCGTTGTAGATCGCGACGTCCAACGGGGTCAGTCCGGCCGTCATCGGGCCGGTCTGCTGCAGGGTGCCGCCCGGCCCGCTGTTCAGCGCGCCCGAGGCGCGGAGGCCGGTGAGGGAGGCGTAGACCGCCAGGTTGTCGCGCCCGTTGAGATACGCGACCTGCTGCGGGGCCAGGGTCAGCCGGGTGCCGTCGGACGGCCCGGCGAAGATGATCCGCCGGGCGATGCCGGCGACGATCGTGGCGGCGAGGATCGCGACCACGAAGTAGGCGAGGAACGTGGGTCCGGGAATGCCCCAGGTGTCCATGGCGAAACCCCCCTTTCAACGGCCTGTTGGCCTCATTGTGCAGCAGCCTGCAAACGTCGGTTGACCTGGCCGGACGTCAACCACCACAGCCGCATCCGCCACCTCCGCATCCTCCTCCGCAGCTGCCACCCTCGGCACCGTTGTTCGGGTCGTCCGGCCTCGGCACTCCGGCTGCTTTCGCGAAGTCGTAGTCGGCCAGGAAGAACATCCCGGTCCCGTTGAGGGCGACGAGCAGTCCGGCGGTGGCGGGGTCGAACGAGGCCAGGGTCGGTGTCACGGGGACAGCCGGACTGCTCGCCGCCAGCCGCCCGGCGGCCCGGTCACCGGCCCGGGTCGAGCCGGGAACGTTGCCCGTCGCGATCAGCGTGGTCAGCGACAGCAGCATCAGGAAGACGCTGCCGAAGGCCCAGGGGGCCGTATGGGAGGCGTGGGTGATCAGGTACCACCAGGCGTACCCGACGGTCGTGGCCGCCACCGCGCCGAGACCGAAGTGGATCACCCGGCTGCGCCGGCTCACGTGCCACCCGGCCCGCGCCACCTCGTCGCGCACCGTCCGCAGCGCGGCTCGTACGTCCTCGTCCTTCCGGTCGCCGTGCGCGCGCCAGACCGCCTGGACGAGCCGGCCGTCCCCGGCCGGGAAGGCGCCGGTCGCGGCCGGTCCCCCGCCGGCGATCTCGATCCGGCCGGCCGCCCGCAACCTGATCAGGGCCGAGGCGACCACCTGCCGGGGACCGCCGCGGATGTAGGCGGCCTCGGCCCAGTCCGGGGTTCGCTCGGCGCCCCGCACCCGGACGACCAGCACATGATGGACGATCAGCAGAGCCAACGCGACGAGTACGCAGAGTATGGCAGTGGTCACACTTCTATAGTGGACCGCGGGCGCCAGTCAGCCGCCGCAGCCACCGCCGCAGCCGCCGCCCCCGCAGGAGCTGCCACCGCCGCACGAGCCGCCGCCGCTGCCGCTGCCGAGCGGGCCGCCGGCGCCCATCCGCTGGATCTCCGCCTCGGCGGCGAAGGCCGGGTCCATCGCGTACAGCGACGCCGCGCCGAAGACGGCCACGCCCATCGCCGCGGCGGTCGCGCCGTAGGTGGTCAGCGACGGCGTCATCTGCGGGGACAGGTGGCGGCTGTCGGTCTTGATCTGGCGCAGCGCCCGGGTCGTCGAGAACGTGGCCCTCCGATTGGCCTTGACCAGCGCCACCACGGCCGCGACGAACGCCACGATGAGCAGCAGGAGGAGGGCGCCGACCGGCTTGCCGTTCGCGGCGCCGGCGAAGAGGCGTGCCACGCCGAGCAGGACCACGCCGCCGGGCAGCAGCGCCCAGACCCGGGCCGTGGCGCGCTGGTCGCTGGTGGTCGCGTACCCGTACTGCTCGAGCCCCTGCCGGAGCTGATCGACGGCCGGGACCACCCACGGGTCGCGCTTGAGGTTCTGCGCCTTCGTCCGGCGGCCGGCCGCGTGGTGGATGGCGGCGTCGAGCGAGGTGGCGCCGGCCGGCATCGATCCGGTCGCGGCCATCACGCCGCCGGCCTCGCTGCCGAGGGCGCCGGCGGCGCGGAGGACGGTGACCGAGGCGCAGACGGCCCGGTCGGCGCCGCCGTTGAGGTAGGCCACCTGCTGTGGAGTGAGCGGCGCGAGGGCGCCGATGGACGGGCCGGCGAAGATGATCCGGCGGGCGATGGTCGCAACGATCGACGCCGCGACGATGGCCGTCACGAAATACAGGAGGAACGTCGGTCCGGGGATGCCCCAGGTGTCGGTCACCGCCTCATTGTGACCGCGGTCGCAACGGTAGGGTTCCCCCGATCGGTGTGCCCGATCAACTCTTGCGGACGGCTTCTTCCACGAGGTCGAGCACCCGGCTCAGCTCACCCGGGGGACGGCCGGTGGCCAGGTGGAGAACCATCCCGTCGTACGCCAGCTCGAGGAATTGGGTCAGCACCTCGAGCGGGACGTCGTCGCGCAGCACGCCCGCCTCCCGCTGCCGGGCCAGGCGCTCGCGGGTGGCCTCGGCGATCGCGGCCGACCGCTCGGCCCAGCGCTTCGCGAAGGCCGGGTCGGTGCGCAGCCGCCGCGACACCTCGAGCTGACTGCCCAGCCAGCCGGCCGTGTCGCCGCCCGCCCGATCGAGCAGATCGCGCATCACCTGCACCAGGCCGTTGTCGGCGACGGTCTGGGCCATCGCGGCGGCGTCGTCCTCGGCCACCGCGAGGAAGAGCGAGTCCTTGTCGCGGAAATGGTGAAAGATGGCGCCGCGGGACAGCCCGGTGGCGTCCTCGAGGCGACGGACCGTGGCCCCCTCGTACCCGAACCGCGCGAAACAGCCACGCGCCGCCGCGAGGATCTCGTGGCGGCGGGCGTCGAGCTGGTCCTGGCTCACCCTGGGCACGGCGTCGATCGTGACACGGGCGTCGCACCACATGCAATCCGTACGTACGGCTTGCCAAACGGCGTGTTCCGCGCCGGACGGGTGTCCTGATGGTGCGAAATCCACCATCCAGACCGGGGTCTGTTAACACACGTGGGCTGTCGGGTGCAGTACTCACTCACGTAAAGTGCCCGCGTGCCCCTCGTCTTCCTTGCCCTGGATGACACCCTGCTCGACCGCAGCGGTGCCTTCCGGTTGTGGGCGAAGGGATTCCTCGACGAGATCGGGGCGCCGGCGGACGAGTTGGACTGGTTACTCTCCGTTGATGCGGATGGTCTGACGTCGCGCTGGGACGTCGCCGACGCCATCCGGGACAGGTATGAACTGGGTATCCCGTCGATCGACCTGCTCGAGGAGTTGCACGAGGGCCCGCTGGCCTACGAGAAGCTCGATCCGCTGGTCGCCTGCGCCCTGCAGATCTCCGGCGACGCGGGGTGGGTGCCGGTGGTGGTCACCAACGGCCCGGCCGAGGGGCAGGAGAGCCGGATCCGGCGTACCGGCCTGGACCGCTACGTCGCCGACTGGGTCATCTCCGAGCAGGCCGGTGTGAGCAAACCCAACCCGCGGATCTTCGCGATGGCGGCGCAGCGGGTGCGGATGCGGCTGGGCGGCGCCTGGGTGGTCGGCGACAGCCCCGAGGCCGACATCGGCGGCGCCGCGGCGATGGGCCTGCCCAGCGTCTGGCTGCACCGGGGCCGCGACTGGCTCGACAACCGCTACGCGCCCACCCGGGTCGTCGGCAACGTCATCCAGGGCCTGTCCGCGGTCATGGCGACCAGATGACAGCTGACGCCAGGTGATCTCCGGACTTTCCCGGGCGGCGACGGCCACCATGCCCGGATCGGCGTCCACCCCGACCGCCTCCGCGAAGTGCGGCGCCAGCAGGGTGGTCAGCTTGCCCGGCCCACACCCCACGTCGAGCAGGCGCCCGGTCCCGTCCAGCCCCAGCGCGTCCCGGATCACCTCGCCCAGCGACGCCGGATAGTCCCGCCGCCCCCTCGCATAGTGCTCCGCGGCGCCTTCGTACAGCGTGCTCACCGGGGTGATCCTCCCTGAGTAGGCTTCGGTTCATGGATGACAAAACCGTGCTCGGCCGGATCCATGAGCTGGTCGACGAGGAGCACAAGCTGCGCCAGCAGGTGGGGCGCGGCGAGATCAGCAGCGATGACGAACACGCCCGGCTCAAGGAGCTCGAGGAAGGGCTCGACCAGTGCTGGGACCTGCTGCGCCGGCGTCGGGCCGCCCGCGAGGTGGGTAACGACCCGAACGCCGAGCAGGCGCACAGCGTGTCGGAGGTGGAGGGCTACCTCCAGTGACGCGGCTTCGGCCTCGGCCACCTCGGACTGGGTGGCCGGGGCCGGGCACGTTGCCGTGATCTTCCGCTTGGTGGTCTCATAGCAGCCCCGCTTCGTGGAGTAGGCGCTCGATCAGGCCCTCCGTGTCGGTGTGCACGCCGCGGCTGGTGAACCAGGCCGCCACGTTCTTGACGTCCCGGGCGATGAAGTCGGCGCCCTGCGGGTTGGCCACCACGTCGATGATCTGCGGCAGGTCGATCAGCACCAGCCGCCCGTCGTGGACCATCGTGTTGTACGGCGACAGGTCACCGTGCGCCACCTGCACCCGGGCCAGGACGGACAGCGCGTCGACCATCTGCCGCCACAGGTCCTCCAGCTCGTCCCGGCCGGCCCGCACCTGCGCCAGACGCGGCGCCGCCTCGCCGGTCTCCCAGTCGCCGATGAACTCCAGCAGCAACTCGGTGCCGATCAGCTGCACCGGGTACGGCACCCGGATCAGGTCGCTCTCCCGGCCCACCTGCCAGAGGTGGGAGAGCGCCTCGAACTCGGCCGCCGCCCACTGCCCGGCGATCAGCTCCTTGCCGAACGACGTGCGGTTGGTCATCGCCCGCATCTCCCGGGACCGGCGCACCCGCCGCCCGTCGAGATAGCCGGCGTCCCGGTGGAAGAGCCGGTGATCGCCGTCGCGGTAGCGCTTCGCGGCCAGCAGGCTGATTTTGTCGGTCTCCGGTACGTAGCGCCGGACCAGGTAGACGTCGGCTTCCTTGCCGGTCTTCAGGATGCCGAGTTCGGCGTCCACCGCGGCGTGCTCGGTGCGGACCCAATCGGGCCGGGGTTCGGGACCGTGGAACGCGCCGTCCCAGGTCGACCAGTGGTCGCCTTCAGGGGGCAGGTCAGGGTCTTCCTGGAGCCGTGGCTCGGCCGCGCCCCACTTCAGGAAGTCGGATTCGTTGTCGTCGTCGAACTTGCGCTTTCCGCGGCGCATGGTGTGCTCGCGCACTTCGGGGTCTCCTCGGAGAAGAAGGTCTGGATCTGAACAAGGGCACGGCGAATGACAAAGACGGCCATGTGTTCACACCCCCTTCTCACCAAGGACCCACGCGGCGGCGGGCCGGACAACTGGCCTGCGTTCGCGGGCCGGACGAAGTGACCCTCCCGCAACGCCCCAGACCCGCGCAACCGAATTAACGCCGCGACTTCCGGCCTGTGGATAACGCCGAAGTTCGTCACATTCGTCGGCTACCTTCCTGCCCACCCATTAGGGGCGGCGGAGGGCGCGGGGAAGCGGTGGCGAAACCGCGGGGGATGCCGCGGCGAGGGCGCGGGGAAGCGGTGGCGAGGCGCGCGGGATGCGGCGCGAGAGCGCCGGCGGCGAGGGCGCGAGGATGCGGCGGCCGAGGCGCAGGGGAGGGCGGTCGGCGAGGGCGCGGCGCCGGGTTTGAGCGGCGCGGCGCGCCGGAGGGCAACCACTTACGCACGTCGCCGGGAGGGTGGCCGCGGAAGCGAAGCGTGCGGCCGCCCGGACGGGTCCTCGGCTACTTAAGAGGATTGGTGTTACGACCGCGGCCGGGCCGGGCTGGGTCGAGGTGACCGGCAGGGTTCTCTGGCCTCGGCTGCCCACCCAGATGGCGGGGTGTGGCTCACTCCCGGCGTGGACCCTGCCGATCACCGCGGCGTGGAGAGGCTCAAAA
>NZ_JBFBAA010000064.1:0-20837 GCF_040682035.1 Actinoplanes sp. NPDC051470
AATCAGGACCAACCTCCGACGGATCCCCGCGTACGAACGCCGACCGCTCGATCTCCGCCGGATCCCGCCCGACCTCCGCACAACGGTCATCCACCTGTAGGCCCCGGGCCTCAGCTGGTTCAGCGGCAGCTCCACCGCCGGCGCCTTACCGGCTCCGGATGACCAGTCCACCTCGGTAGTCACGGTCATACCCTCCCCCATGAGACTTCTTTTCCGTACGCGGCGCGGAAGATCTTGCACCGACGGAACTCCTCGGTATCAGGTACACGGCACAGTCATCCGGCCGCAATCGGCCGGCCTCGCGGACCCGGGTTGGACGACGGGACATAACCCTTTGGGCATTGATGTGGATCTTTCACGTTTGCCTGTTCGATTCGTTTGTACACGGCCGTTCGGCGCGCTTCAACCCGAGTTAAGATCCACTCAGGACGATCGCTGGGAACCGCAATGCGGCAACATTGACAGCGAGTGATCCAGGGCTGCGACGTGTCGGCCAAGTCACTCGCCGTCCGCGCTGATGACCGCCCAAGTGGACCATCACCGCAGGGGAGCTGCGTCCTACAGACTGTCATCGGTCGTTGCTGAAATTCTGGTCGGCGAAGTTCGAGGCGATTCTTCCGCATCTGAATGAACGGCAGTGTCGGTTGTTGATGGGTGCTGAGGCGCGAGTCCTGGGCCATGGCGGGATCCGGGCGGTGGCCAGGGGCGGCCGAGGCCCGAGAAGCGACCGTGGCGCTCGGTGTCGATGAACTCGACGCTGGGCCCGTGCCTCTAGGCCGGACCCGCAAGCCCGATGGGGCCGTAAGCAGGCGGTGAATCTTGACCCTGGGCTGCGTCCGGTGTTGCTGGCGCTCGGCGCGACGAGCATGTCGGCCGGACGGCTTCCCGTGGCTGACGGTGGCGGGCAAAGTGTTGTGCGGGTGGGTCGTCATCGACCTGGACGCCACCCAGATAACCGCCCACTCCGACAAGGCAGCATAACGAGCACGGATCCGTCGGACCCTTCGACACGATCGCTGGGTTTGTGGTTACCCGTGGGGTACAAACCTGGATCTTGGCGAGAAAGGACGGGGAGATGCCGCGAACTGTTCTGGTCACCGGAGGTGCGGGATACATCGGCAGCCACACCTGTGCGGAATTGCTCGAACACGATTACGACGTAGTGGTGGTCGATGACTATTCGAATTCTTCTCCGGCCGCTCTCGGACGTGTTCAAGAGGTTGCCGGCCGCCCGCTGATCAGTGTTCCGGCCGATATGCGCGACCGGCGTGCTCTGGACGCCATCTTCGAGAAGCATTCCATTGACGCCGTCATCCACTTTGCGGCGAAGAAGGCGATCGGTGAGTCAATGAATATTCCGCTGGTGTATTACGACGTCAATCTCGGGGGCACGACAAACTTGCTCCACAGCATGCAGAGACACGGCGTACAGAAGATTGTCTTCTCCAGCTCGTGTTCCATCTATGGCGAGTCAAGCCGGGCACGATTGTCCGAGGATGAAGAGCCACGGCCGACAAACCCGTACGCCCGCTCCAAGTGGATGTGTGAGCAAGTCATACGTGACGCGTGTAAGCGCTGTCCGGAGATGTCAGCAATCTCGCTGCGTTACTTCAATCCGATTGGTGCGCACCCGTCCGGGCTGCTCGGCGAGGTTCCGGCGGGCCTCCCCAACAACGTTGTTCCATACCTCATGCAGGTTGCCGTCGGCCGCTTGAAGCGACTCAGCGTGTTCGGCTCCGACTACGACACCCCGGACGGTACGGCAGTTCGTGACTACGTCCACGTCCTCGACGTCGTCGCCGGTCACCGAGCGGCTCTCGAGCACCTTGACGAAGAGACCGGGACGCAGCTGTTCAACCTCGGCACCGGTGTAGGGACCTCAGTGTTGCAGCTGGTGGCCGCGCTCAGCGAAGCCTGTGGCCGACCGCTGCCATACGAACTGGCCGATCGGCGACCGGGCGACGTGGCGACCCTGGTCGCCGACTCCGACCGGATCCACCGGGCATGGGGCTGGCGACCCGTCCATGGCCTGAAAGAGATGTGCCGGGATGCGTGGCGTTTTCAACGCATGAATCCGCGGGGTTATACGGCACCTCGGTAGGTAGTCTCACCACAAGATCGGGATCTTCCGGGCGACCGCGAACGGTCATGGCCCTAGCACGAGGTGCGGGAACTCGGCCGAGGTCAGCATCAGCCGGGCACGATACACGGTGTCGGGGTCGGCCGGGGTCCCGGTTGCGGCGAAGATCTCCCGGGTGGTGCGTCGGCCATCGGCGGCCGCCCACAACGCCCTGAACTCGGCCGGAGGCGGCCACCGGCCGATCGGTGCGGCAGCGGTCCCCAGCCGGTACCGCTGGTCGTCGTCGAGCCGGTAGCGTCGCCGCATCGCGTCCGGCCGGCGGGGCACCGCGGCGAGGAACTGCTCGTCCCGCTCGGCCTCGGTGACTCGGCCGCCGGAGCTGACCCGGTCGGGCCGGAGGTAGAACCACAGCATCGGCGCGCGATCCAGATGGAGGAGGTTGACCAGCTGCCAGCGGGCCCGATCGTCGAGCGCGCGGTATGCCCGGGCCAGTCCCGGGTCGGCCAGTTCGAGATTCCACCGAAACCGGTCCGCGGCCTTGTCGAACGGGTTGACCCGCGGCGCGTCGATGACCAGCCCGGCACCGGCGGCCAGCGCCCACAGCCCGTCCACATCCCATGAGAGCTCGTACGGGTTGAGCCAGCTGTCCGCCCAGGCGGCGTCGTCCAGGCCGGCCGTACCGGCCAGGCTCCGGGTCAGCGTGCTGGGCTCGTCGATCGCACCAGCCAGGGCGCGCGCGGCAGCGACCCGGTCCGCGTGGTCGCCGGTCCCCAGCAGGATCCGCTGGGCCTGCTGGAACGCGACCGGCTCGCGCCGGTGGAACCGGTTGTAAACCATCAGCTCGAGCACCCCGGTATCTCGCAGTGCGGCGGCCAGCTGCTTCAGACATGCGGCAGGGTCCGGATTGTGGTGCACGACGCCGGTGCAGACGACGAGGTCGAAGGCCGCCACCGCGGTGCTGGCGAGCAGGCCCTGATGGTCGAGCCGGAGATTGTCGACCCCGACGTCGTTGGCGTTGGCCCGACAGATCTCCAGCGCCTGCACGGACACATCGGTGCCGAGCACCCGGGCCTCCGGGTACTGCAGGGCAACCATCAGGGCCTGATTCGTCCCGCATCCAGCCACCCACACGTCCTGCGGGGCGGCCAGCTCGGTCCGGCCGGTCTCCTGCCGGAGCATCGTCCAGGCGAACAGCGGGTCGTCGACGGTATCGAAGTACTGCGGCCGCCATGGGTACGGGTACCGCCCGTAGAAATCGCCGATCGCGGTTTCGTGGGCCGCGAGCGTCACAGCCAGCTCACCTGGTCCTCAGGCACCGTCGAGGTCGAGAACCCGCCGAGCCGGTAGACCAGGGTGGCCCGTTGCGTGCAGGCGATCTCCGCCCCGTCCCGGAGCAGCGCGGCGAGGAACTTGTCGTCGTCGGCGACGAGGTGGTCGCGGTCGTACTCGGTGAAATCGAACTCGAAGCCGACCGACAGGGCCAGCTCCCGGTCGAGCAGCCACTCGCCGCCGTCGACCGACTGGATGTCATCCGGGCCGTCGCCGCGGTCGGCCCGGTCCCGATAGACGTTCGATCCCGGCGTGACGACGCCCAGCCCGCGCAGTCGCTCATACTCCCGCCGGCCGCGCTCGTCGTCCTTCACCCAGGGAAAAACGGGGTCGAGGTACGGGCGGCCGGCCGCGTCGACGACCTGCAGCCACGAGTGCACCGCCGGCGCCTCGGTCCGGCGGGCCGTGTCAAGCAGCCGGTGCAGGTGGTCCGGACCCCACTCGTTGTCGTCGTCGAGGAAGGCGATCCACCGGGTCGTCGCCGTCTCGGCGCCGAGCTGTCGCAGCCGGCCCAGGCGGCGTGGCCCGGTGACTTCGCCCGGCCCACGCGGCGCCGGCTCGACCCGGACCAGGGGCGGGGTGCCGGCGGCGAGGGAGCGAAGGGTGTCCGGGCAGTCGTCCACCAGCACGAGGTGCTCGGCTACGTGCTGGCAGCACTGACCGGCGACCGAGCGCAGCGCCCGAGCCAGCAGCTCGGGCCGTCCGCGGGTAGCGGTGATCACGGTGACTACGTCGTGGCCCGATCCAGTCATGAAGCTCCCTCCGCTCCCGTTTGGGCGTTCCCCCGCACCACGTGGTGCACCTCATGCAGCATGCCGACGTCCAGCGCCGCGCCCGCCGCCATCATCGGGCCGCCGGCCCCCTCCCGCACGCACCGGTAGAAGTGCTCGAGCTCCAGCCCGAACACCGACTCGTACGAGCTGGGCTGCACCGAAGTGCGCAGTCCGCCGTCCTCGTACCGGGTTCGGGACAGTTCGGACGGACAATGGTCCAGGTACGCCGACGGCAGCGTCAGCGTGTAGTCGCCGTCGTTGGTGACCACCCGAAGTTGCTCCCGGTAGCCGCCGCCCAGCTCCGCCAGTGTGAGCACGGTGAGCAGCACCGACCAGTCGCCGTGCGCCCAGGTGGCATGCAGCCCGCGGCGGTCGAGCAGCTCGCGAGCGGCGAGCAGCTTGGGCCGGCCGCCGACCAGAGCGCGTATGCAGTAGACCTCGTGGATGGCCAGGTTGAGGAGCACCTCGTCGACGAAGTAGTCCCAGGAGCCGCCCCAATCCTCCCGCGAGTCCGGCGGCTGCCAGCCGTCCGGCCGGACCACCTGATGGTGGCGGCGGTAGTACCAGTCCGGCGGCAGCACCACGGTGGCGTCGAGCAGCTTGGGGCCGGGGATGCCGGCGACGGTCTCCCGCAACCGGCGGAAGCCCGGGTCGAACAGCCGGACATACCCGGTGACCACGGCCCGGCGCGCGGTCACGGCCGCGGCGACGATCGCCTCGGCGTCCTTGACCCGGTAGCAGAGCGGCTTCTCCACGAATACGTGCAGCCCGGCGGCGAGCGCGTCGAGCACGATGGGACCGTGATCGCCGGGAGTGAGCACGAGCACCGCCTCGAGTCCCGGCGTGGCCAGCAGCTCCCGGTGGTCGAGGTGGCCGGCCGGTACGCCGAGCCCGCGCCGCACTCCGTCGAGCACGACCGGATCGGTGTCGCAGACGGCGTCGAGCGAGAACAGCGGGCGGAGCGCAGCGGCGTGCCGCAGATGCATGACCTGCGCGATCTCGCCGCAGCCGATCACGCCGAGGCGGACGGGGCCGGCCACGTCAGCCGCCGCGGACGGTGTGGATCTTCTCCAGTGCCTCGGCCACCTGCTCCACATCCCCACCGTCCCCGAGCAGGACATTGTGCGGGACGGTGAGGAACTCCTGCCGGGCCCGGTGCGATTCCGGCAGGTCGAATCGCCGGGGGTCGAGTCTGGAGAGGACGGTGGCGTCGTACTTGTGCGGAGACGCCAGCGGGTTGTAGAGCAGGCTGGCGTTCAGCGGGTCATGCAGCGGCGCGCAGAACACACCGAGTTCGGCGACCAGGTCCTGGCGAAGCGTCTCCACGTCGACGCCGCCGAACTCGGCCCGGTCGACCCGGATCGCGTACTGGTAGTACGTGCGGCGGGTGACACCGTCCTGCGGCGGCAGCGGTGTCAGCCCAGGGATTTCGCCAACCAGCTTGTCCAGATGCTGCGCGTTCTTGGCCCGCCGTGCGTTCTCGCTCGGCAGCCGCTCGAGACCGCCGAGCAGGATGGCCGCCTGCACCTCGGACAGGCAGAGGTTGCGGCCCTGCACCTCGCCGACCTCGTCCAGCTCGGGCAACCCGGGCGCGCGATGGCCCGCTGCGTACCGCCGGCCATCGGCGCGATACTGCTCCATCAGCCGGTAGAGCTGTGGGTCGTCGGTGATGGCGGCGCCGCCCTCGCCGGCGGTGAGCACCTTCGACTCCTGCATGCTGAAGGCACCGATCTGGCCGAAGGTACCGACCATGCGGTCGCGGTACTGGGCGCCGTGCGCTTGGGCGCAGTCCTCGACCATCGCGAGGCCATGCCGCCGGCACAGGTCGGTGAACGCGTCCAGATCGGCGATGTTGCAGGACAGGTGAACCAGCAGCACCGCCTCGGTGGCTGCGGTGATCGCCGCCTCAGCCGCGGCAGGCGACATGCACAGCGAGGTCTGGTCGATGTCCACCAGCACCGGCACCAGGCCGGCGTTGGCGACCGCGGAGGCGCACGCCACCCAGGTCAACCCGGGCACCAGCACCTCCGCCCCACGAGTCAGCCCGAGCGACTCGAACGCGATGGTCAGCGCGCTGCTGCCGCTCGTGGTCGGGGCGCAACCGGCGACTCCATGGAACTCGGCGTACGCGCGGGCGAACCGCCGCTCGTACGGGTCGGCGTCCTGCTGCATCTCGCTGATCGCCCACCGCTCGCTCGTCAGGGCGTCGCGCACCAGCGCCTGCGTCCGCTCGTCGGCGTACGGCCAGCTCGGCCACGGGGTTGTCCGCACCGGGGCGCCGCCCTGGCTGGCGAGCGCGGTGATTGGCATATCTGAGCCTCCTCGAATGTGCCGGCAGCCGGCATTGACCAGTCGGTGGTGGCACCCCCTCGACCAACACGGCCCACATTCGGCGACGCCGGACGTTTCGTCAATTGTCAGCGTGTCCACTGTGCAACTGCTCGGATCGGGCAGTTGCACAGTGGACCGTGCAATTCGCCGACCCGGGCAGTCCGGGGAGATTGGTGGTAGACCTGGCGAGGACGTCCTTCGCCCCCCGGCCTTGAAGCCGGGCGCGAGCGGCGAGACGCCGTTCCGGCGAGTCCCTGCGGCCCGGAGACCCACGCCGCCAGGATCAGGTCTGACGACCGCACCTTCAGGAAGGACGCGATGAATCCAGGAGACGAGGTGGCCCAGATCGTGCGCCGAAACCTGCGGCTGGCCGAGGACCACCCGCTGCCCGGCGACCTGAGCTTCGCCGACGGCCTCGGCGCCGACTCGATCCTGGTGATGGGCATCCTGGTCCGGGTCGAGGAGACGTTCGGCATCGAGCTGACCGCCGAGTCGGTGACCCGGTCGGACACTCTGGACGGACTCGTCCACGAGGTGGAGCGGGCGCTGGCCGCGGCAGGCCGCCGGTGATCACCCTGGGGTTGAGCGGGCTGCCGTACGCACAGCAGGTCTACCTCCGGCAGAACCCGGGGGTGGACCGCATCAGCGAGCGTGTCTGCCAGGGCCTGGACAGCGCGGCCGGCCTGGTGATCGACGGCGAGGTGGTGGCCGCCGCGGCGGAGGAGCGGTTCACCGGGGAGAAGGGCACCGGTGCGTTCCCGGCCAACGCGATCGACTACTGCCTACGCGAGGCAGGCGTCGGGCCGAACGAGGTGACCATGGTCGCGCACGGCTTCGCGTACGACGAGTGCCGGCGCCTTCTGCGCACCGACCCGCGCTACTTCGACGAAGTGCTGAGCGGGCAGACGGTAGTGACCGAGCTGACCAAACACGGGTGGACCGACGTGGCCGACCGGTTCCACCCGGTCCGGCACCACGTCGCGCACGCCGCATCGGCTTTCCACCCGAGCGGGTTCGATGAGGCCCTGGTCGTCGTGTCGGACGGAATGGGCGAGCTGGACGCGCTGTCGGTGTTCACCGGCCGCGCCGGCACGCTGAACCGGGTGCACCACCAGGACGTCTCGCAGTCGCTCGGCATCCTGTACTCCCTGTGCACCCGGTTCCTCGGCTTCGCTTTCAACTCCGACGAGTACAAAGTGATGGGACTGGCCGCGTATGGAGACCCGGGCCGGTACGCACCGGTGTTCGACCGGCTGGTCGGCCTCCGCGCCGGCGCGGTCGAGATCGACTGGCCGTGGACGGGGCTGGGCGCCGGCACCGCCGGCTATCCCGGGGCGATGGGGTACCTGGCCGGGTTGGCGGGGTTCCCGGCCCGCCGGGGCGATGCCGTGGTCGGTCCTGAGCACGCCGACTTGGCCGCCGCCCTCCAGAAACGGCTGGCCGAGGTGCTGACCGGGCTGGTGTCGCACTGGGTCGGCGCGACTGGGCGGCAGCAGGTGTGCCTGGCCGGCGGAACCTTCCTCAACTGCCGGGCGAACCAGGACATCGCTGCACTGCCCTCCGTCGCGGACCTGTTCGTCCAGCCCGCGGCCGGGGACGACGGGACTGCCATCGGCGCCGCCCTGCACGTCGATGCGGAGAACGCCTCCCCCCGCCGGTCCCGAGGACGGCGCCGGTTCAACCCGTTCCTCGGGCCCGCCTACCCCACGGAGCACGTCGCCCGTACGGTCGAGGCGGCCGTGGACATCGGCGCGGTCACGGCCGAGCGGATCGACGACATCGAGGACTACCTCAGACTGGCCGCCGCCGACATCGCCGCGGATCAGATTGTCGGGTGGTTCCACGGCCGCATGGAGTTCGGCCCGCGGGCGCTCGGCAACCGGTCGATCCTGGCCCTGCCGGCCGGGGCAGCGGTCAAGGACCGGATCAATGCACTGGTCAAGCTCCGCGAGCCATTCCGGCCGTTCGCCCCGGCGCTGCTGGAGGACGAGTACGACCGGTTGTTCGAAGGCCGGCCGCTCGACCCCACCGCGTACATGCTCTGCACCGCGACGGCCAGGGTCGCCGCCCGAGAGCTGGTCCCCGGCGCGGTGCACGACGACGGAACGTCCCGGGTGCAGGTCGTCCCCGCCTCGCTCAATCCACTGTTTCACCGGCTGCTACGGAAAGTGCAGGCGGCCACTGGCGTCGGCTGTGTCATCAACACCTCTCTCAACATCAAGGGACAGCCGCTCATCATGGCTCCGGAAACTGCGATCAAGCTGTTTACCGGGACCGGCCTCGATCGCCTTTACCTCGCCGGGTACCGCCTGTCGAAGCCCGTGGGGCAGGCATGATCGACGAGCTCGTCACCATGGGGGCGCTGTCCCGGGTCCGTACCGGGAGCGGGCTGGTCGGCTACCGGTTCGTCGACGCGCTGTACGAGGCGTACGAAGAACTGGACGCCGCGCTGGTCGGGGCGGTCCCGGCCGAACTGCGGCCCAGTCCACACACCTGCACCAGCATCCTGGACGCCCGAGTGTTGGAGAAGATTAATTTCTTCGACACGCTGCCGGTGATCCCGATGCACGCGGTCCCGCACATCGACGGCGCGACCCCGCCCCGCATCCCGGGCTGGGTCCTGACCCCGTCCACCTGCTACCACACGTTCGCGCACCTGGAGGGCACCCGGCAGGACGACCCGCTGCGCGCGTACACCGCCCGCGGCACCTGCCACCGCTACGAGCCCAGCCCGGGGGACGAGACCCGGCTGGGCAGCTTCACCATGAGGGAGGTCGTCCTCGTCGGTGAGCCGGCTCGGGTCGAGGAGGAGGCCGACCGCCTCTTCGCCGGCCAGGTGGAGCTGCTGCGCCGGCTGCTCGGCGAGGTGGTGGTCGAACCGGCATCGGACATCTTCTACGGTCGGCTCGGCCGGTTCGCCCGTGCGAAGCAGGTCGCGACCGGGGTGAAGCTGGAAGGTCGGGCGAGCTGGGGTGACGGCACGATCTCGGTCGCCTCCCGCAACCTGCACCACACGGTATTCACCTCCGCGTTCGACATCGGCCCGGCCCGTCAGGGCGACGTGCTGCACTCGGCCTGCGTGGCGTTCGGGCTGGAGCGGATCGTGCTGGCCGCGCTCGCCCTTCAGCCCGCCCCGGAGCCCAAGCGGCTGCTGGCCGCGGTGCGGTCGGCGCGGACATGACCGTGGAGCTCGGCGTCACCCAGTGGAGCCTCCCCGAGCGAGGGGTCGCCGCCCTCGACGTCGCCGCCCGGGCCGGCCTGTCCTGCATCCAGCTCGACGTGGGCGGGCCCGGCCGGCCGGAGCCGGACGCGATGCGGCCAGAGGTCCGGCGCCGCTACCGGGCGGCGGCAGCCGCCTCGGGGGTCCGCATCGCCGGGGTGACCGCAGGCGTCCTGGACGAGTACGGCATGACCGCCCGGCCCGGCACGCTACGCCGGGACCGCTGCTGGGACGCGGTCCGGGCCGCGGTGGAGACCGCGGTGGAGCTGGCCGCTCCCGTGGTGTACCTGCCGGCGTTCGAGGACGGCGAGATCCGTACCGACGTGGATCTGGGCCGGGCCGCGGACATGCTCCGGGCCGCTCACGAGCACCTGGGACCGGCTCCGACCGAGCTCGCCGTGGAGACCTCGCTCGGGGCGGGGTCCACCCGGCAGCTGCTGGACCGGGCTGGGGTGCCCGGACTACGGGTGCTGTTCGACACGTACAACGCGGTGTGGTTCGGCCACGACCCGTGCGCGCTCTTCGATGCCCTCGGCCCGGACCGGTGCGGCCAGCTGCACGTCAAGGACGGGGTCGGCGGCGGGATGGGCAACGTGCCGGTCGGAGCCGGGGACGGTGGCACCGAGCGGGTCGTCCGGCACGTGATCGGGCGCGGGTACGACGGCTGCTTACTGCTGGAGGCCGAGTACGGGCTGGATCCGGCCCGGGTGGCCGTGGACGTGCGGCGGCTGGCGGCCTGGACCCGAGACGGGCTCGCCGATGAATGAGGCGGTGCGACTGGCCGTGGTGCACTCACACCCGGGTTCGGGCTACCCGGTCATCGCCATGGACAGCCTCTTCGACCCGGGATGCGGGGTACTGAGGGATCTGATCGGGGACCGGCCGGAGGCGCTTTTCGTGACCAGTCCGACGGTGGACCGGCTGTACGGCCCGAGCATCGACCGGTACATCGAGCGGCACGCGTACAGCCGAACCTGGCACCGGATCGTATGCCCCTCCGGGGAGGGCAACAAGTCGGTCGATAACGCGATGGAGCTCTGCGCTGCGGCGCTGCGTGCGGGCATCGGCCGGCTCGGAGTGTTCGTGGTGATCGGCGGCGGGACGGTGATCGACGTGGCCGCGTTCGCCGCCAGCGTCTACCGCCGCGGGGTAGCTCACATCCGGATCGGCTCGACGCTGCTCGGCCAGGTCGACGCGTCGGTCGGGGCGAAGTGCGGGGTCAACTTCGCGGAGAACAAGAACTTTCTCGGCGCCTTCCACCCACCCGCCGCTGTGGTGGTCGACACTGACCTGCTTGGCTCGCTGGACCGCCGCCAGGTCCGGGCCGGGATGGCCGAGATCATCAAGATCGGCGCCGCCTGCGACCGGGCGCTGCTCGACGACGTGCGGGCCTGGCTGGCCGCGACCGCCCCGGACACCCGGCGGCAGCTACTGGTCCGGACCTGTCACCGGGCGGCCGCGCTGATCGCGGTTGAGCTGGACCAGGATCTGTTCGAGCGAGACCTCTGCCGCAGCCTCGACTTCGGCCACACCGTCAGCCCGCTGCTGGAGATCGAGTCGGGGTACGCGCTCAACCACGGCGAGGCGGTGGCCGTCGACATGGCGGTCAGCGCACTGCTGGCCGAGCGGCTCGGCCGGCTGTCCAGCCCGGCCGCGCGATCGCTCGTCGACCTGCTGCTGGCCGTCGGGCTGCCGGTCTGGCATCCAGCGCTCACTCCGGACCTGGTCGCCCGGGCGCTGCAGAAGATGACCGCGCACCGGGGCAACCTCAACCTGCCGCTGCCCGCCCCGCTCGGCGCGGTCGAGTTCGTCACCCACGCCGCCCAGATCCCGGCCGACGCGATCGACTGGAGCGTCCGCACCGTGCGCGAGCTGGCCGCCGGATGAGCCGGCCGGTCAACCTCCCGCCGAACTACGAGGCGGTGTGGGAGCGGATGGTCGAGCTGCATCCGGCCGACCCGGGCCAGTCCCGGTTCGGCGGGTTGGTCGTCCGGCAGATCGACGGGCCGCTGGACCCTGCCCTGCTGCGGCGGGCGATAGCCGACGTCACCCGGCGGCACGACATCCTGCGGATCTCCGTCCGGACCGCCGGCCCGGACGCGGTGCTCGACGTCCATACCGACCTCGAGCCCGACGTCCGCGTCGCCGACCTGGCTGGGTGCCCGCCGGCCGAGCAGGACGCGTACGTTTCACGGCTGGTCTCCGGCGAGCGGCGGCGGGCGTACCGGCTGGCCGAGCCGCCGCTGTGGAGCGCGCATCTGGTCCGGCTCACACCGGTCCGCAACCTGCTGGTCATCGGCGTCTGCCACCTGCTGCTGGACGGATGGTCGGCCAACGTGTTGTTCGAGGAGGTGTTCGGCGCGTACGCGGCCCGGTCCGGCGGCCCGGCGCTGCCGGCCGTGCCCATGGACCTGCCGGCGGTGACCGCGGCGCAGCGAGCCGACCTGAGCCGCTCCGCGCACCGGGTCGAGCAGTGGGCCCGGGAACTGTGGGTGCCCGAGCAATACCTGCGGCTGCCGGTCCGGACTCCCGGGCCCACCGAGGACCTGCTCGCCGACGCCGGGCAGCCGTTCGCGTTCGGCGACGGCGTGGTCTCCTCGCTGGCGGACCTGGCCTGGCGAAACCGGACCACACCGTTTGTGGTGCTGACCGCCGCGTACGCCACCGCGATGTCGGTCCGGATGGACACCCCCCGCCTCGTGGTCAGTACCACGATTCTGGGCCGGCTGATGCCGGGCACTCACCGGTTGCTGGGCCAGTTCACCAGGGACGTCTTCTTCCCGTTCACGCCCGGCCCACGGTCATCGCTGGAGGAGGTCGTCCGGCACACCCACGCCGCGCTGGCCGCCGCGGTCGACAGCGCGACTTCCTTCACCACGCTGGCGCGGCTGCTGCACCCCGGCTTCGCCGCCGGGCGGCCGTGGTCGGACCTGCACCTGTTTGACGCCTACCTCCAGCCGGTCCCGCCGGCTGTCGGTCCGCTCCGGTACGGGGATCTGACCGTGCGTGCGGCGGACCCGGCCTGGACGCCGGCGCCCGAGCACGCGGTCACCCTGTCCGAGCTGCTCCCCGGCACCCTGTCGTCCTGGATCAAGCATGGCGCTCCGCACCTCACCGTCAACGCGGACCGGCGGGGCGGGGTCCTCGG
The DNA here is from genome assembly GCF_040682035.1 of Actinoplanes sp. NPDC051470. Classification (NCBI taxonomy): domain Bacteria; kingdom Bacillati; phylum Actinomycetota; class Actinomycetes; order Micromonosporales; family Micromonosporaceae; genus Actinoplanes; species Actinoplanes sp. NPDC051470. Next base: position 12,882 of record NZ_JBFBAA010000064.1, read on the forward strand.
CTTCAATCGGACGTTCTTCGAGCCGGGCCTGGCCGAGTCGCTGGTGGCCGATCAGCTCGCGGTGGCCCGGCTGCTGGCCGCCGACCCGGCCACGCCGCTGGCCGAGGCTCACCGGCTGCTCGCTCAGCGGCCCGACGCCGCGGGGGCCTCCGCCGGGTAGTGCCGCAGCCAGCCGATCAGTACGGCCATCGCCAGCATGGCGGCAACCGGCAGGAGCAGCGCGAACCGCAGCCCGACCGCGCCGGCCAGCAGGCCGATCAGTGCTGGGGTGAGGAAGAACGCCGGCAGCTGGCCCATCTCCGATACCGAGATGCCCTCGCTCGGAGTGACGGTTGGCTGGGAGGCGGCGAACTGGTCGACGATCGCGTTGTTGCAGGCGATCCCGACCGCGAACACGGTCAGCCCGGCGACGGCCACCGCCGGACGGTCGAGGGCCAGCGCGAGCAGCAGGCCGGTGGTGGCCAGCAGCACGCCGGCCCGCAGTACCCGGCGGCCGCCGTACCGGGCCGTAAGCCGGTCGCCCACCAGCAGGGTGAGCACCCCGACCACGGACATCAGCGCGAAGCAGAGGCCGCCGAGCACGGCGCCGCCGCCGAGCTCGTCCGCCACGTAGAGGGAACTCCACTGGGTGCTGACGCTTGCGATGAGGCCGACCAGAAAGGCCAGCACCGCGATCAGCCGCAGTTGCGGGGTGAACCGGTCGCGGATCCGCCGGCGCGAGGCGCCCGGCGGGGCGTCTGGCCGGTCCTCCTCCGGCAGCCAGCGCAGGCTGCCCAGCAGCAGCGCCCCGAGCACGGCGTTCGCCACGGTGAACTGGACCCCGGGTGACACGTCCAGCGCCGCGGCGGCCGTCCCGACGCCGGCCCCGAGAAAGACCGCCACGCTGAAGGCGGCGTTGAACGAGGACAGCAAGGGCCGCCCGTACGCGGTCTGCACCTGCATGGCCAGCGCCCCCATCGGTGTGGCCAGCAGCTGGGCCGAGAGGTACCAGAGCAGCATGCCGGCGACGACCGTGGTCAGCGACGAGGCGAAGCCCAGCAACGGGGCCGCGAGCAGTACCCCGGCAGCCCCGGTCACGGCCAGCCGTCGGGTGCTCGCCCGGCTCACCAGCAGCACGACGATGCCGAGGCCGACGATGTCGCCGCCGGCGGCAATCGTGTTGGCCAGCCCCCAGGACACGTCGCCCGCGCCGATCTGCGCCCGGATGGCCGGCACCCGCGCACCCCAGCTACCGATCATGAACCCCATCACGACGTACAGCAGGCTGACCGCGAGCCGGCTCCGGCGGTCACCCGTACGGTCTCCAGGCATCGGCGGCCTCTCGACTCGGGGGCCTGTCCGGGCTGTTGTAACACGGGCCGGAACGGCCCAACAAGGTCGCTGACGGTCGCCCGTTCCCTTGCCGTAGTAGGAAGGGCTGGGGTCGAATGGAGACGATCCCCTCGTTGTGCCGCCGACCGCGCTGCCCTCGAGAGTGCCCCTCGGCGATCGGAGCTGCGATGACCCCTGGCGTGAGCATCGTCCTGATCTCGACCGGGCCGTGGCGGGTCTTCCTCGAACCCGCGCTGGCGAGCATCCGGCGCAATCTGCTGCCGGGCCGGAACCGGCGGATCGTGCTCTTCACCGACGACGTGACCAACGTCGACCCCGACGTCGTCGGCTTTCAGATTCCGCACCTCGACTGGCCGTACAACACTCTGTTCCGCTACCACTACATCCGGGCCGCGCTCGACGGCCTGCCGCCGGAGGATCTCGTCGTCTACATCGACGCCGACATGATGGTCGCCACCGAGGTCGGGGCGGCCGAGCTGCTGCCGGCCGGGAAGACGTACTTCGGCGTGCAGCACCCCCACTTCGGGTGGAGCGAAGGGCCGTTCGAGGCCAACCCGGGCAGCGCGGCTTGGGTGGACCGCGCTCACGCCGACATCACCGAATACTGGCAGGCGTGCTTTTGGGGTGGGCGGGCGAGGGAGACCACCACGATGGTGCGGCGGCTGGCCGACGGCGTCGCGCAGGATGTCGACAATGGCCTGGTGGCGGTGTGGCATGACGAGAGCCACCTGAACCGGTACTTCATCGAGCACAAGGATGATGTGCATACGCTGCCGCCGTCGTTCGCGTTTCCGGAGGGCGAGGAACGCAAGTACTCTCCCCGGATCCTCCACGTGTCGAAGTCGGAGGACGAGTTCCCGCTGCGTCCGGGACCATCGAGCTTCTGGATAGACGCTCCGCCGGTACCAAGCCCGATCACCCTTAGGTAGGGAGGGGCAGTCAGTAATCTGCCCAAGTCTTGTGTGGACGCGGGGCGCGCGGTTGGGTCGCAGGATGGCTCGGATCGCTTATGACGGACACGACGCCGCCGCGTTCGCGGACACCCGGCATCTGGCCGCGGCCGCCCTTGACTCGTGGCTCGCCGCGGTCGGCCGGCATCTCCCCCCGGCCCACGGCAAGCGCCTGCTCGACCTGGGCTCGGGCACCGGCGCGTGGGCCAAGGCCTTCGCCGACTCGTACGCCGTGATCGCCGTCGAGCCGTCCGAGGCGATGCGGGCCCGCTCCGAGCACCCGCACGTGCTGGCCGGCGACGCCGAGCACATCCCGCTCGCGGACGGCTCGGTGGACGCGGTGTGGCTGTCCACGGTCGTGCATCACGTGCCCGATCTGGTCCGCTCCGCCCACGAGATCCGGCGGGTGCTGCGGCCGGGCGGGCCGGTGCTGATCCGGTCGGCGTTCGCGGGGCGGCACGACACGATCACCCTGTTCCGCTACTTCACCGAGGCGATCCGCGTCCTGGACAGTTTCCCCAGCGTGCCCGAGGTGCAGGAGGCGTTCGGCGCTTCCGGTTTCGGGGTGGCGGCGATCGAGCAGGTTCCGCAATGTACGGCCGCCTCGCTGCGCGACTTCGCCACCCGCCTGCGCCGGGCCGCGCACACCCCGCTCCAGCTGATCTCCGACCAGGAGTACGCGACCGGCCTGGCCCGCCTCAACGCCGCCGCCGACCACGTCGACGGCCCGGTCATCGACGCCCTCGACCTCCTCGTCCTGCGCTAGCGAAAAGGTTCAGAGACCCGGCGCGGCCGAAATCCTGGGAGAAGGCTCCTGGGAGAAGACGGGGAAGGCGGAGAAGACGGGGAGGTACGCGTCCAGGGCGGCGGCGCCGGTGAGCATGGCCCGGCCGCGGGCGGACAGGCGGGAACGCCAGTCGTCGAGCATGGATTCGACCGGCTCGATGCCGCCGGCCGTGCGGACCTGGTGGACCAGCGGGGCGATCTGCTCGAGCCGGTAGCCGCCACGCCGGAGCTGGTGGACCAGGTGCGCGTCGCGGACGTCGGCGGCCTCGTACACGCGGTAGCCCGTCTGCCGGTCGCGGCGCGGTTGGAGCAGCCCGGCCCGTTCCCACTTGCGCAGCGTGGCGGGTCGCAACCCGAGCTTGCGCGACAGCGGCCCGACGAACGTGTCACCGGGTGAAGCGGGCGCCGCCGGCACCAGGTCGTTCAGGGCGGCGGCCACGGCCTGCAACGTGCGGCGGTCGTCGAGCAGCTGGGCGTGGCTCTCGTCGATGATGCGCAGCGCGTCGGAGGCCGCGTCACGGTTGACCGCCCGCATGATCGCCGCCGCGGTCGGGTGGCCGTGACCGGGGATCAAGGCGAGAAAGGCGCTCAGCGCGTACGCGTGGACGGGCTCGTAGATCCGGTATCCGGCGGCCGTGCGGTTGGCGGCGGGAAGGATGCCCTCGGCCTCGTAGTTGCGGACCGCCTGGGTGGACAGGCCATGCGCGCGGGCCAGATCGACCGGCTTCAGGCGTACCCCAGCTTGAAGGTTATGACCTGCCATCTCCTGCTCACGCCGCGCAAAGGTTTCAACCGTCGGTTCAACGATAGCGTTGAGGGGGTGACGATGAACATCAGCGCTACGAATGTCATGAAGCTGATCGGGGCGAAACCGCGGCTGCTGGGGCTGGGCGAGCCCACGCACGGCGAGGACGTGCTGCTGGAGGTGCGCAACGACCTGTTCCGGGAGCTGGTCGAGCAGGAGGGCTTCCGGGCGATCGCGATCGAGAGCGACTGCCTGGCCGGAACCGTGGTCGACGACTACGTCACCCTGGGCGAGGGCACGCTCGACGACGTGATGGCGCGCGGTTTCAGCCACGGGCTCGGGGTTTCGCGGGCAAACCGCGAGCTGGTGCGGTGGATGCGTGACCACAATGACGGGCGGCCGGCGGGTGAGCGGCTGCGGTTCGCCGGCGCGGACGGGCCGCTGGAGATCACCGGGCCGGACAGCCCGCGGGACGTGGTGATCGCGCTGCACGGCTACCTCGCGCGGTGGCTCGACCCGCGGCTGCTCCCCTGCACCACGGAAACGCTCGGCGACCTGCTGGGCGACGACGGCCGGTGGACCAACCCGGACACCATGATGGACCCGGCGCAGTCGATCGGGCAGAGCGCCGAGGCCCGCGAGTTGCGGGTGCTCGCCGACGACCTGGCGGCGCTGGTGGAGGCCGAGGCGCCCCACCTGATCGCCGCGTCGTCCCGGGAGGGGTGGGACCGCGGGCGGCTCTACGCCCGTACCGCCACGGGGTTGTTGCGCTACCACTTCTGGATGGCCGACCCGGGGCCGTTGCGGGTGGACCGGCTGCTCGGCGTACGCGACTCGATGATGGCCGCGAACCTCCTGGCCGCCGCCGAATGGGGTCCGGCGCTGGTCTACACCCACAACGCGCACCTGCAACGGCACCGCAGCAGCCTGACCATGTGGGGCGACCTCAGGCCGGAGTGGTGGAGCGCCGGCGCGCTGGTCGACGCCCGCCTGGGCGACGGCTTCCGCCACCTGGCGATGGCGGTGGGCACCATCCGCCACCACGGGGTGGACACGCCGCCGCCCGACACCATCGAGGGCCGGTTGTACGCCGAGCCGGCCGACCGCCTCCTCGTCGAGCCGCACGGGCTGACCGGCCGGGCCGCTCGCGTGTCGGCCTGGTTCGGCTACTCGGCCCTGGATCCGGCGTTCATCAGCGGCCTCGACGGCGTCGTGTTCGTCAAGGACTGCCCGGCGCCCTGACGGAGCAGCGGCAGGGCGGTGGCCGCCGTGACCGCGATGATCACGGCGGTGAAGCCGGTGAGCGCGGCCGGCAGGCTGACCGACAGGGTGGCTACGCCGAGGCCGACCACCGGCACGGTGAGCCCGATGTATCCGCTGAGGAAGATGCCCGCGAGCACCTCACCGCGGTGGGCGGCGTCGGCCAGCGACCCGCCGACGGCCAGCGCCGCCTTGAACAGCAGGCCCGCCCCGGCGCCGCTGAGCACGCCACCGGCGAAGAACCAGCCGAGTGACCCGACCTGCACCACCACGACCGTGAGCGCCGTGATGCCGGTGACGAGCAAACCCGCACCCAACCCGATCTGGGTACGCAGGGCGAGCGGCCGGGCGGCGATCTGCGCGACCACGGCCGCGGCGAAGGCGACGAACACCACGAACCCAGCCGCGGCCCTGGAGGTGATGTGCAACTCGCCGGAGACGAAGCCGGGCACCAGCGACGTGAACAGCCCCAGCACCGCGAACGCGGCGAACGCGATCCCGCCGGCCCGGAAGAACCGTCCCCGCGCGTGGTCGGGGACGCGGACGCGTTGCGGGCGGTAGGCCGGGCGTACCGCGGGAGGGTTGGCCGTCTCGGGGACGAGGGCCACGCCGGCCAGGGCCAGGGTGAGCAGCACGAGGAAGACGATGTACGGGGTGACCAGCGGCGCGGTGACGTACTGGGCCAGCAGCCCGGAGGTGAGGGCGCCGACGCCGAAGCCGCCGAGGTTCGCCGCCGCGGACACGATCTGGCCGCGGGTCGCATCGGCCCCGGGACGCGACGAAAGGTGCAGGTCGAGGATGTGGGCGGTGATCGTGGCGGTCAGCATGCCGATGCCCAGACCCGAGACGACCCGGGCCACGATCAGCCCGGCCAGGTCGGTGCGTAGCAGGAAGATGACGGCCGAGACGATCTCGAGCCCGATCGCGGGCAGCAGGACGCGGCGCCGGCCGTGGGTGTCGCCCAGGTGCCCGGCGAGGAACAGGCTGATCACCACCCCGATCGCGTACGCGGCGAACGCGATCGTGACCGCGAAGGTCGAGAAGCCGTCGCGTTGCTGGTAGAGCGACCAGAGCGGGGTGGGCACGGTGCTGTACGCCATGACGACCAGGAACGCGGCCGCGGCGATCCAGAACCCGGTTTTGCGAGTGCGCATGAGACAAGGATCGGCCGGGACTTTGATCGCGTCCAACAATAAGATCTGATGCGATTGACCGTCATCGGAGATGAATCGTGGATAAACGGCAGCTGGAAGTGTTCGTGGCGGTGGCTCGTGTGGGCAGCTTCACCCGCGCGGCCGCCGAGTTGCATCTGGTGCAGTCGGCCGTCTCGGCCACGGTCGCCGCCCTGGAGGCCGATCTGGGGCAGCGCCTGTTCGACCGGACCACCCGGCGGGTCCGGCCCACCGCGGCCGGTCAGGCGCTGCTGCCCCGCGCGACCGCGATCCTGGACGCGTTCCAGGCCGCCCGGGACGCCGTCGACGAGGTGCGCGGCGGCCTGTCCGGCTCGATCCGGATCGGCTACATGACCAACGTGACCCTGTTCGACATCCCGCGCCTGCTGGGCCGGTTCAACGCCGGCCATCCCGGCGTCACCATGCGCCTGGCGCCGGCCGCCACCGGCACCGCCGGTCTGGCCGAGGGCCTGCGCCGCGGCGACCTCGATCTGGCCTTCCTGGCCGCCCGGCCGGCCGACTACCCCGACCTGCACGTCGACGTGCTGGCCACCACGGCGCTGGGTCTGGGCGTGGCGGCCGGGCATCCGCTGGCCGGGCGGTCGTCGATCAGCCTGGCCGAGGCCGCGACGCTGCGGTTCGTCGACTTCCGTGAGGGCTTCGGCAACCGCACCCTGGTCGACGCCGAGTTCCGGCGGCGCGGCCTGTGGCGTGACATCCAGATCGAGACGTCGGACACCAACGACACCGCGGCGCTCGTCCGCAACGGGCTGGGGGTGGGCTTCCTGCCGCGCTACCTGATCACCGGCGACGACGGGATCCACTGGATCGAGATCGCGGACGCGACGTTGGAGATGAGCGTGAGCGTGGCCACGCTGCGCGGGCGCACGCTGAGCGCGGCGGCCTCGCGTCTGGCTGAGCTGGCCCGTGACCAGGCCGGACCCTAGGAGGCCAGCCGCGCCCCGGCGTCCGTACGGTTGATCTCGGCCCAGACGGCGTCGAGGGACAGGCCGAGCACGTCGGCGATGGCGGCGATGGTCGGGAAGGCGGGGGTGGCCACCCGGCCGGACTCGATCTTGCGGAGGGTCTCCGGCGAGACGCCCGCCTCCAGCGCGGTCATCAGCATCGAGCGGTCTCCCCGGGCGCGACGCAGCAGGGCGCCGAGGCGCTGCCCGCGCTCGACCTCTTCGGGACTGAGTGGCAACCTGACCATGGTCCCGATTCTAGTACCGGGATAACATTGCCGGGATACTTATTGGGTCGACGAACAGGGCTTCACATGATCGAGTTCTTCAGCCCCGCCGAGCTGCCCCGGGCCCGGGAGACCGGCGCCCTGGTGGCCGGCATCCTGCAGAGCCTGAAGGGCCGCAGCGTGGCCGGCACCAACCTGCTGGACATCGACCGGTGGGCCCAGGCCATGATCGTCGAGGCCGGGGCGCAGTCCAGCTACGTCGACTACGAGCCGTCGTTTGGTCGCGGCCCGTTCGGTCACTACATCTGCACGTCGGTCAACGACGCGGTGCTGCACGGCAAGCCGTACGACTACACCCTGGCCGACGGCGACCTGCTGAGCCTCGACCTGGCCGTCTCCCTGGCCGGGGTGGTCGCCGACTCGGCCGTCAGCTTCGTCGTGGGCGGGGCGGACCAGCCGGAGAGCCTCGCCATGATCGACGCCACCGAGCGCGCCCTGGCCGCCGGGATCGCCGCGGCC
>NZ_JBFBAA010000065.1:0-16912 GCF_040682035.1 Actinoplanes sp. NPDC051470
AGATCGACACTTCGGAAAAGTCACAACCCGGACCCGCCAACCACCACCCTAAAACACCAACCCCCGACACCCCTTGACAGAGGGGCGCCGGGAGCTGCGGTCCGGGCCACCCACCCAGGTGCGACATCACGCTCTTGATCTTGGTTTGCGGCGATTGCGGTCGCGTCGAACCGGCTTTCCGGACCGCCCGCGCTTCACGGACGTCTGGGAAGCTGGCGGCATGAGCCCAGACGATGAAGTCGTCACCTTTGCGAGCGAGCTCATCGCCATCGACACCACCAACACGGCGGACGCCGGCGGGCCGGGGACCGAGCGGCCCGCCGCTGAGTACGTGGCGGGGAAGCTGGCCGAGGTGGGGTACGACGTGACATACGTCGAGTCGGGCGCCCGGGGCCGGGGGAATGTGATCGCCCGGCTGGCGGGGGCCGACCCCTCGCGTGGCGCCCTGCTTGTGCACGGGCACCTCGATGTGGTGCCGGCCGACGCGGCGGACTGGGCGGTGCACCCGTTCTCGGGGGAGGTTCGGGACGGCTACGTGTGGGGGCGCGGCGCGGTTGACATGAAGGGCGCGGTGGCCCAGACGCTGGCCGTGGCTCGGCAGTTCAAGCGGGACGGGGTGGTGCCGGCGCGGGATCTGATCTTCGCCTACGTAGCTGACGAGGAAGCCGGTGGCCTCAACGGGGCGTCGTGGCTGGTGGATCATCGGCCGGAGCTGTTCGAGGGGGCGACCGAGGCGATCAGTGAGGTCGGCGGCTTCTCGGTCACGGTCGGCGACAGCGCGCGGGCCTACCTGGTCGAGACGGCCGAGAAGGGCACCATGTGGCTGCGGCTGCACGCCCGGGGCACGGCGGGGCACGGCTCGCTGCTGCACACCGACAACGCGGTCGCCAAGCTGGCCGCGGCGGTCACCCGGCTGGATCAGCACCGGTTTCCGCTGGTGCTGACCGGGCCGGTCCGCGACCTGCTCACGGGGCTGTCGGAGATGACCGGGATCCCGTTCGACCCGGATGATCCGGAACCGTTCGTGGCGCGGCTCGGTCACCTGGCCCGGATGGTGGGGGCGACGCTGCGGGACACCACCACGGTCACGATGCTGGAGGCGGGATACAAGACCAACGTGGTGCCGTCGGTCGCGCACGCCACGGTGGACGCGCGGATGCTCCCGGGGCGGGACGAGGCCTTCAAGGAGGAGCTGGTCAAGGTGCTCGGGCCGGACGTCGAGCCGGAGTGGCACACGATGCCGGCGGTGGAGACGACGTTCGACGGGCGGCTGGTCGACGCGATGGCGGCGGCGATCGGGGCGGAGGACCCGGGCGCGCGGCTGCTGCCGTACATGCTGTCGGCCGGCACCGACGCGAAGTCGTTCCGGCGGCTGGGGATCCGGCACTTCGGGTTCGCGCCGTTACGGCTGCCGCCGGACCTGGACTTCGCGTCGCTGTTCCACGGGGTGGACGAGCGGGTGCCGGTGGACGGGCTGACCTTCGGCACCCGGGTGCTCGCCCGGTTACTGACGCAGGCCTAGCTCGGTCAGCGCCCGCACGAGCCGCTCGACGTCCTCGGTGGTCGAGCCGAGGCCGAAGCTGGCCCGTAGCAGTCCGCCGTTCTCGCAGGTCTGGGAGGTCGCGCCGGTCAGGCGCCGCACCAGCGGGTGGGCGCAGAACTGGCCCGCGCGCACCCCGATGCCGTAGTCGTCGGCCAGCTTCGCGGCGACCCCGGCCGGGTCGGGAACCACGAACGACGCGATGCCCACCCGCGGCGCCGCCCCGCCGAACAGGGTCACGCCGCCGAGGCCGTCGATGAGGCTCTGCTCGTGCTCCAGCAGGGCGGCCCGATCGGCGCGCAGCAGGGCCGCGCAGACGGCGCCGAGCGAAACCGCGCCCAGCAGGTTCGGGGTGCCGCCCTCGTGCCGGGCCGGGCCGGTGGTCCAGGTGACGTCGGCCGGGTCGTCGCCGACCGCCGCGCTCGCCCCGCCGCCACGCAGGTAAGGCTCGGCAGCGTCCAGCCAGTCGCCGCGCCCGGCCAGCACACCGGCCCCGAACGGGGCGTACAGCTTGTGACCGGACAGCGCGAGATAGTCGGCGCCGAGATCATCGAGATCGACGGGTACGTGCGGAGCGAGCTGCGCGGCGTCGACCACGACCCGGGCGCCGTGCCGGTGGGCGACGTCGGCGAGCCGGCGCACCGGCCAGATCTCCCCGGTCACGTTGCCTGCCCCGGTGATCGCGACCAGCACGTTCTTGCCCAGATTTTCCAGGGTGGCGTCGAGCGCGGCGACGGCGGCGTCCGGCGAGGACGGCGACGGGATGCGGACGGCCGCGGGCCAGGGCAGCAGGTTGGCGTGGTGCTCGCCGTCGAAGACGACCGTCGTGGTGCCGGCGGGCAGGGCCCGGGCCAGCAGGTTCAGCGCGTCGGTGGTGTTGCGGGTGAAGATCACGTGGTCGCCGGGGCGGGCGCCGACGAACTCGGCCACCGTGTCGCGGGCCCGCTCGTACTCCAGGGTCGAGGTCTGTGACCGGAGCCCGGTGCCCCGGTGCACGCTGCCGTAGAACGGGAGGAGGGCGTTCACCGCGTCGGCCGCGGCGCGGACACAGGGCGCTGAGGCGGCGTAGTCGAGGTGGGTGAAGTCGGGGGTGAGCCCGACGACGTCGAGTTCGGTGGACAGGAGGGTGGCGGACATGGATGCACCTCCGGGAGGGTCCGCGCTTGCCCACGCCGGTTGACGCGAGCCTGGTCTTCACCCGGGGCACCCCATCGCGAACGCAAGGGTTGCCGGCCAGCGAGCCGGGGCTTTCCGCTGGCACTCATGACCTGTCGCCGAGATTAGCAGAGCCGTCAGCTCGCGACGACGACCTCGGTGCCCATCCGGCGAATGGCCTCGACGCCGGCCTCGTCGGCGCTGGAGTCGGTGACCAGGGTGGCCACGTCGGTGACGGCGCAGATGCCGGCCAGGCAGATGCGGCCGATCTTGGAGCCGTCGGCGACCACGATGACCTTGTCGGCGCGGCGGATCATGGTGGCGTTGGTGTTCGCCTCGATCTCGTCGTGGGTGGTCAGGCCGCCGCGGGCGCTGATGCCGTCGACGCCGACCACGGCGACCGCCATGTTCAGGCCCTGGAGCGCCTGGTCGGCGATCGGGCCGACCAGCTCGTAGCTCTGGGTGCGGGACACGCCGCCGGTCATGATCAGTTTGAGCCGGGGGCGCAGCGCCAGCTCGGCCGCGATGTTCAGGGCGTTGGTCACCACGGTCAGGTCGACCCGCTCGGCGAGCAGGCGGGCCAGCAGGTGGGTGGTGGTGCCGCCGGTCAGGCCCAGGGTGAGCGGGCCCTTCGGCAGGATGCGCGCGACGGTCCGGGCGACCAGCGCCTTCTCCTCGCGGTGCTGGCCGACCCGGTAGCGCACCGGCAGCTCGTAGGCCACATCGACGGCGACCGCGCCGCCGTGCGTACGCGACAGCAGCCGTTGATCCTCCAGAACCTGGAGGTCGCGCCGGATCGTTGCGGGTGAGACCTTGAACTCGCCGGCCAGGTGACCGGCGTCGACCGAGCCGTGGCTGGCGACGCGTTCCAGGATCGCGGACACCCGATCGGCGCGGCGCAGGGTGCTCGGCGGCATGTGCAACTCCCAGGGTTGATCAAACGCGCAGTCAGGCTAGTTCGTTTTCAAGCGATAAACCAGATCTGCTTGCGCGTTCGCAACCTTCGTCACGAGAATCCGCCCATGACTGTGATCACTTTCCTCGGCGCGGGCAGCGTGGTGTTCACCCGTGAACTGCTCGCCGACATCCTTTCCTTCGCCGAATTACGCGAGGTCACGCTCTCGCTGCACGACATCGACCCGGAGCGCCTGGAGACGGCGGAGGCGATCGCCCGGCGTACCGCGGAGCAGCTGGGCGCCAAGCCGGTGATCACCGCCAGCCTGGACCGGCGGGCCTCGCTGGACGGCGCCGACTTCGTGATCAACGCGATCCAGGTCGGCATGCACGCGGCGACCGTGAAGGACTTCGAGATCCCGGCGAAGTACGGCCTGCGCCAGACCATCGCCGACACGCTCGGCGTCGGCGGCATCTTCCGGGCCCTGCGCACGTTCCCGGTGCTCGACGGGATCGCCCGCGACATGCTGGAGATCTGCCCGGACGCGTGGCTGCTGAACTACACCAATCCGATGGCCATGAACATCGGTTACCTGGCCGCGGCGCAGCCCCGCCTGAAGGCCGTCGGCCTCTGCCACTCGGTCTTCTGGACCGTGCACGACCTGGGCAACCTGCTCGGCGTCCCGCACCAGGAGATCGACTACACCGGCGCCGGCGTGAACCACCAGGCGTGGCTGCTGCGGTTCGAGCACAACGGCGAGTCGCTCTACCCGCGCCTGGACGAGCTGCTCGAGCGGGAGCCCGAGCTGCGACGACGGGTCCGGATGGACATGTACCGGCGGCTGGGCTACTTCCCCACCGAGACCAGCGAGCACTCGTCCGAGTACCTGCCCTGGTACCTGCACCTCGACGACGAGATCGAGCGGCTGCGCATCCCGGTCGGCGACTACCTGCGGATCAGCGCCGGCAACGTGGAGGAGTACCACGCCACGCGCGCGTCGTTGCGGGCCGGCGAGCCGCTGGACGTCAGCCGGGACGCCACCGAGTACGCCCCGCAGGTCATCCACAGCATGGTCACCGGGCAGCTCCGCCGCATCCACGGCAACGTGGCCAACCACGACCTGATCAGCAACCTGCCGAGCGGCTACGCGGTCGAGGTGCCGTGCGTGGTCGACCATCTCGGCGTACGCCCGGAGCGGGTCGGCGCCCTGCCGCCGCAGTGCGCCGCGCTGAACCGCAGCTTCGTCTCGGTCGGCCAGCTGACCGTGGCCGCGGCGATCGAGAACGACCCGCGCAAGATCCGCCAGGCGGCCATGGTCGACCCGAACACCGCGGCCACGCTCAGCGTCGACGCGATCTGGGACTTGTGCAACGAGTTGGTGGCGGCGCATCGTGAACTTCTGCCGACTGCGCTGCGGGTCACGGTGTAACGCTCAATACAGGATGTTCGTTTGTCGCCGGGATCTTGTTAAGCGATCACAAACGAGCATAATCCTCGAACATGACTCACACGTCCTCGGAGATTGCCAGCCAGCCCGACGTCTGGGAACAGGCACTCGGGCTGGCCGGGGAGGCCACCGCGGCACTGGCCGCGCCCGGTGAACGCATGCTGATCATGGGGTGCGGCACCTCCTGGTTCGTCGCGCAGAGCATGGCCGAGCTGCGCGAGAATGCCGGGCTCGGCGAGACCGACGCGATCTGCGCGTCCGAGTACGTCCCGCGCCGCCGCTACGACCGCATCGTCGCCGTCACCCGGTCCGGCACCTCCACCGAGGTGCTGGAGGCGCTCCGCCAGGCCCCGGCGGACGCGCACAAGGTCGTCATCACCGCGGTTCCCGGGATGCCGGTCGACGGGCTCACCGACACCCGGCTGCTGCTCGACTTCGCCGACGAGCGGAGCGTCGTGCAGACCCGCTTCCCGACCACCGTGCTGGCGCTCGCCCGGGCCGCGTTCGGCGAGGACCTCGCCGGGCTGGCCGCGGACGGGCGCAAGGCGCTCACCGCCGACCTGCCGGCCGACCCGCAGAACATCGAGCACCTGGTCTTCCTGGGCACCGGCTGGACCGTCGGGCTGGCCCACGAGGCCGCCCTCAAGGTTCGCGAGGCCGCCCAGGCGTACTCCGAGTCCTACCCGGCCGGCGACTTCCGGCACGGACCGGTGGCGGTGGCCGGGCGTAACAGCATCGTCTGGTCGTTCGGCGACGTGCCGGCCGGCCTCGACGACGTGGCCCGGGGCGCGGGCGCCACCGCGTACCGCGATCGCCTCGACCCGCTCGCCCAGCTCGTCCTCGCCCAGCGCTTCGCGCTGGCCCTCGCCGCACACCGCGGCCTCGATCCCGACCGCCCCCGATTGCTCACCCGGTCGGTCGTCCTGACGGACGCAGTGGCCTGACGAAATTGAGGTAATTGCCGATGACGACACCCCTCCGCCGCGGCCGCCTGCTCCTGGGCGGGCTCAGCGCGACACTTCTTCTCCTGTCCGCCTGCATGGGCGGATCGACCGACGATGGCAAGGACGCCGCCGCGGGGTACGACCCCAACGCTAAAGTCGAGATCACCTGGTGGACGGGACAGACCACCGAGGCGCAGAAGGTGGCGGAGGGACTGGCCGCCGAATACTCCAAGGCGCACCCGAACGTGACCATCAAGGCCGCGCCGGGCGCACCCACCACCGACGACCTGCTGACCAAGCTGTCGGCCGGCTTCACCGGGGGCAGCTACCCCGACATCTCGTACGCCTTCGGCAGCTGGGCCGGTGACCTGGGCGCGAGCGGGAAGACGCAGGACCTGACGTCGTTCGTCAACGAGCCGTCGTTCGGCTGGAACGAGTTCTCCCCGGCGGCCCGCGAGGTGGCCACGGCCAAGGGCAAGGTGATCGGCGTGCCGGCGCTGGTGGACAACCTGGCCGTGATCTACAACAAGAAGCTGTTCGACCAGGCCGGCCTGGCGTACCCCAAGGACGACTGGTCCTGGGAGGACTTCCGCACCACCGCGAAGAAGCTGACCATCCCGGCCAAGAACCAGTACGGCACCGCGTACTCGGTCTCCGGCAGCGAGGACACCACCTGGCACCTGTGGCCGCTGCTGTGGCAGAACGGCGGCGAGATCCTGGACGGCACCAAGCCGGCCTTCAACTCCGACGCCGGCGTGAAGTCGCTCGAGACGCTGCGGCAGATCGCGGTCGACGACAAGTCGATGTACCTGGACCAGACCGACGAGAAGTACGGCCCGCTGTTCAACAGCGGCCGGGTCGGCATGATGATCTCGGGCCCGTGGTCGCTGCTCGACCTGAAGACGGCCAAGCTCGACTACGACGTGGCCCTGCTGCCCGGCACCAACGGCGACCACACCACCGTCTCCGGCCCCGACCTGTGGGTGCTCTTCGACCACCAGGACGCCAACCGGGCCGGCGCCACCCGCGACTTCGCCAAATGGCTGACCAGCGCGGAAACCGACGCCAAGTGGAACCTGGCCGTGGGTAACCTGCCGTTGCGGGACACGGAGAAGACCTCCGAGGCGTTCAAGAAGTACACCGCGGAGTACAAGGGCGGCCAGAAGTTCTTCGACAACCTGCAGAACGCCAAGAAGGCGCGTCCGACCGTCGCGGGCTACGAGGTGTTGTCCCGCAACGTCGGCGACGCGATCGCCCAGGTGCTGCAGGGCAAGGCGCAGCCCAAGGAGGCCCTCGACGCGGCGGCGAAGAAGTCCGCCGACGCCGTGGAGGAGTGAGATGGCGCTGACCTTCGCCGCAACGCCGCGGTCCGCGGCACCGGCCGGTCACCGGCGGCGCGACCCGCGCCGCCGGGCGCTGTCCCGCCACCTGACCGGCTGGGCGTTCGCCGGGCCGGCCACCTTGATCGTGGTCGGGCTGTCGCTGTTCCCCGCGGTCTGGGCGTTCTTCATCTCCCGGGCCAAGTGGAACGGCATCGCGCCGGCCACGATGGTCGGATGGCAGAACTACGAGCGGCTGGCCCAGGATCCCGACATGGCCGCGGCGGCCCAGCACACGCTGCTGCTGACCGCGCTGTTCGTACCCGCCTCGATCGTCGTCGGCATGCTGGTGGCGGTCGCGCTGAACCAGAAGATCCGGCTGATCGGCTTCTACCGCACCTGCATCTTCGTGCCGTACGTCGCGTCCGCGGCGGCCACCGGCATCCTGGCCGGCTTCGTCTTCAACCCGCAGTTCGGCGCGGCCAACGAGATCCTCCGGCGCGTCGGCATCCCCGCCCAGCAGTTCCTGGAGAGCCCCAACCAGGCGATGTACATCATCTGCGTCATCGCGCTGTGGGGCGAGATCGGCTTCACCGCGGTCATCTACCTGGCCGCCCTGCAGGACATCCCGAAGGAGCTGGTCGAGGCGGCGCGCACCGACGGCGCCTCCCCGTGGCGGATCTTCTGGCACGTCACCCTGCCCGAACTCCGGCCGGTCACGGTCTTCACCGCGATCTGGCAGACGATCACCGCGCTGCAACTGTTCGACCTGATCTACACGACCACCCGCGGCGGCCCGCTGAACAGCACCCAGACCGTCGTCTACTACATCTACGAGCTGGCGTTCCAGACTCAGAGGCTGGGGTACGGAGCGGCCGCCGCGTACCTGCTCTTCGCGGTCACGCTGCTGCTGTCCCTGCTGGTCATCTGGTACGGGCGCCGCCGCGGCACGGAGGCGTTCTGATGCGACGAAGGCTTCCCTTCAGCCCCTGGCACCTGCTGCTGATGCCGATGGCGCTGATCTTCGTGCTGCCGCTCATCCAGATGGTGCTGACGTCCTTCATGTCCACCGCCGAGATCAACCAGTTCCCGCCCAAGCTGCTACCCACCACCGGCCTGCACCTGGAGGGCTACAAAGGACTGCTGACCGAGACGCCGGTGGTGCGCTGGCTGGCCAACACGGTCCTGGTGTCGGCCATCGCGGTGGCCTCCCACCTGGTCCTGTGCTCGCTCGCCGGCTACGGCTTCGCGAGGCTCAAGTTCGCCGGCCGCGGCCTGGCCTTCGTGCTGATCCTGGCCACGGTCATGATCCCGATCCAGCTGCTGATGATCCCGACCTACCTGATGTTCGCCCGGGCCGGCATCGTCGACACCCTGGCCGCGGCGTTCGTGCCCTGGCTGGCCTCGGCGTTCGGCATCTTCCTGATGAGACAGTTCTTCCTGGGGCTGCCGGTCGAACTCGAGGAGGCGGCCCGGCTGGACGGGGCGTCGACGCTGCGCACGTTCATCAGCGTGGTGCTGCCGCTGGCCCGCCCGGCGATGGCCACGCTGGCCGTCTTCACGTTGCTGTCCAGCTGGAACGACCTGCTGTGGCCGCTGGTGGCGATCAGCGACGACGCCAAGTTCACCATGCAGGTGGGGCTGGCCAGCTTCCAGGGCACCCGACGCACCGAGTGGGCGGAGCTGATGGCCGGCAACGTGATCGCGACGATGCCGTTGATCATCGCGTTCCTGATCGCCCAGAAGAAGTTCATCGCCACCATGACCTTCACCGGATTGAAAGGCTGAACCTCAGGATCAAGAGCCTGTCGTAGGTGGGTGGTGGGTGCTGATCGCTGCTCCCGCCGAGGGCCCGTCCGGGCGGCCGCACGCTTCGCTTCCGCGGCCGCCCTCCCGGCGACGTGCGTGAGGGGTCACCCTTCGTCGCTGCGCGACAAACCCCCGACGCCGGCGCGGGCTTTGGGTCGGGTCTTTTCAGAGTGGGTTCAACCCTGCCAGGCTTCACAGCGCCCATGAGTCTGAATGGATAAGAGGTCGGGTGCCCTTCCACCTTCGAGCGGGTGGGCCATGCCCCAAAAGGACAAGAACCAGGTGCTCGCTACCAGCTGGTCACAGCCCACCCTGCGTGCGTCAGACGGCTTTCACCGCGCCTGCCGTCACGGTCCAGTTCTCGCCGATCGCACTCGAGCAGACCGGGGAGGCGAGTAACAGCACCGCAGGGGCGACCTCCTCCGGCTCGGCCAGCCTGCCTGTCAGCATGCCGCCCTGGGACGGCAGTACTTCGAGCAGGGCGCTGTGCTCCATGCCCAAATGTTTCGCAAGGTTGGCGACGTAGCCATCCGGACCCTCCTGGCTGTAACCGCGTACCCCGGAGGGGGTGACGGTATTGACCCGGACGCCCTGAGGTGCCAACTTCTCCGCCAGTCCCCGCGACAACGAATTGAGGGCCGCCTTCGCGGCGGCGTACGGCATAGGAGCCGCGCCGGGCCGCAACGCAGCGTCTGAGCTGATGTTGACGATGGCCCCGCGTGCCTGCGTCAGTGCCGGCAACGCGGCGCGGATCGTACGCACGGCCGCGGACAGGTTCAGCGCGAACAGGTCCGCCCAGACTTCGTCGTCTCCGTCGAGGGGGTCGTCGAAGGCGGCGGCCGGCGGGTTGCCGCCGCCGACATTGTTGACGAGGACGTCGAGGTGGGGGCCGGCCGCGCGAACCATCTGCCGTGGCCCGTCCGGGTCGGAAAGGTCAGCGGCGATGAAGGTGGCCTCGGTGGCGTCGAGCTCGGGGGTGCTGTGCCGGGCGACGGCGACTACCGTGGCGCCCTCGGCGAGGAAGGCCTTGACGATGCCGAGGCCCAGGCCCTTGCTGGCGCCGGTGACGAGGACACGTTTGCCCTTCAGCTCCAGATTCATGATTGGTAACTCCCATCGAGCGAAGGTGACGCCTTATCCTTGCGTCGCATCAGCTGGCATCCAATGCCAGCAGAGCAGCCAACCAATGCCGCGCGGTTATCAATCGCAGGTAGAGTCGCCGCCGTGGAGACGCGTGAACTGCGGTACTTCGTCGCCGTCGCCGAGGAGTCGAACTACGGGCGGGCAGCCAAGCGGCTTGGCATCGCGCAACCGGCACTGACCCGGACCGTGCAGAAGATCGAGCGTCACCTCGGCACAAAGCTGTTCGAGCGCACCGGCCGTACGGTCGCCCTCACCCGAGCCGGCTCGGTGCTGTTGCATGAGGGCCGCAACGCCTTGGACGCGGTGGAAGCAGCCGCCCGCCGCACCCGCCGGGCTGGAGAACGGACCGGCCTGATGCTGGTCACCCGGGCCGGGGTCGCCGTCGACTTGCTGGCGCAGCTGCTCGACGCGTACGCCGCCGAGCCGGACGCGGTCACCGTCGAGGTGGCCATGGTCCAGCCCGGGGGCGCCGAGCCGGAGCAGATGCTGCGCGACGGACGTGCCGACGTCGCTGTCCTGCAGGAGCGGTGTTACTCCGCAACCGGCCTCGAACACGAGGTGATCGCCGTCGAGGGTCAGATGGCGGTCCTGCCTGTCGGTCATCCGTTGGCTGCCCGGGCCACGCTGACCTCGGACGAGCTTCCCGGGTTGCCGCGACCCCGCTGGCCGCTCGCCGACGGCACCTATCCGGACGGCCCAGGGCCGGCCATCCGCGACGCGACGGAGCTGTTCCAACTGATCGCACTCGGCCGCGCCTGCGCCGTCCTGCCCGAGTCGGCCCGCCCGTCCCTGACCAGCGGCGTCGTCTCGGTCCCGGTGACCGATGCCCCGCCGATCACGACGCACCTCGTCTGGCCGTCTCGGAGCCGGTCGCGGGAGGTCGCCGCGCTCGTCAGACTGGCCACCTGGTAGACCCAGCGGTACTGAGCCGGGGCGGGCCAACGGGATTCGCCGTCACCGTCGCTCAGATCGGCGACCGCGGCGAAGTACGGCCGATCACCATCTGAACCCGCTCGGGCGCTCACGCACCCGCCACAGCTGGCATCGGCGCCAAGCGGGGGCGGGGCTCCTCGGCGCTGAGGCCAGGTCCCTCGCACACGGCGCGATCCGCCGCGATCGGCTCTGATCCCGGGCTGACCGGGCAGATCCCGCTTCCCTTCGAGGCCCGCCCATCCGTCGGATCCGTCTCCTGCGGCCGTAACCCGTAGCCTCGAAATCGGCCGAATCGTGGCGATTGCCGCTGGCAGAACGCTATTTCGCTGATTCGCGAACGGCGGTCGCGCCTTCCAGAAGGAGGCACTGAAATGGGTGAGTCCCCACGTGTTCCGCAAGACCGTCGCTACCGTCCTGAGCGGACAAGGCCTGGTCACCGAAGCCGCCGCCCAGCTCGGGCACGCCGACGAGAGCACGACCAGGAAGTTCTACGTCCAGATGCCTTCGACCGCCCCCGACGTTAGCCACGCTCTGGAGATCCTGATCCGCGCAGACGAGCTCAGCATCGAGCCGGCGGCCGAGCCTTCGCAGCACCTTGAGACGACAGACTACACAGAGTGACGGCCGGCGTGCCGGGCGGTAACCGGATCTGCCGACCTCGGCTATTCAGACAGGTTGACCGCGTGTTGGGGCTGATACAGGAAAGGTGCACCTGATCTGCGAGGATTTGATTGCCTAGATCAAGTTCTCGCGGGAAACAGGGGCACCTTTCTGGTGAGTTCGGAAGTACCTTCTCGCCGATGGCGCTGCGAGCAAGACAATCACGACGACCGAACCCACGGTGGTCAGCATGAGCTTGGCGATGGTCGCGGCGGGCAACCAGCCGGGCATCGCGTCGGCGGCCGCATCGACCAAGGCGGGCACATCGACGCGCGCGAGCGCGGGATCACCGAAGCGCTTGATTGACGACTCCAGCAGCTGCGTGGTGAACAGTTGCCCCGGGATGATGACGACACCCATGGCGAACAGGATCGGGTGGAAGATCCACGAAAGGATCCGGCCGATCCGCTTGCCGGCCAGGTTGAGCATCGCCAGGGTCACCAGGATCAGCACCAGCACGATCGCCAGCGTTTCGCTTCCGCCGAAGTCGATGCCATGCAGTATCAGGATCTCGGCGGGGAGCCCCTGACGCACGACTTCCGCCTCGGCGGCATGCTGTGCGGCTGCCCCGAAGCGAAGCACCACATAGGTGCCGAGCAGGAACGGCACGACGGTCAACAACTGCAACGCCACGGCGATGATCACACTGCGCGGTCTGCTGCTCATGATCATCCTCCGAGGAAAAAGTTGAACTAAGTGCAAAAAGTACGGCGTCTTTGAGCTAAGTGCAACTTCGCTCATACATTGGGGTGTGCTGACCAGAGACCAGATCGTCCGGGCCGCCATCGAGGTCCTGGATGCCGAAGGCGTCGCGGGTTTGAACATGCGGCGGCTCGGTGCCCAGCTCGGTTCGGCGGCCACGGCGATGTACCACCACGTCGAGAGCAAGGAGCAACTGGTGGTCCTCGCCGCCGATCACGTCTTCAGCGAGATTGCCCTACCCGACCTGCACACGACCAAGTGGCGGGATGCGGCGGCGGCGCTGGCCCGGGGCGCCTACGCGATGATCACCCAGCATTTCTGGTTGATCCCGGCGATGAGCACCCACCTCATCTACGGCCCCGGCAAGGCCCGCTACGACGAGCACTGCCTCACCGTCTACGAAACCGCGGGCTTCAGCGAGCAGGACGCCGACCAGGCCGCCGCCACGGTCCTGATGTTCGTGATCGGCGCGGCACTGGGCGAGGTCGCGCAATCGGCCTGGCGCGCGCGACTACGCCACACCGGCATGAACGAGGAAGAACAACTGCACAAGGCCATCGCGTACATCCATGAGGTCGCACAGCAATTCCCACGATTGCGGGCCCGCGCCTCGTCCCGACTCGACGCCATCACCCAGCCCACCGAGCCCGCCTTCGAGTTCGGCCTGCGGACCGTCCTCGACGGCTTGGAGGCACAAATCCGCTGACCTCGGTGTTGTTTTTTCGTCAAGAACCGGGGTCCCGGCGTTGTTTTGATTGCCTAGATCAAGTTTTCGCGGGAAACAGGGGCACCTTTCTGGTGAGCAAGCGTAACGGTTGGCACGAGAAGCTGTCGGTGGGCACCTCGGGTAAGGGTCTGGTCGGTCACGCCGGGGCGGTGCTGTTGCGTCGCTGCGCCGACCGGGTGGGGTTGACCGCCGCGTTGGGTGCTGTGTTCACGGCCGGTAAAGGCCCGGGATGGTGGGATCGGGGTGTGGTTCTGGTCGATCTCGCGGTCGCGGTCACCCTCGGGGCGGTGTGCCTGTCTGACATCGATCTTCTCGCCCATCAGGCCGGAGTGTTCGGTGACCCGCCGTCGGATTCCACTGCCCGGCGGATGCTGGATGGCATCGACGAGACCGGGCTGGCCCGGATCGGTAAGGTCCGGGCGCGGGTACGCCGGCAGGTGTGGCATCTGCTCGCGTTGCGTCCGGGCGGGTTCCCGTGGCTGTGCGTGACCGGGAAGCTGTTGACCGGGTGGGTCGTGATCGACCTGGACGCCACGCTGATCACCGCGCACAGCGTCAAGGCCGGGGCGGCGGCGACGTTCAAGAGGGGCTACGGCTTTCACCCCCTCGCCGCCTGGTGCGCCAACACCCGGGAGTCCCTGGCGATGCTGCTACGCCCTGGCAACGCCGGATCGAACACGGTGGCGGACCACATTCGGGTGCTGACCGACGCGATCGGGCAGATCCCGCCCGGTGCGCGGGCGAAGATCCTGATCCGCATCGACGGTGCCGGCGCCGCTCACGACCTCCTGACCCACATCGAAGCGCTCAACACCCCTCGGCGCACCGTGCGGTACACCGTCGGGTGGACGATCACCGACGCCGACGAGACCGCCATCGCCGCCCTGCCCGCCGATGTCTGGACCGCCGCCCTACGTCAGGACGGCACCGTGCAACCCGAGACGGGCGTCGCCGAACTCACCGGACTGAACACCCGCCAAGGCTGGCCGGCCAGCCAACGTCTGATCGTGCGGCGGACCCGGCCCGCCGCCCGGCACCGGGCCCACCTCACCGCCCTGGAACGGTCCACCGGATGGCGCTACGCCGTCGTGGCCACCAACATCAGCCGCATCCACGGCCTGCCGGGATCACACCATCCGCAGTGGATCGATGTGCTGCACCGAAGCCACGCCACGGTCGAGGACCGGGTCCGCACGAACAAGGCCATGGGCCTGCGGAACCTGCCATCGAAATCCTGGACCGTCAACCGCGGCTGGGTCCTCACCTGCAATCTCGCCGCCGACCTCGACGCCTGGACCCGGCTGCTCGGCCTGCACGACCAGCCCGATCTCCGCGACGCCGAACCCGGCACGCTGCGTTACCGGCTCTGGCACCTGCCCGCGAAACTCACCCACCACGCCCGCCGGCGGTGGCTGACCATCAGCGCAACCTGGCCCTGGCGCGACGCGTTCGCCCTGTGCTGGCACCGCCTCAACACCCTGCCCACCCCGACCTGAGCGCCACCACCTGCACCAACCACCCGGAAAGGAGGCCAGACCGGGGCCAGGAGACCCGGCGCCCACGCGGCGACACGCGCCAGCCCGACCTCCGCACCGGGGGACAAACCGGGCAAACCAAATCACCTACGAGGGGATCAACCGCTCTGACGAATCGAGGCCGATGAGAATGCACCGTGGCGCAGCGCCCTTCCTCTAGTCTAGTCGCTCAAATACTCGTGCCCCTGCACTGGCGGACAGTGGGCCGAAACGATCAATGAAGTTCTTGGCCACTTCTCGATTATCGGTACCCGTAGCATTGATGATTCGTATCGGTGAAGCGCGGGTCCAAGAATGTTTCCGAACGTTAGCGGTCACGGTCCAAATTCGGACGCGAATGAGGTTCGATGTCATCTGCGATACTCTCGCGCATCAGCATCGCCAAATCTGGATACTCGGTGGGCTTGGTCGAGACTTCCTGCCGTATCGGCTGCGACAAGCGAAGCATTCGCACACACGCTTCCTCCCACTCCCGCCCTGATTGGGTCTGGGGAATGGTCGTGTGGAGGAAGACCCCGATTGTCAGTACGTCGCTATACATCGAAGCTAGGAGCCGCATCCGCGATTTCTCGTCCTCAGACAGATCCGGTCTAATCGCTTCGCCGTCACGAAAGTGGGGAAGCAGGCGGGGCTCCTTCAGAAGCAAGGCTTGCACGCTGTGCAGCCAGTTAAACAAGTTCTGCAGAGTAGCTGCACCTGCCGTTGCATTCTGCAAGGCCGTCTGGCGAGCAAGTAGCCGAGCCTGCCACCCAGAAAAGATCAAGGCTGCGGCGGCGATAAGGATGCCGACGATCGCGAGAATGATGGTCATATGCCCCCCTTATGGTGTCAGGGTCTCAGGTCGCCGCAACACAGATATTGCCGCTGGCATTGCCCGGACGGTGGCGGAGCATAAGCGAGCGGGACTTGGCCCCGATTCAGACGGGGGTCGTCCTGCGGCCCAGCTACGGTACGGCTGGCCGGGAGCACCGCCACCCAGCAATGCGCTCCCGGTCGCCGGATACCACTGCATGATCAGGCGCGCTGATCTGCCACACCGCTCGCCGCCTGGTCAAGTGGCGGCGCGTCAAGTGGCAGGATGGCTTGATGCCTACGGATTCAGATCGGTCGTTGGCCGCGATCGAGCTCGCCGACCTGCATCGACTGGCCACGCTGGCTACCGACGCAGAGGCGGCCTTGTTCAGCCAGCATCCGCAGGGCTCCGGCCGCTATGCCGGCCGCCTGTTGGGCCGGGCTCTGTGTCAGGGCGCTGCATTGCACTACCTGGATGAGAAAAACGGGGTCAAGGACTTCGATGTCTGGTCCTTCTACGCTGGGTACGGCGACTGGCCCTTCCCTGCGCGGTGGCGCGGAACGCGCGACTTCGGACCCTCAAAGTTTGGGCGATACCCGAGCGACTCGCCGAACTACTCGGGTCGACGTGTCGATCTTCTCGGACGATCGCTTCCCGTCCCGCTCGGTACCGATCCGGCAGAGGCTCTGCGCCAGTATCTCGCAGCCCGCCGGACCGCCTCCGCAAAGGCTCTGGCGGCCAAGGCAGTGATATTGATTGACCCTCTCGACCGCGCAGGCGAAGTCGTCTGGCCCGTCTAATCGAAGGCTGACGCCCGCTCATTCCGCGATCCGCTGCACGGCTGATTGGTGGCAATCGTATGGTCGCGCCACCAGGGGCCTTGTCGACCGGCAACATCAAGGGAACGTGTAGCCCGGCGCACGAGCGGCACGCACCACGTCGGGTGCCTCAGGCTCGGCGTGCTCGATCTCGTATCTGCACTCGCCGCAACCTCGGTCGGCGTGGTGTTCCCGTCAGTCGTGTCGGCACTCGGCACAAACGCCGTACGGGGCGCGGCACTCGCGTCGCTGCTTGAGATCGCGGAAGCGGCCCACCAGCCAGCTCATCCGCTCCATTCCGAGACGGTAACGAGCTGCTGATGGAAAGCTTTGCTCACTTCCGTCCCGCTCCACCTTCGGGATAGCCTGCCCGATAGTGGCTGCGGTAGCCGGCGCACTGATCTGCCGTTGCGACACGAGGTCGCACTTTGCGAGTGGACTCGCAGTTAGGAGGGTCGACATGGTGTCGGCTGTGTAGTTCCGGGCGCGTGC
>NZ_JBFBAA010000066.1:0-15542 GCF_040682035.1 Actinoplanes sp. NPDC051470
GTCGACCGCGCAGCCGGTGACGAATACATGAAGGTCTTCCCGGGCGTGGTCCAGATGGCTCGTGCCTCGCGGGGGTTCTTGTCCCGCGCGGTGCGCTATTTGGCTGGTGAGGCCGGTATCCGTCAGTTCCTCGACGTCGGCACCGGCCTGCCGACGGTTGACAACACGCACCAGATCGCTCAGCGGGTCGCGCCGATCTCGCGAGTCGTCTATGTGGACAACGACCCGCTCGTGCTCGTCCACGCCCGTGCACTGCTCACCAGCACCCCACAAGGCAAGACGAGCTATCTCGAAGCTGACCTGCGCGACCCTGACGCGATTCTGCGCGCCGGGGCCGTAACCGGCACGCTCGACCTGTCGAAGCCGGTCGCCGTCATGCTCATCGCGGTCCTCCATTTCATCATGGGCGCCGGCGCGGCGAAGCCGATCGTTGATCGGTTGATCGGTTGATCGGTTGATGGACGCTATGCCTTCCGGCAGTTACCTCGTGCTGACCCACAGCACCTCTGATTTCGCTCTTCCGGAACAAGCTGCCGTTGCGCAGAAGTTGATGGAGGCCGGCAAACTCGATACCTGGCCAAGGGGCAAGGCCGAGATCACCGAGCTTTTCCGCGGCTTGTGGCCCGTCGAGCCAGGGCTTGTTCACCTGAGCGAATGGCGTCCCGAGGCTGATCGCCCGCTGCCGCGCCGGCACGAGATTCCGGGCTGGGCTGTGATCGCCCGCAAGCGGTAAGGCGCGCACGGCTCGCGGCGGCACTGTTGCACGACGTGGTACTTGCACGAGCCTTTCCTCCCTGTAAGTAGACTGTTCGCAGCGACAAGATCCGAGGTCAAATGCTGGACCTTGTCGCAGAATCGGCGTGCCTGGTGTCGCAACCGAACCCGTCGTTCGGGCAAGCAGGTTCCCGGCGGCTACAGCGCCGCCGGCCAAAGCGATATTCAGTCACTGAGGGCGCCACGGCCGTTTCAAGATTGCTAGTTGCGGTGAGTGATTGCGCCGGTGTCAGCGTGTCGGAAATAGACGAAGCTCCGTTGAGACCAGGTCCTCTTCACAGAACTGGTTCAACGGAGCTTCGTCGTGCCGCAGTCTGCCACCCTCATCGCCGATCCGTCGCCCGCGCCGCTGCCCGGAGACATCTCGTTCACGCCTTCGTGTCACGCTCTGCTGGAGTTGCTGCTCGCTGTCTCTGACGGCCGCTCGGACCAAGGGCGTGATCATCCGGTCGCGCTCGTGCACGCGCTGGTCGCGGCGGCCACGGTAGCCGGATCGAAGGGCTACAGCGCGATCAGCGGCTGGGTCGCCGACGTTCCCGCCGACATCCTCGACGGCCTGTACGCCCGGGTCGAGGCCCGTCCGGCCGGACGACCGTCACGCTCCACACTATGGCGCGTCTGCACCGACGCCGATGTCCTGGACGCGGTGATCGCCGAGTGGACCACCGCCCAGCAGGCCCGCGGCGCAGTACTTGTCGAGCAGCCACGGCAGCGCCGCGTAACTCACCTTGACCAGGTCGAACTCGCCACGCTCGGCGGCCGTGTTGGTCACGTCGACGTCCGCGAAGGTCAGGTCGATCCCGGGCGCGCCGGGGACCAGGCCGTGTATCAGCGCGTGGAAGACGAACGTGTCGTTCGGGCCGGGGGGAGACAGCCAGGGAGAGCGCCACAGGCGTCACGCTAGTCCTGCCGGATGCCGGATGCTCGGCGGCCGGGTTGTCCAGTGCGCCACACCCTGACTTACCGCCAAGAAAAATATTCACATTCACCTCTGGATTAACGGCATGTGACTTTCTACACTCCGCCTTATCGGATCACTTGATCTACCAAGGGGGTGCCCCGTGGGTCGCAAGCTGCTTGCGGGTGTCCTGGTGCTGGGCCTCATCGGCGGGCTGTCCGCGCCCGCCGAAGCGGCGGCGACCTGGACGCCTGCTTACGACCTGGAGGGCGCGTGCGTCTCCCTCCAGGTGTTCAACGGATCCACCTCACTCGGCTACGTCTTCAAGGACTCGGTCGGGTACGGCTTCACCGGCACGGCCACCAAGGCCGAGCCGTTCCGGTTCGAGGCCACCCAGCTCGGCCGGTACCAGCTTCGCGACCACACCGGCGCGCCGCCGTACCAGAGCACGGTCGGCTGGGTTTGGGCCGGCAGCTCGTACGGCGACCGGGCCGACTGGACGGTCAGCTCGTCGGCCGGCCGGTACCGCCTGGTCTCGACGGCTACCGGGCAGCAGATGGGGTCCTACCTCGGCGGGCTCGGCGCCGGCAGCGCGACCATGGCGCTCACCCCGGCCACCGGCTGCGCCGCGATCCCGGACATCACCACCGGAGTGAGCGGCACCCCGTCCCCGGCGGTCGACTCCGGCGGCAAGCTGGTCGGCTGGGTCGACGCGCACGCGCACATCGTCGCGGCTGAGGCCTTCGGCGGGTCGTTGCACTGCGGGGACCCGTACGCCCCCGGCGGAGCCCGGGTCGCGCTGGCCGGCTGCGCCTCGCACGCCACGCTGGGCTGGGGCGCGCTGCTCGAGGCGATCATCGCGGGCACCGACCCGATCAACTCGTCCGAGCAGGGCTGGCCGTCCTTCACCGACTGGCCGCAGCACGACACGATGCTCCACGAGGCGTCGTACTTCCGCAGCCTGGAACGTGCCTGGCAGTCCGGTCAGCGGGTGCTCAACGTGCTGCTGGTGGCGAACCGGGTGATCTGCGGACTGACCCCGGAGCACACCTCCTGCGACGAGATGGACCAGGTCCGGGCGCAGTCGACGTACCTGCGAAAGATGCAGGACTACATCGACGCCCGCAGCGGCGGACCGGGCAAGGGCTGGTTCCGGCTGGCCACCACGCCCGCCGAGGTGCGCGCCATCGCCGCCCAGGGCAAGCTCGCGGTCACCATCGGAGTGGAGAACTCGGAGATCTTCGGATGCCGGGAGATCAAGGACGTTCCGCAGTGCACCACAGCGCAGATCGACGCCGGCCTCGACGAGCTGCAGGGCATGGGCGTCAGCGGCATCTACCCCGTGCACAAGTTCGACAACGCGTTCGGCGGGACCCGCTTCGACGAGGGCGTCACCGGGGCGGCCGTGAACGTCGGCAACCTGATCTCCACCGGCCACTGGTGGCAGGCGACCAGTTGCACCGGGCCGTCCGACAACGAGCAGCCGCTGGTCAGTGACGACTTCACCAAGCTGCTCGCACTCGGCGCCGCGCTGCCGGCCGGCGCGATCCTGCCGGTCTACCCGAGCGGCAAGATCTGCAACATTCGCGGGCTCACCACGCTCGGCCGGTACCTGGTTCAGAAGATGATGGACCGGGGCATGATCATTCACGTCGACCACATGGGCGTGAAGACCGCGAGCGCGGTGCTCGACATGGCCGAGCAGTCCAGGTACGCCGGGGTCACCTCGGTGCACACGTGGGCCGACCGGGCCCTGGTGAACCGAGTGCTCGGGCTCGGCGGGTTCGTCGCCTCGTACGCCTACGCGGCCACCGACGACGGCTCCGGCGACCCGACGTTCCTCGACGAGTGGCGCGCCAACAAGGCCCTCGCCAACGGCACGAAGATCACCGGGTACGGGATGGGTTCCGACGTGAACGGGCTCGGCCCGCAGGCCGCTCCCCGTCTGAACGCCGGATCCAGTCCGCTCACCTACCCGTTCACCGCGGTGAACGGCACCAAGGTCGCCAAGCAGGTCTGGGGCACCCGCACCTTCGACCTGAACACCGACGGCGTCGCCCAGTACGGCTTGTACGCCGACTGGATCACCGACCTGACCAATCAGGCCGGGTCGGACAAGGCGCTGCTCACCAAGCAGTTGATGAGCGGGGCCGAGGCGTACGTCGTCATGTGGGAGAAGGCTCGTTCGTGACGGATGTCGTCATCGAGTCGCCGGTGCGTACGCGATGGATGGTCGCGTACGCACTGGCGATGATCGGAGTGGCCGCCGGCTGGTTCGGGCCGATCCAGATCCTGCTCCCCGAGCACGCCGCCCGGCTCGCCGGTGAGGACGGCAAAGAGGCCCTGCTCGCCGTCGTGACCGCGATCGGCGCGGGGGCCTCCCTGGTCGCCAACCCGCTGTGGGGCGCCCTCTCCGACCGGATGGGCTCCCGGCGCGGGCCGATCTTCGTGGCCGGCACCGCCATCGGTGTAGCGGGCCTGCTGGTCCTCTCCGCCGCCGACACACGGACCCTGATGATCGTCGGCTGGGTGCTGGTCCAGACCGGGCTGAACGGCCCGCTCGCCGCCCTGGCCGCGCTGATCGGCGACCGGGTGCCGGAACGGCAGCGCGGCACGGTCGGCGCGCTGTTCGGCGTCGCCCAGATCGTCGGCGTGGTGCTCGGCACCGCCCTGGCCGTCGCGGTGGGTCAGGGTGCGCCCGGCTACATCGCGGTAGCCGTGGCGGTGCCCGCGCTCGGCGTCGCCCTGCTGCTGTCGATGCGGGGCGACGCCGTACGGGTCACCGGCGAGCGGACGCCGATCCGCTGGGCGGTGGTGCTGCGTCCGGGCGCCCAGTTCGCCTGGGCCTGGGTGATCCGCTTCCTGCTGAACCTGGTCAACGCGCTGGTGCTGGTCTACCTCTTCTACTTCCTGTCCGACCGGGTCGGTGTGGCCGACGCGGCGCTCTGGGTGCTCGTGCTGACCGTGGTGAACGTGCTGTTCGCCGGCATCTTCGGCTTCGCCGGCGGGGTGCTGTCGGACCGCTGGGGGCGCCGCCGGGTGTTCGTCGCGGCCGGCGCGGTGATCCTGGCCGCGGGGACCACGCTGATGGCGCTGTTCCCGGTGGTCCCCGTGGTGATCGGCGCTTCAGTGCTGGTCGGCGCGGGATGGGGCGCCTACGTCGCGGTCGACATGGCGGTGATCATGCATGTCCTGCCGGACGCCGAGACCCGGGCCACCATGCTCGGCGTCGCCAACATCGCCGGAACCCTGCCGCAGCTGCTCGCCCCGGTGATCGCCGCGCCGATCGTCACCCGGCTCGGCGGTTACTCCACGCTCTACCTGCTCACCGCTGCGGTCGCGCTGGTCGCTCTGGCTTGCCTGCCCCGCTTGAAAGCACTGCCTTGAAAGGATCTTCGATGCAATTCCCACCTGGTTTCCGCTTCGGCATGGCGACCTCGGCGTACCAGATCGAGGGCGCCTGGGACGCCGACGGCAAGAGCCCGAGCATCTGGGACACCTTCACGGCACAGCCCGGAACGGTCCGGCACGGTGAGGACGGCCGGGTGGCCATCGATCACTACCACCGGTACGCCGAGGACGTCGGTCACATCGCCGACGCCGGGGTGCAGGACTACCGCTTCTCGATCTCCTGGCCCCGGGTGCTGGCCGGCAGCGGTGGGCTCGACTTCTACGACCGGCTGGTCGACGCGCTGCTCGCCGCCGGGGTCCGGCCCGTTCCCACGCTGTACCACTGGGACCTGCCGCAGGAGCTGGAGGACCGCGGCGGCTGGATGAACCGGGACACCGCGCACCGGCTCGCCGACTACGCCAGCACCCTCGTGCTGCGGCTCGGCGACCGGGTCCGGGACTGGATCACGATGAACGAGATGAACGTGCACACCCTCTACGGGTATGCGCTCGGCGACCACGCCCCGGCCCGCGGACTCGGCCTCAGGGCCCTGCCCGCCGCCCACCACCAGCTGCTCGCCCACGGGCTGGCCGTGCAGGTGCTGCGGACCCACGACGCGGGCGCGATCGGCATCGCCAACCAGCACTTCCCGGTCAGTCCGGCCGGTGACGACCCGGCCGACGTGTTCGCCGCCGAGATGTTCCGCAACCTGACCAACTGGACCTTCTCCGATCCGGTCCTGCTCGGCGACTACCCGGACGAGATGATCCGCGCCGGAATCGGCACGTCGGGCGCGCAGCTCGACCGGGATCTGGAACTGATCGGGGCCCGGCTGGACTTCTACGGGGTCAATTTTTACGAACCGACCGCGATCGAGGCGCCCCGCGAGGGAAAGGATTACGCCGGGGTGCTGGAGGTCGACATTCCGGACGGGATGCCGTTCTCGCCGGTGCCGGTGAAAAGCGATGAGCGCACGGACTTCGGATGGGCGATCGTGCCCGGGGCACTCACCGAGATCCTCGTCGCCCTGCGCGAACGCTATCCGGCGTTGCCGCCGATCATCGTCACCGAGAACGGCGCGTCGTTCCACGACACGCCGCCCGACCCGGACGGCCGGGTGCGCGATCCGCGCCGCATCTCCTATCTGGACTCGCATCTGCGGGCGGTCGCGGCGGCGATCGATTCCGGGGTGCGGGTGGACGGTTTCTACGTCTGGTCTGCGTTCGACAATTTCGAGTGGGCGGCGGGTTACGACGAACGGTTCGGACTGGTCTACGTGGACCGGGAAACCCTTGCCCGCACGCGCAAGGACTCCTGGTACTGGTACCGCGACCTGATCGCCGGCCAGCGCTGATCCCGGTCCCCATCCCGGAGGCCGGCCGCCCTGTCGGCCGGCCTCAGCCGGTCACCCTGAGCTGCTTGATCTCAGCCGCTTGATCTCAGTTGGTCGATCTCAGCTGGTTGACGAAATCGTCGGCGAGGCGGGTCAGGCGTTCTGCCCGGCCCTCCTCGGCCCAGCCGTCCACCAGGCTGAGCAGCGTGCTGCCCTCGACCAGGATGATGAAGTCGTCGATGACCGCTTCATCCGCCACGCCGACCCGAAGTTCGTCCAGATCACGGGCCTCACGCAGACACGTGTGCAGATGCCCGCGGATCACCCGGTGCGACTCACGACGGGACTCGGCCAGCAGTGGGTGCGACAGCGCCGCGCCGGCGAAAGCCACGTTGACGTGCGCATCCGCGGCCCGCTCATCATCTATCGGCAACACCGCGTCCAGCGCGGCCCGCAGACCGGCCAGACCATACAGATCCCCACCGATCCGGAAGGCCCGCTCGACGATCTGCTCGTAGACCGCCTTCTGCGCCGCCACCAGAATGTCGTCCTTGCCGCCGAGGAAATGCGCGAGAACACTCAGCGAGCACCCCGCCTCATCAGCGATCGCCCGGGTGGTGGTGCCCTCGACGCCGCGCGCCCGAACCACCCGCCAGGTGGCCGCGAGAAGTTCCGCCCTGCGTACCTCGTGGTCGACCAGCCTAGGCACTCGCCCAGCCTAGCCGCAATGCCGGGTAGTTAGGGTCCGCCGGGAAACAAGCCGTAGCTTGGCGGATTCGGCTTCGTTGATCTGCTATGACGGTCGGTGGCGAGGTTCTGAGGACGCTGGCGGCGAAGTTTCAGGTGATCTTGCCGCATCTGGATGAGCGGCAGCGTCGTCTGCTGCTCGGCGCCGAGGCCCGAGCTTTGGGTCATGGCGGGATCCGCGCGGTGGCGAAAGCGGCTGGTGTGCGCGAGGCCACGGTCTCCGCGGGTGTCGATGAAGTGGAAGCCGGTGCACCACCGCTGGGCCGGATCCGCCGGCCCGGCGGTGGCCGGAAACGGGCCGCCGAAAGGGATCCGGGCCTGCTGGCCGCGTTGATGGCCCTGGTGGAGCCGGACGAGCGCGGTGACCCGATGTCGCCGCTGCGGTGGACGACCAAGTCGACCCGGAACCTTGCCGGCGAGTTGTCCCGGCAGGGCCACCGAGTCAGCGCCGATACCGTCGCCGATCTGTTACGGGAACACGGATTCAGCCTTCAGGCCAACGCTAAAACCATCGAGGGCCGGCAGCACCCAGACCGTGACGGGCAGTTCCGCTACCTCAATCAACAGGTCAAGGACCATCAGGCCAGCACCGATCCCGTGGTCAGTGTCGACGCCAAGAAGAAGGAACTGGTCGGCCCGTTCTCCAACACCGGACGGCAATGGCGTCCAGCCGGCGAACCGGTGCGCACCCGCACCCACGACTTCCTCGACGACAGTCTGGGCAAAGCGGTGCCCTACGGCGTCTACGACCTGACCACCGACACCGGCTGGGTCAACGTCGGCACCGACCACGACACCGCCGCGTTCGCCGTCGAGTCGATCCGCCGCTGGTGGGCCAGCCAAGGCTGTCACGACTACCCGAACGCCCGGCGTCTTCTGATCACCGCAGACGCAGGCGGCTCCAACGGCTACCGCACCCGCGCCTGGAAAGCCGAATTGGCCGCCCTGGCCGGGCAGACCGGCCTGCAGATCACCGTCTGTCACTTCCCGCCCGGCACCTCGAAATGGAACAAGATCGAGCACCGCCTGTTCTCCCACATCACCATGAACTGGCGCGGACGGCCGTTGACCAGCCACGAAGTCATCGTTCAGTCCATCGCCGCCACAACCACCCGCACCGGCCTGCGCGTGCACGCCGAACTCGACACCAATGTCTACGACACCGGCGTGCGCGTCCACGACCGCCAGATCGCCGCGCTCCCCCTGCACCGCCACGACTGGCACCCCGACTGGAACTACACCCTGCAACCCGAGCCCTTCGAACAAATCAACACCACCCCGGACCCGTTCGACCAGCCCAGCCCCGACCTGGCCTGGCTGAACCACCCGGCCGTGACCGGACTACCCGCCCGCGAATGGGACACGCTGATGGCCACCCTGCTCACCCTGCACGAGCAGCAACGCGAAACCAGCCTGCACCAACGACGCGGCCACCGGCCCCGGATCACCGCACCCGGCACCGGCCGCCGACCCGTCCTCACCCTCGCCGACCGCGTCCTCGCCGCCGCCCTGCACCACCGGCTCGGCCTGCCTCAAGTCGCCGTCGCCCGCCTGTTCACCGTCCGCGCCGAAACCATCAACCGCCGACTCCGCGAGACCCGCCAACTACTTGGCCAGGCCGGATACACCATCCGGCCTGGCCGAGACAGGGTCGCCACCATCGCTGAGCTCTACAACTACGCAAACACCAACGGCATCGACACGCCCAACATCAAGACCGCAAGTTAAATCTCTGCGCTCCCTTAACTACCCGGCATTGCCGCTAGCATCGTGCTGGTGATTCTTGGCGGCGCAGGCATTGCCATTGAGGGGCCGAAACCGGAACCGGCCCGACGACGGCGAGGCCGCCGTGTTCCGCGGTGACCAGCGGGATGCCGGACCGGCTTGCTGGGTGGACTGCCGTGGTGGGACAGCGCAAGCCGCGGGTCGAGGTAGTCCGGGCCGATACATCGGACTCCGCGAGCAGCCACACGTACCGAGGATGCAAAACGCTCGTTTCAGATGACCTGCCGAAAGCTACCGCCATGATGCGCGGATTGACTCCGAGACCGCGGCCGATCTGCTGACCCGGGCCGACGCCCGGATCGACGCCGGCGGGGCCCAGCTCCTCGCCGGGCACCGCGCACGCCGCGACCGGCGATGGCGACGGGGCCCGCGAACGCTTCACCACGCGCGTGCCCTGCTCGACGCCTGCGGCGCGGGACTGTTCCTCCGCCAGGCCATCGGCGAGGAGCACCGCCTGATCGCAGGGGTCAGGGGGCCGGCTGCGGGGCACCAGCCGCGAGGCCGGGTGAGGCCAGGACCAGCAGCAGCTCGAAGCGGGTGGCCGGGTTGTCCAGGTCGGCGCCGAGCAGCTCGCGTAGGTGCTTGAGCCGGTAGCTCACCGTCTGCGGGTGCACGAAGAGGTCCGCGGACACGTCGGCGCGTGAGCCCCAGTGCATAAGCCAGCTGTGCAGCGTCTCCAGCAGGCGTTCCCGCTGGGTGGCCCGCACCGCGGCGAGTGGCGCCAACCGGTGGGTCGAGAGCGCCGCCAGGGCACCGGGCTCGCCCCGCAGTGCCAGCGTGGCGAGGTGGTCATCGGCGAAGACCGGGGCCTGGTCGGGTCCGGTCAGCCGGTCCGGCCCGACCAGTCCGGCCGCCAGCTCGGCCAGGCGCACCCCCTCGGGCACCAGGGACCACTCCAGGGCCGGGCCCACCACGGCGCCGCGGCCGTGCAGGGCGTCGGTGAGCTGGGAGCGGGCGGCGCGGGGCCCGGCCCGCAGGAGCAGCACGGCATCACGTACGCGTTCGACCACGACACCGTCCACGCCGTAGCGGAAGCGGGCGTCGCGGGCCTGCTCCAGCGGTAGGACGACGGGCACCACGGCGTCGAGCGCCCGCCAGCCGATGCCGGCCGCGGCCGCAGCGACCACGCTCGCCGGGGCGCTGCCGCGCAGCAGGAGCTCCGCCAGCTGGCGCCGGCGCCGGTCGCCCTCGCCGGCCTGTTCGCGCAGCTGAAGGGCGAACCCGTCGGTGCTCGCGGCGGTCAGCTCGTCGACGTACGCATGGATCGCGTCGGAGAGGTCGATGAGCTCCGCGGTGTCCACCGGGCGCACCTCGGCGAGCGCCGCACAGGCCTTGCGCAGCATCACCCGCGCCGCCAGCCGGAAGGTGGCGAGCAGCGCCTCGGGTCCGTGGTTCTCGCGGGCCTCCGCCGCGCCGAGGCCGGTGAAGACCTCCCGGGAGCGCGGCGGCAGCGCGGGCTCGTCGGTGCCGACCAGCTCGAGGAAGCGCTCCAGGGCGACCGTCACCGCCGTGAGCACGTCGCGTTCGACCTTGGAATTCTCCACCTCGGCGAGCGTGGGGGTCGCCTCGGTGAGCGCGTCGGCGACCTCCCGGACGGTCGCCGCCAGCTGGGGCCGCATCGCCGCGGACAGGTCCGGGGACAGGCGTCGCCAGGGAGTCATGCCCAATCTTGTCACGGCGTGATGAAAACCGGTGCGCTTCTCGCTGGTGGAACGACGGAGAATTTGTCCCGGTCCGGCGCGACGATAGGGGAGCCGCCACTGGTGTCAGGGAGCAGAGGAGAACTGTCGTGGAGCACCGTATCTCCCGCCAGCACGTCGTGGACATGTGCCGGACCATGTTGAACCGTGGTTATCTGAAGGCCACGGAGGGCAACATCTCGGTTCGCGTCCCCGGCCGCCGGCTGTACGCCGTGACCCCGAGCAACTACGACTACGACAAGATGCGGGTCGAGGACATCTGCATCGTCGACTTCGAGGGCAAGCACGTGCCCGACGAGGGCGGCACCAGCCTCGCGCCGTCCATCGAGTGCGGGATGCACGCCAACATCTACCGCGAGCGGCCGGACGTCAACGCGATCGTGCACACCCACCAGCCGTATGCCTCGGCGCTGGCCTTCCTGCGCAAGGAGATCCCGGCCCTCACCGACGAGCAGGTGCGCTTCCTCGGCAAGCAGGTGTCGATCATCCCCTACGCGCCGTCCGGCACCGGCTTCCTGGCCAAGAACGTGCAGAAGAAGGTCACCAGCGGCGACAACGCGTTCATCATCGCCAACCACGGCATCATCGCGCTGGGCACCGACCCCGACCGGGCCGTCTTCGCGATGGCGCTGCTGGAGAAGGTGTCCCTGGCGTACCTGCTGGCGCTGACCACCGAGAGCGGCAAGATCTACACCATCCCGAAGGCGATCCGTGAGATCGCCTTCAGCAAGCTGCGCAAGGACCAGAAGCGGATCGCCGCGCAGATCACCGAGTCCGTGCCACCCGTGCGGGTCGCCGCGGCCGAGGAGCTGCCGAGCGCCGACGAGAAGGCCGCCGCGGTCGCCGCGGCCGGTGCCCCCACACCCGCGGTGGTGGAGGCGCCCGGCGGCGAGTCGGCCCACCTCGGGTACGCGATCAGCGAATACCTCGACGTCGACGACACCATGCGCCGGCTCAAGGCGCTGGTGGCCCAGCCCATCCGCGGGCTGCGGCACGACGCGTTGCTGGACGTGCTCAACTACTTCGACACCAAATGCACGGCCAGCAAGGAGATCACCGATCGGGCGAAGCTGCGCATCCCCGGCGGCGTGCAGCACAACCTGGCCTTCAACTACCCCTTCCCGCTGGCCGTGGACCGGGCCGAGGGCGCATACCTGACCGACCGGGACGGCAACACCTACATCGACTTCCTGCAGGCCGGTGGCCCGACGATCCTGGGCAGCAACTACGCCCCGGTCAACGAGCAGGTGGCGGCCGTGATCCGGGAGTCCGGCCCGGTGACGGGCCTGTTCCACGAGTACGAGCTCAAGCTCGCCGAGATCATCCACCGGTACATGCCGCACATCGAGATGTACCGCGCGCTCGGCTCGGGCACCGAGGCCGTGATGGCCGCGGTCCGGGGCGCGCGTGCCTTCACCGGCAAGAAGGTGGTGATCAAGGTCGGCGGCGCGTACCACGGCTGGTCCGACACCATGGTCTACGGCCTGCGGGTGCCCGGCACCTACCGGATGAACAGCAAGGGCATCCCGTTCGGCGCAACCAACAGCACCCGCGAGGCGTTCCCGCACGACCTCGGCCAGCTCCGGCGCAAGCTCATCGAGAACAAGGCCCGGGGCGGCACGGCCGCGGTCATCGTCGAGCCGGTCGGCCCCGAGTCCGGCACCCGGCCGGTGCCGCGTGACTTCAACGCCAAGGTCCGCCAGCTGTGCGACGAGTTCGGCGCGCTGCTCATCTTCGACGAGGTGGTCACCGGCTTCCGGCTCGGCCTGGGCGGCGCGGCCGGCTACTTCGGCGTCAAGCCCGACCTGACCGTGCTCGGCAAGGCCGTCTCCGGCGGATACCCGATGGCCGGCGGGGTCGGCGGGCGGGCCGACATCATGGCATGCTTCGGCTCCGGTCTAGACGGCAAAAGCGGGGCGCACATCCAGGTCGGCGGGACGCTCTCGGCGAACCCCCTGTCCTGTGCGGCCGGCTACTTCGCGATCGAGGAGATGGCCCGGACCAACGCGCCGGTCATCGCCGGGCGCGCGGGCGACCGGCTCACCCGGGGGTTGCAGCGGCTCATCGACAAGTACGGCCTGCCGTACGTCGCCTACAACCAGGGCTCGATCGTCCACCTGGAATGCAGCGGTGTCATGCTGCTGGACATGCACAACCCCCTCAAGCTGCTGAAGGAGAACAAGCCCCGCAAGAAGCTGATGGAGCAGATGGGTGCGGCGTACGCGGCCCACGGCATCATCACGCTGGCCGGGTCGCGGATGTACACCTCGATGGCCGACACCGACGAGGTCATCGACGACGCGCTGGACCGCTTCGACCGGGTGTTCGCGCAGGTCGAGGGAGCCTGACCGGTGGGAACGCCGCCCCAGATCCTCGCGATCGACCTCGGCACCTCGGGGATGAAGGCCGCCCTGGTAGCGGCCGACGGCACCGTCACCGGCTGGGCCGAGCAGGCGGTGCCGCTGCGGGTGCTGCCGGGCGGCGGCGCCGAACAGGACCCGGTCGAGTGGTGGAAGGCGCTGGCCGTTGTCGTCGCGGACCTCGGCCGCAGCCACCCGGAGCACCTGCGGGAGGTCACCGCCGTATGCGCCTCCACCCAGGGCGAGGGCACGATCGCCGTGGACGCCGCGGGTGAGCCGCTGACCGCGTGCATCAGCTGGCTCGACATGCGCGGGGCAGCCAACCTGCGCCGGCAGTTCGGCGGCTTCGTGTCGTACGACGGGATGTCGGTGCGCCGGATCGCGCGCTGGCTGCGCCTGACCGGGGGCATGCCGTCGCTGGCGGGCAAGGACCCGGCGGCGCACATGCTCCTGGTCCGCGACGCGATGCCGGAGGTGTACGAGCGCACCGCCACGTTCCTCAACGTGCTCGACTGGATCAACCTCAAGTTGACCGGTCGCACGGTGGCCACCGTCGACTCGATCCTGAGCTCGTGGCTCACCGACAACCGGCGGGCGTCGGACATCCGCTATTCCCCCGCGCTGGTCGCCGACTGCGGCATCGACCCCGACAAGCTGCCGCCGATCGTCGCCTGCACCGAGGTGATCGGCACGCTGTCGCCCAGCGCCGCGGCACACCTGGGACTGCCGGAGTCGGTGCGGGTGGTGGCGGGTGCCATCGACAATACGGCGGCGGCTGTGGGCGCCGGCACGACCGGCGACAACCAGCCGCACCTGTACGTCGGCACCTCGTCGTGGATCGCCGCGCACGTTCCGCGCAAGAAGACCGACATCTTCTCCCAGATCGCGTCGCTGCCCTGCGCCGTGCCGGACCGGTACCTGATGACCGCCCTGCAGGCCACCGCGGGCGCCAACCTGACCTGGCTGCGCGACAAGATCGTGGAGTACGACGACCCGCTGATCGGCGCCGGCCACCTGCTGAGCCGCGACGAGGGCACGATCTTCGACGCCTTCGACCAGATCATCCCGACCGTGCCGCCCGGCTCCCACGGCGTGGTCTACACACCCTGGCTGTACGGCGAACGCGCACCGGTCGACGATCCGAACCTGCGCGCCGGCTTCCTGAACATCTCCCTCGGCACCAACCGCTCGGACCTGCTGCGGGCGGTATTCGAGGGGGTCGCGCTCAACACCCGCTGGCTGGTCGGCGCCGTCGACCGGTTCCTCGGCGCGCCAGTCACCTCGATGGTGATCACCGGCGGCGGCGCGCGGTCCGACTCGTGGTGCCAGATCTTCGCCGACGTGCTGGGCATCGAGATCCGCCGCGACGCCCGGCCGGTCGCGGTCAACGCCCGCGGCGCCGGCTGGATCGGCGCGGTGGGCGCGGGCATGATCTCCTTCGCCGAGATCCCCGACCTGATACGCAACGACGTCGTCTTCGAACCGACGGCCGCCCACCGCGCGACGTACAACGAATTGTTCGACGTGTACCAGATGCTGCACAAGCGTCTGGCCCCGGTCTACAAACGACTCAACCACTGATCGCCGGGATACCCGTACTGTGTGGCGATGACCGTCGCTGATGTGGTGCCGCCGCCGACCGACCCGGAGTCAGCCCGCCCCCCGCGGCGCCGTGGCGGGCGATGGGTCGCGGTAGTCCTGGCCGCCCGGCTAGGCCGTGTGCACTGACCCACAGCAGGACACCAACGATCGCCTGCTCTTCATCGACACCACCACAGCGCCCCCGAACCGCCAGCCGGCCGATCCCATCCTTCAAGCCTGGAACAAACTGTCACTGGCGTGATCAGATCAGCGCACGCGTGCCTCGGCCGCCTCAAGAGCGTGCCGCTCGTATCGCCATCGCCGCGTTCCAGCAGGAACAACAGCGCTCGTTCGGACCCAAACCCGGCTCCGGCTCCGGCTCCGGCATCACGGTGATGGCGGCGAATTGGGTTCGCGAACCGAGGGCTGGATGACGTTCCTGTGTTCGTCAAGCCTGGGCGGGAGGGCTCGGATCGGTGTCGCTAGACTCTGTCCGGATGGGCGCAATACCGTACTTCTCGACCATGAAGCGCCAGAACAACGGCACCGCGTCGGAGGTCGGACGCTCTATCCGATCGTTGCGTCCCGTCACGGTGAGGTGCTCGATGACGACATGGCCGGTACGGACAGGCCACATCGAGGACGGCGAACAGACCCTGATCACGTCGTAGGGAGGTTCCGGGATGGGTCGGGTTACGACGTTCAGGTCGTGCATGGATGTGCACCCGGCCAGCGTCTCGGCCGCGTCGCGTCCGAAGACGCTGTCAACGATGTCCGCCATGTGACGGAATTCCTCGTGCGCCTCCGCCATGCTGTGGAAACTGGACGAGATCTCTGCCCACGGCACTTCTCTTAAATGGGGTACGGCCATCCGAGCGTGTGCCGTTCGGAAACCCGGCCGCGGGGTCTGACGTGCGGTTTGTCCGGCACCCTGGCCCGCTCCCATGGTCATGCTGACGCCATGATCCTGTCG
>NZ_JBFBAA010000067.1:0-14603 GCF_040682035.1 Actinoplanes sp. NPDC051470
GGTGTCGGTGACTTCGAAGCGGACGACGACGGCGTCGGCGCCGGGCCGGGTGGGCAGGCGGTCGGCGCGGATGATGACGCTGCCCTGGCCGGTGAATTTGACGGCGTTGCCGGCGAGGTTGATGAGGATCTGGCGGACGCGGCCGCCGTCGCCGCGGACGGTCTCGGGTAGCTGGGGGCCGCGGCGGGTGACGAGGGTGAGGTCCTTGTCGTCGGCGGCGGGGGTGATGAGGGCGGCGGTGTCGGCGAGGACGGCGTGCAGGTCGAAGTCGTGGTGGTCGAGGACGACCTTCCCGGCTTCGATCTTGGAGAAGTCGAGGATGTCGTTGATGACGCCGAGCAGGGCGTTGCCGGCGGTGTGGATGCCGGTGGCGTAGCGGCGCTGGGCGGGGTCGAGGTCGGTGCTCATGAGCAGGCTGGCGAGGCCGAGGACACCGTTCATGGGGGTGCGGATCTCGTGGCTCATGGTGGCGAGGAATTCGCTCTTGACGCGGCTCTGGGCGAGGGCGTCGTCGCGGGCCTGTTCGGCTTCGCGGGTGGCTTCGCGCAGTCCGGTGACGTCGAGGGAGACGCCGCAGATGGCGTACACCTGGCCGTGGTGGTCGTGGAGGGGGAATTTGTTGCTCTCGTACTGCCGGCCGCGGCTGTCGGTCTCGTCCAGGTGGATGGGGCCGTGCTGGGCGCGGGTGTCGGCGGCGCGCCAGGTGGTGGCGAGGGCGGGGTCGATGATGTCGTCGGTGTGGCCGATGACGGCGCCGGGTTCGAGGTCGAAGGCCTGTTCGAAGGTGGTGTTGGCGAGCAGGTAGTGGCCGGTGAGGTCCTTGACGTAGATGAGGGACTGGCTGTTGGCGATGATGGCGCCGAGCATGGCGGCCTGGGCGTCGCGTTCGGCGTCGGCGTCGGCGCGGGCGTCGGCGAC
Organism: Actinoplanes sp. NPDC051470; assembly: GCF_040682035.1. Taxonomy (NCBI): domain Bacteria; kingdom Bacillati; phylum Actinomycetota; class Actinomycetes; order Micromonosporales; family Micromonosporaceae; genus Actinoplanes; species Actinoplanes sp. NPDC051470. The sequence goes on from NZ_JBFBAA010000067.1 coordinate 919, forward strand.
GCTTTCGCGTAGTTCGATGGTGTGCCGGCGGTGTTCCTCGGCGGCGTCGACGAACAGGGCGCCGGTGCCGCCGAGCAGGACGGCGTAGCTGCGGCGCAGGGTCCAGTAGTAGATGCCGACGACGGCGGTGAGGGCGTCCCAGATCGCGGTGGGCCAGAGGCTCCAGCCGGCGAGGTCGTGCGTGGCGGCCTGGTGGGGGCTCTGGAAGCCGGCCTGCCCGTACATGGCGGCGTGGAAGGCGTGGCCGACGGCGCAGCTGAAGAAGATCGCGCTGGTGGCGACGGCGAGGCGGTTGGTGCGTAGTTGCCCGGCGCGGGTCAGGGGCACCAGGATCGCCACGCAGATCGCCGCGTACGCGCATGCGATGACGATGTTGCCGGCCAGTGCCCACTGCTGCGCCACGTAGACCTGTTCGGCTGCCGTGGCGCAGCGCTGAGGGTGTTACACGGTTGCGGGGGTTTTCCCGGCCGGCCGGGCCTGGTTGCTGCGGGCGGTGAGGGCGCCGAAGCTGAGGCCGAGGGCGGTCCACAGGATGGTGGAGGTGCCCAGGGAGGTGATCCGGAAGTTCCAGAGCAGGCTGGCCGGGAACGTTCCGGGTACCTCGTCGATGTTCGGCAGCAGGGCGTAGCCGATGACCACGACCAGCAGGAACGCGCCGAGGCCGGTGAGCAGGCGCCGCCATTCGGGGGTGCCGGCGCGCAGGGACCGGAAGGCGACGACGGAGGCCCAGACGGCGACCAGGCCGATGACGATGATGGCGAGGTAGCTGATGGTGCGCTGGGTGATGGTGTTCGGGTCGCCGACCGCGGGCGGGCTGGGCGGGTATTTCACCCAGGGCACGAGGACGCCGCCGATGAGGGCGGCCAGGGCCAGGCCGAGCGCGGCGCGGGTGTCGTCGGGGGTGCGCAGGCGGCGCCGGAGCACGGTGTAGGCGACGGCGAAGAGCAGGCCGAGGGCGAGGCCGGCGAGGCTGGTGGCCAGGATCAGGCCGGCTTTCTGCCCGTTGCGGGAGACCAGGGGCTCGTCCGCGGTCGCGCCGGGGGCGGCGGGTGGGGCCGACGCCCCCTCGATGGCGATGGCCGCGTCGATCTGGGGTTCGCCGAAGGTGAAGGCGAACGCGCCGGACAGCAGGCCGGCGATGAGGCCCGCGAGCAGGCCGCGCAGCAGGACGGCGCCGAATCCGTGCGCCTTCGGGTGGGCCGTCAGTGGCACGGAACGCCGAGCAGGTGGCGGCCGTCGTGCATCAGCTCGTGCAGGTACAGGCCGGAGCGGGAGATGGCGCCCTGGTCGAAGGCGACCAGGTAGGCCAGCAGGAGCGCGCCGGCGACGACGGCCAGGGCGATCCAGAGGAGCCTCGGGGTGACCAGTGGGGTGGTCACCGACGTGGTGGGCTGTGACATCTGAACTCCTTAACGGGATGACGCGTCCCGATCGAGCAGGCTGCGGGTGGCGTGAGTGTCCTGGCTCGCCGGTTGCCCGGCTGACAGTGGCGCGACCGCACCGGAGTTGCACCGGTTTCCCTCACGTGCCGCAGTTGGTTCCTACAACCTATCGATGGACCCTGCTGGGGGGAAGGGTGGCGGACATCGCAGGGGCCGGTGAGCCGGTAGCATCCACCCGGATCGTTGAACGGGGGGTTCGGAGGATGCGGGGTGGCCGCGTGGTGGCCGCGCTGGCGGCTTGGGCGGTGGTGTTCACGCCCGTCCCGGCTCAGGCCAGGGCGGCGCAGTGTTCGCAGGTTCCGGCGCCGGGCCAGGTGAACCGGGCGCTCCCGTTCGAGGACCAGTTGTACGACCTGCCCCGGCTGGCGTCGCTGGCGACCGGCGCCGGTGTCCGCGTGGCGGTGATCGATTCCGGGGTGGACGCGAAGCATCCGCAGCTCAAGGGCCGGGTCGCGGCCGGTCGTGACCTGCTGCACGGTGACCCGGACGCGCGGCGGGACTGTGTCGGGCACGGCACCGCGGTGGCCAGCATCATCGCCGCCCGGCAGCTGGAGGGTGTGCCGTTCCACGGGCTGGCGCCCGGGGTGACGATCGTGCCGGTGCGGATCACCGAGAAGGAGACGATCGACGGCAAGGAGGTCGGTCAGGACGGGTCGCCGGCCCAGTTCGCGCAGGCGATCTCCTGGGCCGCGAGCCGGTCGGGCGGGAACGCCCGGATCATCAACCTGTCGGTGGTGATGACCCAGGACAACGCGCTGGTGCGGCGGGCGGTGCAGCAGGCGGTGGCCGACGGTGTGGTGGTCGTGGCGGCGGCCGGCAACCAGGGCGATCAGGCCAACACCACGCCGTACCCGGCGGCGTACTCCGGGGTGATCGGGGTCGGCGCGGTCGACGTGAACGGGGTGCGGGCGTCGTTCTCCCAGCACGGCCCCTACGTCGATGTGGTCGCCGCGGGCAAGGGGGTGACCGCGGCGAGGCCCGGTTCCGGGCACAGCCCGGTCGAGGGAACGAGCTTCGCGGCGCCGTTCGTGTCGGCGACGGCGGCGCTGATCCTGCAGCGGCAGCCGCAGCTGACCCCCGACCAGGTGCTGCGGCGGATCGTCGCCACGACCGACCCGGCGCCCGGCGGGAGGCACAGCGACGACTACGGCTTCGGGCTGCTCAACCCCTATCGGGCGGTGACCGAGACGCTGGGGCCGGAGAGCCGGCCGTCGCCCGCGGCGGCGCCCTACACCGGCGACGACCCGGCGGCCGTGGCGCTGCGGGAGCGCCGGGCGAAGTCGCAGGCCAAAGCCCTGGTGTTCGGGCTGGCCGGGCTGGGCGCGGTGGTGCTGGTCGGCCTGATCGGGATCGTGGTGCGGCAGGGCCGCCGCCGGAACTGGCACCCCGCCTGACCGGTCAACCGGCCGGGTGGATCTCCACCAGGGCGATGCCGGGGTTGGGCAGGTCCAGCTCGACGGTGACCGTGCCGTCCGGGCCGGCGGTGACCGTGCGGGCGGGTTCGGCCTCGTCGAGGCGGTCGTCGGCCGACAGGGCCAGCCACTGGTCGTCGTCCGGCCAGTCGGCGCCGCCGCCCAGGGCGGCCCAGCGGGCGGCCACGTCGCCGTGCCGGGCGTCCACCCGCCAGATCCGCACGACCTGGTCGCCGGTGGCGGGGGCGGACAGGCGCACGAGACGGTCGAGCCCGGCCGCCCCGCCCGCCTTGGACTGGTCCAGGGTCCCGTTCCAGACCAGCGCCGCGATGCCGCCGGCCGATCGGGTGGCCCAGGCCTCGACCAGGCTGCCCGCCCCGTCGCCGGTCACGGCCACCGGCAGCTCGACGTCGCCGAGCCGGTCCAGCAGGCGCAGCGCCCAATACTTGGGCTTGGCCAGGTTCCCGACGGTGAGCAGCCCGAACCCGCCGTGCATCAGCCGTTCCGGGCGGCCCAGCTCCTCGAAGTGGTCGGAGATCACCCACGGGGCCAGGGCGTCGACCCGGCCGGCCGCCGACCGCATGCCGCGCAGCAGGAACGCCGCCGCGAACACCGAGTCGTTGATCGGATGCCCGTGGGTGGCGGTCACGCCCCATTCGGTCCACAGCAGGGGCTTGCCGTCCGCGAGGGGGCGCAGGTCGAGGGGCGCGGTGCCGTAGACATGGGTGGACAGGAAGTCCACATTGTCCCGGGCGCGCTGTTCCTCGATCCAGCCCACGGCCGCGGTGGCCGGGCCGCCGACCGAGAAAGAGCGTTCTTTCTCTTTGAGAACAGCCGATGTCACGTCGTACAGGCGCCAGTACTCGGCCGGGGTGCCCGACCAGAACACCGACAGGTTGGCCTCGTTCCACACCTCGAACCGCCAGCGCGCCACCTCGTCGTGGCCGTAGCGGTCGACGAGGTGGTCGACGAACGACCGCAGGTGGGCGGCGTAGGCGTCCCAGTCGGCCGGGGGCGAGATGATCCCCTCGTACGCGAACACCGTCCGCGACGGGTCGCGGGCCAGGTCGGGGGGCATGAAGCCGAGCTCGACCACGGGCCGGTAGCCGAGGGCGAGCACCTGGTCGTAGACGGCGTCGACCGTGTCGAACGAGTCGGACAGGATGCCGTGCGCCCGGACGGTGCGCAGGCCCAGCTCGGCCTGGGCCCGGGCCAGCGCGTCGCGCAGCTCGAGCCCGATCGGCCGGCCGCCGGTCAGGTCCGGCGACAGCAGGTGCGACAGGTGCTCGGAGCCCACCATCTCCTGCCACACGCGGTGGGTGGGCGTACCCGGGGAATCGGCGATCTTGATCTCGACCTGGGCCGACGTGTCGCCCTCGACGACCGCGGCCGGCGACGACAGCGGCCCGAGCGCGGTGACCGTGGCCAGCGCCGCCACCGCGTAGAACCGAGCCGGGGACGACGTGTCGGCGAACGGGCCGTGCGGGACGGCGAGAACGTCGCCGCCGCCCCAGTCGGCCACCTCGAACGGGCCGTCGGCGGACGCGGCGCGGTAGACCGCGTACCCGATGGCGCCGGGCACCGGATCCCACGACACCGTCACCTGCTCGCGGCCGGCGACCGCCCGCACATCGGCCGGTGCGGGCAGGTCGGCCACCCGGGCCTCGCCGGGAGCGCGGTCCTGCGCGCCCCCGGACCCCATCATCCGGGCCCAGCTCTCCTGGGCGGAGGCCACCGTCATCGGCCACCGCCGAGCTGCGGCAGCTTCTGCCCGGCCGGCACGTTGAACGCCTCGGCGGCCAGCAGCGGGCGGATCCGCCGCTCGAACGACCGATCCACGAAGGCCTCCTTCAGCACGTTCCCGCCCCGGTAGTTGCCCACCGCGCCCATGATCATGGCCTGGTCGAGGGACAGGTAGCGCCGGGCGACCTGACCGGTGCCGACGTTGACCGCGTCGTAGAAGCCGCCGGGGCCGTAGGCGTCGAAGTTCTTGGCGAGCCGGGACAGGTTGGCCACGGCGGGGCGCGGCGCGTACGGCAGGCCGAGGAAAGCGGCGTGCGGGGTGACCACGCCGTCGCCGTAGTCGGGGGCCGGTCCGGCCGGGCGGCAGGCGCCGAACCCGGCGTCGTAGTTGGACTTCTGCACGTCCGAGGGGTAGCCGCCGGTGTCCATGCCCATCGCGTCCACGCCGTAGACCTCGTAGCCGCCGGCCGGGTCGGACGCGGGGGAGAAGCCCCAGTAGCCGTACTTGGCGTCGTTGAGGCCGTGTTCGATCTGCCCGGCCACGGTGGCGGGGTGGTTGCGTCCCCACGAGCGGGGGCCCCACTGCGCCTCGGGCACGAACAGGTCGGGCATCAGCGCCTCGAACATGTCCCCGCCCCACGACGGCACGAACGTGATGCCGCGGTAGCGGTACGAGCCCTCGTACACGCTCACGCCCAGGTGGGTCGTGTGGAAGCCGCGCGGCTGCATCTCCTGCCACGAGTAGTCGCAGCTGTCGGGCAGGGTGCGCATCGTGTCGTAGTAGGCCTTGGCCGGGATCTGCCCGGCGCTGATGCCCAGGTAGGTGGCCATCCGCGGTTCGGTCACGGTGATGTCGTAGTGGTTGCAGGTGAACCAGACGCCGTTCTGCGGCACCGAGCACGACGTGGTCGCCGGCGGTGGCTCGGTGTCCCAGAAGCCGCCGCGGATCAGCCCCCGTGTGCCGATCGGGGTGGTCGCCGCCGGGTTGTAGTAGAAGCCGAAGTTCATCCTCGACAGCATCCGGTCGGCCTTCGGGGCGAGCGTCGGGTACGCCCCGCGGACCACCCGCAGCGCCGCGGCCAGCCAGCCGTTGTCGACGCTGGACAGGAACGGCGTCACCACGTGGTGGTCCTCGATCGGCCAGGTGGTGATCACGTCGCCGGTGGCCGGGTCGTACCAGTTGTAGAACATGCCCGACGGCTGGTGGCGCCGCAGCCGGGCCAGGGTGTCGAGGGTCCTGGTGACCCGGGCGCGGGCCTCCCGGCCGGAGATGATGCCCAGCCGCTCGGCCGCCACCGCCGACCACAGGTAGCCGCCGATGTTGGTCGGTGAGGTGTACGCGGCCGGTTCGGTCAGGTCGCCGGTGATGTTGTCGGACACCAGGCCGGTGCGCGGGTCGGTCATCGCGACCATCGACCGCCAGGTGTCCTTGGCCCAGGTCTCCAGCGGGCTCTTCGCGGCGCTCGCCGCGGAGGAGGAGCCCAGGATCATCAGCATTGCCACGACGGGTACGAGCAGACGTCTCACGTGCGTGCACCTCTCACTATTTGAGCCCGGTGGTGGCGATCCCGCGCAGGAAGTGCCGCTGCAGGACCAGGAACACGATGAGCACGGGCAGGACCACGACCACCGCACCGGCCAGGAGCAGGCCGAAGTAGGTGCGGTCCTGTCCGACGCTGTAGAGCGCGAGCGCGACCGGCAGCGTGTACTTGTCCTCCGTGGTGGCCACGACCAGCGGCCACAGGAAGTTGTTCCAGCTGGCCAGGAACGTCAGGATGCCCAGCGTGGCCAGGGCGGGCCGGCACAGCGGCAGCACGATCCGGAAGAAGATCCGCCACTCGCCGGCCCCGTCGACCCGGGCCGCCTCGATCAGGTCGTCGGGGATCGTGGTGAGGAACTGCCGCATCAGGAACACGCCGAACGGGCCGGCCAGCAGGGGCAGGACCAGGCCGGCGTACGAGTTGGCCAGCCCCAGGTTGGACACCAGCACGAACTGCGGCACGAACAGCACCATGCCGGGCACCATCAGCATGCCCAGCACGACCAGGAACAGCGTCCGCTTGCCCGGGAAGCTCAGCTTGGCCAGGGCGTAGCCGAGCAGCGAGCAGAACAGCAGGTTCCCGGCCGTGATCAGCACCGCGACCAGGGCCGAGTTGAAGAAGTAGAGCGGGAAGTCGAGCCGGGTGAACAGCTCCCGGAAGTTGTCCAGCGTCCACGTGTCGGGCAGCCAGGTCGGCGGCACCCGCCGGATCTCGGCCTCGGGTTTGAACGAGGCCAGCAGCATCCACAGGAACGGGCCGACGACCACGAGCAGCCCCAGGCCCAGGACCGTGTACAGGACGATCTTGGCGGCGCGGTCCCGCGGCCGCCGCTGTTGCGGCCGGGGCGCGGCGATGACGGCCATCTCAGTCCCTCTCGCCGAGCAGCCGGAACTGCAGCACCGACAGCGCCACGATCGCGATGAACAGCACGTAGCTGGCCGCGGCGGCGTAGCCGTAGTTGCCGAACCCGAACTGGTTGTAGATGTGGTACGACACCGACAGGGTGGAGCTGAGCGGGCCGCCCTGGGTCATCACGAATGGCTCCTCGAACAACTGCAGGAACCCGATGCTGGTCACCACCGCCCCGAACAGCAGCGTCGGGCGCAGCAGCGGCAGGGTCACGTGGCGGAACTGCTGCCGGCGCGACGCCCCGTCCAGGGTGGCCGCCTCGTACAGGTCGCCGGGAATGCCCTGCAGGCCGGCCAGGAACACCACCATCAGGAACCCGAAGTTGCGCCAGACCGCCATCACGATCAGCGACGGCAGGGCGGTGCTGGTGCTGCCCAGCCAGTCCGGGCCCGGGATGCCGGCCAGGCGCAGCAGGTTGTCGATCAGGCCGGCGTCCGGGTCGAGCAGGAACCGCCAGATCACCGCGATGGCCACGATCGAGGTGACCACCGGCAGGTAGAAGCCGACCCGGAAGGCGGCCCGGAACCGGATCAGCCCCGAGTTCAGGGCGGTCGCCGCGGCCAGCGCCACCACCAGGTTCAGCGGCACCCCGATCACCACGAAGATCAGCGTGTTGACCGCCGCCCGGCCGAACAGGTCGTCGGAGAACAGGCGGGCGAAGTTGTCCAGGCCGACGAAGTTCACGGCCAGGGGGTTGCGCAGGTCGGTGACGCGCAGGTCGGTCACGCTCATCACCAGCGAGGCGAGCACCGGCAGGGCCATGAACACCAGGAACAGCACGGTGAACGGGGCGGCGAACCCCCAGCCGGTCCACTTCTGCCGCCGCCGGGCCGGCGGCGCCTTCGCCGGCCGGGTCACCGCCGGGCGGGTCTGCAGGGCGGTCACGTCAGCTGCCCGTACCGATCGACGTGGCCTTGTCCTGCACCGCCTTGACCGCCTGGGCGGGGTCCTCACCGGACTTGGCGACCTTCTCCATCTCGGTGTCGAAGGCGGCCGCGACCTGTTCCCAGGTGGCGAAGGTGGGCGGTGACTTGGCGTCCTTGAGCTGCTCGCCGAACACCTTGAGGAACTTGTCGTCGGCCAGCGACGGGTCGGTCCAGGCCGACCGCACGGCCGGCAGGTCGGTGGTCTGCTGGTACCACCTGGCCTGCACCTCGGGCTTGGCCAGCCACTGCAGGAACTTCCAGGCGCCGTCGCGGTTCTTGGCGTCCTTGAACACGGCGATGTTGGATCCGCCGATGAACGAGGTGGCCGACTTCTGCTTCGGCATCGGCATCACCGCGAACTTGTCCTCGAACCCGGCGCCGCCCTGTTCCTTGATCAGGCCGACGTGCCACGGGCCGGACATGAACGCGCCGATCTCACCCTTGACGAAGGCCGGCTCCAGCGCGCCCTCGGCCAGTTCCTTGGGCGCCAGGTTCTCGGTGTAGAACGACTGGTAGTACCTCATCGCCTCGGTCATCTCGGGCGAGTCGAACGTGTACTTGGTGTCGTCGGCGATGGTGGCGCCGTTCGACCACGCGAACGGCATCACGTACTGCCACGACCCGGTCTCGCCGGGTTTCAGGTTGATGCCCCACTTGGCGCCGCCGGCCTGCAGGGCCTTGGCCATGGCCTTGAGGTCGTCCCAGGTGGCCGGCGGCTTGGTGATGCCCGCCTTCCGGGCCAGGTCGGTCCGGTAGTAGATGACCCGGGTCTCGACATACCACGGCACGCCGTACGAGGTGTCGTTGACGACCGTCGTGTCCCACGCGCCGGGGAAGTAGGTGCCGGCGGTGAACAGCTCCTTCGGCGTCGGGTCGAGCGCGCCGGTCTTGGCGAACTCGCCCTGCCAGGTGGTGCCGATCATCGACACGTCCGGGGTCTGCTTGGCCGCGATGGCCGAGGCGATCTTCTGGTGCGCGGCATCCCACGGCACCGCCGTGACGGTCACCTTGGCGTCCGGGTTCTCCTTCATGAAGTCAGCCGCGAACGCGCCGAGCTTCTCGCCCTCGGTGCCCATCGCCCACACCGTGATGTCGCCCGAGGCCTTGCCCTCGGCGACCGACTTGGCCTGCTCCTGGCCGCCGCCCGACTCCCGGCCGCAGCCGGCCAGCACCAGCGCCGCGGCGGCGGCGAAAACCACTATCCGTCTCATGCTTCCTCCGGGGGATGCGAACCGCAGCTGCGCCGCACGACGAGCTGGGTCGGTAGAACCCGGCGCCTCGGCGCCGGCTGGTCGTCCAGGTGCCGTCCGGCGATGCGTTCGTGCAGCCAGCCCGCCGCGGTGGCGCCCAGCTGCCGCATCGGCTGCGCGACCGTGGTCAGGCCGGCGAACCGGGCCGCCATCAGGTCGTCCCAGCCGGTCACGGCCACGTCGCCGGGAATGCTGACGTTCAGCTGCTCGGCGGCCAGGTGCACACCCAGCGCGATCTCGTCGTTGGCGCACACGATGGCGTCCGGCGGCTCGCGCAGCAGCCCGGCGGCGGCCTCGCGGCCGGATTCCAGATCGAGGGCGCAGGGTACGGGCGCCGGCGCGTCCAGCCCGTGCGCGGCCAGCGCGGCCGACAGCCCCGCATACCGGCCGGCCACGTCGGGGGCGCCTTCCGGGTCGCCGAGGAACACGAAGCTGCGGTGCCCGTGGGCCAGCAGGTGTTCGGTCAGCGACGCGGCCGTGCCCTCGTTGCGGGTGCGGATGGTGTCCACCCCCGCCACCGGGTCGCGGGCCACCAGCACCAGCGGCAGCCCGGTGGCGGCGATCTCGTCGACCACGTCGTCGCCGACCGTGTGGCTGATCAGCGCCAGCCCGTCGACCCGCCCGGCCAGCTCACGGACCGCCTCGGCGGCGTCGGCGCGGCCGTTCGCGGTCAGGATCAGCACGCTGCTGCCGAACCCGGCGGCGGTCTCCTCGTACCCGAGGACCACCTCGGCGTAGTACGGGCCGACCAGATCCGGGAACACGATGCCGTTGGCCGCGTGCCGGCCCTCGGCCAGCGAACGCCCGGACCGGTTCGGGGTGAACCGCAGCTCGGCCGCGGCCGCCCGCACCCGGGCCCGCGTCTCCTCGGTGACCAGCTCGGAGCCGCGCAGCGCCCGCGACACGGTGGCGATGGACACGCCGGCGCGCTGGGCGACCTCGTAGATGGTCGCCGCCTTCGGCCGTGTAAACGCTTTCATTGCCACGGCGCGAACGTAACCCTGACGACACGCGGCCGAAACCCGAGCCCAGCGCCGTTTCATGATCTGGTGTTTCCGGCAGAACCGGCCCAACCGGACGGCTGGTGCAAGCGCTTACAAAGCCAAGGTGCGGTAGAAGAAGCTGCAGTCGCGCCGGACCCCGGACGGATCGGCGGCCATCGCCGGCACGATCCCGTAGCGGTGCCAGCCCGCCTTCTCGTAGAGGCGCTCGGCGGCGCTGCCGGTCTCGGTGTCCAGCATCAGCAGCGTCACGCCGCTCGCCGCGGCCGCCTGCTCGGCGGTGCTCAGGAGCCGCCGGCCCAGGCCACGGCCGCGCCGGGCGGTCGACACCATCAGCTTCACCACGTCGGCACGGTGCTTCTGGCTGGGCTTGTCCGAGTACGCCAGCGAGACGGTGCCGACGATCCGGTCCCCCGCACGGGCCACCCACACCGCGAGGGCGCCCGCTTCGACCGCGGCCTTGCGGGTACGCCACCACGCCGTCGCCGCGGACACGTCGAGGCCGGCCAGGAAACCGACCGACGCGCCGGCCTCGACCGCGTCGGCCAGCAGCACGGCCAGGCCGGGCAGGCAAGCCTCGAAACCGGCCGCGTCCAGGCGCTCGATCACGGCGGCACCTGCACGATCGCGTACCGCACCGGGCTCGCGGTCAGGTTCCGGAACCGGGTGGCCGACCACAGCCGGAACCGCAGGCAGTCACCCGTCGCAAGTCCGTAGGTGGTGTCGCCGCCGGTCAGCTCCAACGTGCCGTCGAGGATCCACACATGCTGCTCCAGACCCTCGACGGTCGGCCGGTCGTAGGCCACGTCGGCGCCGGGGCCGAGCACCCCCTCGATCATCTCGGCGCGCAGGCCCGCGTGGGGCGGTGACACGGCGCGGCGGGTGAAGCCGGCGGCCTCGTCCCGCCACACCGGCTGGTCGGCCGCTCTGATCAGGGCCGCGGCGGGCTCGGACTCCACCTCGGCCAGCAGGCGCGACTGGGTCATCCCGTAGGCGCCGCAGACCCGGCCCAGCAGGGCGGTGGTCGGGCTGACCTCGCCACGCTCGAGCCGGGACAGCGTCGAGCGGCTCACCCCGGACCGGTCGGCGAGAAATTCCAGCGACCAGCCGCGCTCGCCCCGCAAGGATGCGAGGCGGGCGGCCAGCCGGTCCTCCACGGCATCTCCCACATCCGGGATGCTATCCCATATCCGGGAAGGTGACGATGTTCGTTCCGGGCCTCGATCTCTGCGGCGACTTCTACCGGCAAGCCGTGGCGCCGCTGCTCGACGTCCCGCATACGGCGGCGCGGATCGGGCCGGGATCCGAGGTGCTCGGCTTCGACTCGCCGCGGTCGGCCGACCACGACTGGGGGCCGCGGGTCGACGTGTTCCTGCCCGACCTGTCGCAGGCCGCGGCGCTGAGCTCGAAGCTGGCCGAGCGGCTGCCCACCACGTTCCGGGGCCACCCGACCTCGTTCGAACCGGCCGGGGCCCGGGTCGCCACCATGGCCGTCACCACGGGACCGGTCGCGCATCGCGTGCTCTTCGCCACCCTGCCTTCGTGGCTCTCTTCGCGTTTGGGGTTCGATGCCACGGCCGGGGTGAGCGACGCGGACTGGCTGGCCACGCCCGCGCAACGGCTGGCCGAGGTGGTCGGCGGGGCGGTCTACCACGATCCTTCCGGGGAACTGACGGCCGTGCGGGAGCGGCTCGCCTGGTATCCCGGCCACGTGTGGCGGATCGTGCTGGCCGCCCAGTGGACCCGGATCGCGCAGGAGGAGGCGTTCGTCGGGCGGGCCGCCGAGGCCGGGGACGACCTGGGCAGCCGGATCGTCGCGGCGCGGCTGGCCCGCGACGTGATGCGGCTGTGCCTGCTGCTCGCGCGGCGCTACCCGCCCTACAGCAAGTGGCTCGGGTCGGCGTTCGCCTCGCTGCCGGACGTCGCACCGGTCGCGTCGGCCTTGCGAACAGCGGTCGGCGCGAGTTCGGCCTCGGTGCGGCAGGAGGCGTTGTGTACGGCGTACGAGCACGCCGGGTGGCGGCAGAACGCGTTGGGCCTCACGCCGCCCGTCGACGCCACCCGCCGCTTGTACTTCGACCGGCCGTTCCCGGTCATCGACGCCGGGCGGTTCGCGGCGGCACTACATCCAGCGTGGACGCCCGGGGCGATCGACAGTTTTGTGGACAGCACCGACGTGCTGGAAAGGCCTCTGCTGGCCCGGGCGGTCTCCGGCGCGACCCACCGGGACAACCCGGAACCGGGCGCGGGGAGGTCTCCCCGCGCCGGCGCCGGGCCCGGATGACGAGCGCTGTTCCGCCGCGCGTACCCGCAACGCTTTTTGATCTCACCGCGGCGTCGCCCGGATCTGAGCGAGCATCTCCTCCGCCCGGACGATCGTGCGCTCGACCTGCTCGGGGGTGCGGCCGATGTCGCCCAGGATCTCCGGCAGGCCCGTCATGCCCTTCTCGTTGATCAACCAGCGGCCCTGCTGGGCATACCGGGCGTGGTACATCACGCCGATCGCCCGGAACAGGCAGCCGGCCGCGTACGTCGGGTCGTAGCCCTTGCGGGCCTGCGCGAACAGGAACTCCGCCTCCCACAGCCGGTCGGTCAGCGCCTCGGCCAGGCGCGGCGGGAAGACCAGCGTCTCCTGCCGCAGGGCGGTCAGCTCACCGGTCGGGTCGGCCAGGATCTTCGCGTACGCCAGCTCGCCGGCGTACGCGTACGAGTGGAAGCCCAGCGGATGCCCCACCTGGAACCCGACCTCGTACCGGCCCGCCTGGCAGTCGGCCCAGATCGCCCGCACCCGGTCGAGGTCACGGTAGATCCAGTCGACCTTCTCCTGATTCACGCGCAGCCACCCGCCGCCGTTGACCCACGGTCCCCAGCCACCGACCGGCGTCATCTCGGCCCGCTCGTCGGCCACCTCGTCGGCCAGCGCCTGCAACGCCTCGACGTCGAGCGCGCCCCGGTAGTAGATGCCGATGTCGTGGTCGGAATCCGGCCGATGTGTGCCCCGGGCCCGGCTCCCGCCCAGCACCACCCCGACAACCCCACCGACCGCGGCGATCTTGTCATACATGGGCCCCAGCATCGCCGACATGGCCCCGGAAACGGCACTGATTATCCCAGGGCGGCCCTGAGCTTCCAGTCGGGGCCGGTGTCGCCGCGGCGGCCGGTGCAGCGCAGCAGAGCGTCCGCGGGGTCGTCGTCGGCGGGCGCCTCGGGGAACAGGCGGGTCAGGATGGTCCGAGCCGGCCCGGCCGGCGGCAACCAGTCGAGGCCCAGGCCCTGCGCGATGTCGTAGGTGTGCACGAGGATCTCGTTCATGCCCAGGGCGGCGAAACCGGCCGGGTCGGTCGGCCCCCAGTGCCAGGCCCGCGCCCGCGGTCCCGCGGTGTCGATCGCCGTGCTCAGCAGGCGGCCGGCGCCACGCACGATCCGCAGCAGGCGGGCCGGGTCGGCGCCCGGCCGGACCA
>NZ_JBFBAA010000068.1:0-10593 GCF_040682035.1 Actinoplanes sp. NPDC051470
ACCAACGGCCACTACTACGTGAGGGGTTGATCGAACCGATGGCGCCGCCCACCGGCGCCATCGACGCTCCTCAAGACGATGAGCTCTCATGCCGCCGATAACGCGCGACTGGCCGCTGTTCAGATCGTCAGGAAGCATGGTGCTCGCCGCTGTAGAGGGAGATCCATGTCGACGCCTTGGCCGCCGCCCGGGGCGGCGCCGGGCGGCGGACGGCGCTGGCGATACTGCGGCGGCCGCTGCGCTTGCTGGCGGGCACGCGAGGGTGGAATCATCTCGGCCATGATCGGAAGAATCGAGTCCTCCGTCCACCAGTGAGCGTGACGACCGAGCCTGAACTGCTCGGACCTCAGATCGCGCTGTTCGAACACGCTCTGCGTCTTCACCAGCAACATCCCGACGGCGTTCTACCTCGCGACGGTGAGCCGTATCCGGACGAAAAGAGTCACCGCTCACGGCCGTCATACCGGCGCGTGAGGGATCAACGACTCCACGGGGCCGACGTCGCTGTCATCCTCGACAGGCATTTCAGCCGACCGGACGCGCAGGCGAGTGAACTTGTCGACGCGTTCGGCGATGTCTACGTCCCGATCCATCGCAACGACCACATCGGTGCCGCAGCGCTGCGCGCGAACCGCGAGAGAGCGCGGCAGACCGGCCGGTGGTTGGTGCGGCACAGCACGGATCGCAAGGCCGCCACGGTAGGACTCGCGCTGCTGGCCACCGATGGGGCCGAGGAAGACATCCCGCTGATCCAAACCATCGGTCTGCTGTCGGATCATTTCGGACCGTTGGCCGCCGAGGCGTTGCAACGCCGCCGTGCAGGCGCAGAAGCGCTGATGTGGCTCGCCGACCGCGTCGCCGGCTGGGGCCGGGTCTACGTCGTCGAAGCACTATGCCGACAAGGCGCCGCCAGTTCGCGGCCATGGCTGCTGCGCCATGCCTGCGACGGCGACTACCTCAACGGCTACTTCGCCGGCGAGGTCGCCACCACAGCGCACCTGCACGAAGCGATCACCGACCCCGGTGCCGGCGATGACCTGGCCGATCACACCGGTCGGCTACTGAGGACCATGGCGGACTGCGCCGGCATGGGCATGACCCTCGAGCACTACCCGCCAGCATCTGCCGTGCTGGCCGCCCATGCTGCTCACATCGCCCGGCAGCCACCGACAATGAACCGATACATCGATGCCGCGATGATCGCCCACAATCTGGTGGCCAAGCCTCCGCACCAGTGCGGCTGTACCACCGAGCAGCGGGACCGCATCGTGCAGCGGTACCTCGTCGTACTTGAGCAGCCCGATTGGCGCGAGGCAATCCGCGCGAACTCGAGCCTGAACAGCGACTTCTTCTCATGGTTCGCCAGCCACGTAGCGGCGCGGCTGCGTCTCGGCGCATTCTCCGATGGGACCGGAAGTGACGAACGCTGAAACCATCCCGCAAATCAGCTCCAGCAAGAAGGCGTCGAGTCGCCTGAAAGGAAGCGGCGGCGTGTTCCCGAACCACCATCCAAGTAACCGAGCCGCTGCCTGCCTTGGCGTCCTCACATGCCGCCGATCTTGCGCGCAGCCCTCTGCCGATGCCGTAACCGGTGCTCCAGCACGCCCTCGGGACCGGTCAGCTCGCGCCGTCGCGGTGATCATGGTTCAGGCGCCGCGGAGCAGGGCTCGCAACAAATCGACCCGGCTCGGTAGCCCGTCGCGTACGCCGTCACACCGGGTAGACGCGGTACTGCAGCTTTTCGTCGTACCGGAGACCGGTGACTGCCGTGATGATCGACCAGAGGAAGTCCTCGTCCGGGCCCCAGGACGGCAGGGCAATCTCGGCCTCGACCGGCAGTGGCGTTCCTTCGTCCTCGACGGCCACACCATCGGCGTAGACGTAATGCCGGGTGCGTTCGCCATTCGTGAACAGCGTGAAGCCGTATGTGCTCGAAACACTGCTGAAGAAGACCACCAAAGCGTCGGCCGGGTCGCTCGGCTCCCAGCCCATGACCACATCCATCATCGGGTTCCAGACCTGCACCCAGCCACCCGACTCGGCGGCATAGAGGGCGTCGGGCTTGAGGGCGCTTGTAGCCTGGTCGGCTCCGACCAGTTCGCCGCTGAAATCTGTGATGGCGAGTTCGTCCACCGCCTCGTCCGCCGTCACGTCCTGACGGAAAAGCACCGAGGTGTTCCAACCCATGATCAAACCTTTCCTTGTACGGCGGGGCCGCCGCCCATTGTTCAGGGCGGCACCGTCAGGACAACATGGGAGGGCGCTCTCGTGAGATACCTCGACGGGCTTTGCTCGCAAAGAAGACCCCGTGAACGTCTTCCGTTCATCGCCGCGGAGCAGACTCGCCGCCCTGCTGGCCGCCTCCTAGCAAGCCCGGGTCAGTTGCCGATACCGCAAACCGGCGCCCTCACATGCCGCTGGTAAGTGCGACACGATGTCGCACGTTTTGAGTAGTTTCGTCGATAGGAGGTTCGACTCGATGTCGAAGACGTGACTCCGGTCAGTGTCCTGGACCGGTCCCCTCCTCTGGCGTGCGCGGCTAGTAATGGCCGGGTGTGGAGCCCAGAGGGAAGCCCAAGGATGCCCGTTCCGACCGGGTGTCACAGCTGGCTCCGTCGGTGAGAATGGGGCCCTTTGTTTGTGAGCTCTGGTCCCGCCTGTCGGCGACGGGATTGTGTGTTTGCCAGTTCGGGACCCCCACCATGATGCGGCTCGGGCCGGTGGGTGAACTCGGTCCGCCCGGTGCCCCGGTCCGGGTGTGGAAGTTAGGGTGGGACTGCTCCGCCTCCTGTTCGCAGCATGACGTCGTGAGGCGCGACGAGTTGGCCACCGCGTTCGTCTCGCCGCGATGGTGGCCGAGGAATCACGACCACGTGATGGTCGTGCCGAACTCTCACTACGAGAATCTGTATGACCTGCCGTCCCGCTACGGACACGCGATCCACGAGCTGGCGCGCGAGGTCGCGATCGCCATCCGGCGAACCTGCGGCTGCGATGGAACCTCGTTGCGCCAGCACAACCCGCTCGCCAAGAAGATCGGCGCCTGGCCGTCAGTGCTCGCGGTCTCGGCCGCCACCGCCGCGGCGTCCTACGCGGCCGTCGACCGCCGCGCCCAGAGCTGATCAACCGTTGAGCGGCTGACTTTCTCAGCAGGCGACCAGCTCGTCGATCAGACTGTCGGCCAGCTCCTGGGTACGGGCCTCCGTATGATCCAGGGCGATCACGACCATACTGGCACGCCGCGCGGGCAACCGGGCGATCTGGGCGCTCAGACCCGCCCACGAGCCGCCGTGGCGGTGGAGCGGGAAACCGGCCCGGGTCAGCACGTCGACACCCCAGCCGTACGGGATGGACGTGCCGTCGTCGAGCCGGCCCGCCGTGTGCAACAGGCCGGAAACGCCCAGCTCGTCGTTCGCCAGTGCCTCGTTCCAGCGCATCAGGTCGGCCGCCGTCGACCAGACGCCGCAGTCGCCGAGCGACAGCGGCGCCGGGGAGCCCGGCTCGGTCGGCGTGGTGCCGGGCGGGAACGGATCCGGGCCGGGCCAGTAGCGGGTGGCGGCCATGCCGAGCGGCTCGAACAGGCGCGAGCGCGCGAAGTCGGGGAACGGCTCGCCGGCGATACGTTCGACGATGACCGACAGGCAGGTGTAGCCGGGGTTGCGGTAGCTGAACGTGGTTCCCGGCGTGCGCTCCAGGGTCTCGTGCCCGCCCAGCTCGGCCAGCATGCCGGGGACGGTCCGGTCCCGCCCGGCCTTCTTGAGCGCGAAGAACTCGCCGGCCTCGGGCAGTCCGCCGGTGTGGTGAATCAGGTGCCGCACGCGGACGGTGGCCGCCCACGCCGGAAGCTCGGGGATCCATTCGGCCAGCGCCGACTCGACGTCGAGCTTCCCCTGTCGCACGAGCAGCGCCACGCATGCGGCCGTGATCTGCTTCGACACCGACGCGACGCAGGCCGTCGTGAACGGCTCGCCGTGGCTTACGTACACCGCCGACGCGTCCCCGTGCCGCAGGCCGACCACGACCCGGTCGCCGTCGCCGTACCCCGCCGATTCGATGAGCGCGGCGGCCCGCTCGGGAAACCCTCGATCCACCGGCCCAGTATCAGGAGCGGCCGCGACCAGGTAAACCGAATTAGGGCGCGTTTCGTAAGGACAACTATGAGTGGCCAGAAACACGCGGTGGGACAAAGTTCGCTGGCACACGAACAAAGTTGGTTGGCGAAGGACAAAGTCGACTGCACCAGATCGGGCCGGATTACCTGCGGTTTGTCCGTCAGTTCTGGGCCCACCTCGATCGGGTGGTTTCGATGTTCGTGAGTTCCGGTCCCACATGAGCTGGTGGGAGTATCGGCTGGTCTGGACGGGAGCCCGCCGATGCCGCCGATGTCGAAGGTCGACCTGTTCGCGGCGATCCGGCGGGACTCCCGCGCTGGCTTGTCCGTGCGGGCGCTCGCGCGCAAGTATCAGGTCAGCCGTCGCACGGTCCGTTCGGCGCTGACATCGGCGTGGCCGGCGCCGCGCAAGTCGATGCCGCCGCGGCCCTCGAAGCTGGATGCGTTCAAGCCTGTCATCGACGACATCCTCCGCGCGGACCTGGACGCGCCCCGCAAGCAGCGGCACACCGTCAAACGGATCTACGACCGGCTGATCGCCGAGCACGGCATGCACGACGTGTCTTATGCGGTGGTGCGTGCCTACGCCGCGGAGCGCAAGCCGGAGATCCGCGTCGAGGCCGGGCGGGGACCGGTCAACGTGTTCTTCCCGCAGACCCACCGGCCCGGCGCGGAAGCCGAGGTCGACTTCGGCGAGGTCGCCATCAACCTTCGCGGTGAACTGGTGACCTGCATGCTGTTCTCGCTCCGGCTCTCCTTCTCGGGCAAGGCCGTCCACAAGATTTTTGCGTCAGGAGGGGTCGGAGGCATTCCTGGAGGGGCACGTCCACGCGTTCACGACGCTCGGCGGTGTTCCCACCGGCAAGATCCGCTATGACAACCTGCGGGCGGCGGTCGCCCAGGTCCTCGGGTTCTCCCGGCAGCTCGGGTTCTCCCGGCAGCGGGTCGAAACCGCCCGATGGACGGCGTTCCGTTCTCATTTCGCCGTCGATCCTTTCTACTGCCAGCCGGGCTTGCAGGGAGCTCACGAGAAGGGCGGTGTCGAGGGGCAGATCGGCTGGTTCCGCCGCAACCACCTCGTCCCCGTCCCCGAAGTAGAGTCGTTCGAGCAGCTCAACGCCATGGTCGACGGGTGGGACGTCGCCGACGACGCCCGGCGCATCGGCAGCCGAGCCCACACCGTCGGGGAGCTGTTCGCGATCGAGCAGCCGCTGCTGGTGCCGCTGCCGGACGAGCCGTTCGAGACCGGCATCTGGCTGGGTCCCCGTGTTGACGGCTACAGCCAGGTCACCGTCCGCACCAACCGTTACTCGGTGCCAGCGCGGCTGGTCGGCCGGCAGGTCCGGGTCCACCTGCACGCCTCCCACCTGGTCATCTATGACGGCCGCGCCGAGGTTGCCCGGCACGAGCGGCTGATGGCCAAGAGCGGCAGCCGTCTGGATCTGGACCACTACCTGGAGGCCCTGTTGCGTAAACCCGGCGCCCTGCCCGGTTCCACCGCGCTCGAGCAGGCTCGCACGGCCGGGAAGTTCACCTCGGTGCACGACGCCTGGTGGGAAGCGGTCCGCAAGGCTCACGGCGACGCCGCCGGCACCCCCGCTCTGATCGAGGTCCTGCTGCTGCACCGGCACATGCCGCACGAACATGTCGTCGCCGGTCTGGCCGCTGCGCTGCGCGCCGGCGCGTTGACCGCGGACGCGGTCGCGCTGCAGGCTCGCAAGTTCGCCGAGACCGACGACCACCCGCACACCGTCGACGAACCGGCCCGGCCCGCGAGCAATGTCGTGTCGTTGACCGAGCGCCGCCTCGCCCAGCAGCTGCCGGCCGACACCCGGCCACCACCGTCGGTCGCTGCCTACGACCAGCTGCTCCGCCACCGTCGCACCGCAGAAGGGACCAGGCCATGACCCGTCATCGAGGACTCACTGAACAGGCCGCCGACGCCGCGATCGACTCCGCCTGCCGGGTGCTGCGTCTGCCCACCATCCGCGGTCAGTTCCCCGACCTTGCCGAGGCCGCCGCCCGTGATCAGATGACCTACCGCGGGTTCCTCGCTGAACTACTCATGGCCGAGTGCGACGACCGGGCCCGGCGCCGCTCCGAACGGCGGATCAAGGCTGCCGCGTTCCCGAG
The DNA here is from genome assembly GCF_040682035.1 of Actinoplanes sp. NPDC051470. Lineage (NCBI taxonomy): Bacteria > Bacillati > Actinomycetota > Actinomycetes > Micromonosporales > Micromonosporaceae > Actinoplanes > Actinoplanes sp. NPDC051470. The sequence continues at coordinate 6,245 of NZ_JBFBAA010000068.1, forward strand.
GGACAAGAGCCTGCGCGCGTTCGACTTCGACGCCAACTCCAACGTCGACCCCGCGGTCGTCCACACCCTGGCCAGCTGCGACTGGGTCCGCAAGGGCCTACCGCTCTGCCTGATCGGGGACTCCGGCACCGGCAAGAGCCACCTGCTCATCGCCCTTGGAACAGAGGCCGCAATGGTCGGCTTCCGGGTCCGCTACGTGCTGGCGACCAAACTCGTCAACGAGCTCGTCGAGGCCGCCGACGAGAAGGTCCTCGTGAAGACGATCGCCCGCTACGGCCGCGTCGATCTGCTCTGCATCGATGAACTTGGCTATATGGAACTCGACAAACGCGGCGCTGAGCTGCTCTTCCAGGTTCTGACCGAGCGGGAGGAAAAGGCCTCCGTCGCCATAGCTTCAAACGAAGCCTTCTCGGGCTGGACCAAGACGTTCACCGACCCGCGACTCTGCGCCGCGATCGTCGACCGGCTCACCTTCGGCGGCAACATCATCGAGACCGGCACCGACTCCTACCGGCTCGCCAAGACCCGCCACCAACTCGCCAACACTAGCCAATGAACCACCCGCCAGTTGGCGTCATGGTCGTCTACGCCCTCACCCAACCCGTCGACGACTTCGACGCGCTCAGCGACATCGAGATCCCCGGACTCGCCAGCGTCATCGCCCACACCGCGCAGGCGATCCTGCGACCGATCGGAGGCTGGACCCACCCCACCAGTCACGACATCCCAGCGCTACCGGTCCCCGGCACCACCCGCGAATACACCCGCCCAGGCGCTGACCCGCCCTTCTGACCCTCGCCCGGCGACGCCCCGCCACCGCAGAAGTGGGCCCCAAGGTCAGCAACATTGATCAAGGGAACCGCTCAACCCGGGCCCAAAAGTCACGCACATCTGGGCCCCGTTTACGGTTCTGTCCCGTGAAGAGTGATCGATGTTCGTAGTGATCGATCGTTGGGCTGATGGTGTGATGAGCTAATCGGCAGGTTGCTGCCGCATCTTGACGACGTGGAGGTCGACGAAGTCACCGCCACCAGTGCTGGCGTTGTTCTTCATGCTGCGGCGCGTAGCAGTGAGGGGCGCTGCCCGGCGTGCTCGGTGGTTTCCGGGCGTGTGCATTCGCGGTATCAACGCCGGCTGGCTGATCTTCCGGTCGCGGGCCGACTGGTGGAACTATGCCTGACAGTGCGCCGCTTCTTCTGCCTCAACACCGTCTGCGGGATGCGGACGTTCGCCGAACAGATCGCCGGGCTGACCCGCCGTCGGGCTCGTCGTAGTGAACCGTTGCGGATGATGCTGACCTCGATCGGAATGGCGCTGGCCGGTCGTGCCGGTGTTCGGCTCGCTGCCAAGGTCGGGATTCGGACCAGCCGCAACAGCCTGCTGCGGCTGGTTAGAGCTGTCCCCGACCCAGAGGTGGGCTCGGTGCGGGTCCTCGGCGTCGACGACTTCGCCGTCAAACGAGGACACCATTACGGCACCGTCCTGATCGACTGCGAAAACCACCGCGTTCTCGATCTCCTCCCGGGACGCGACGCGTCACCGCTGGCCGGTTGGCTGCTCGAGCACGAGTCCCCAGAGGTGATCTGCCGGGACCGGGCCAGCTCTTATGCCGAAGGCGCCCGGACCGGAGCACCGGCCGCGGTGCAGGTCGCTGACCGTTTCCACCTCTGGCAAAATCTCGCCACCGCAGTCGAACGTCTGGTCGCCAAGCACAAGGGCTGCTTGACGGAGAATCCCACCGTTGAGGCCGCCGCCGACGCAGACGTTGCCGCAGAGCCGCAGGGCGCAATGGCGCAACGCCGCCGAGTCCATCATGCCCTGGTTCACGAGATGCTCGCGCAAGGAGCCAGCTTCCGGCAGATCGCCCGACACCTCGGCTGGAAGCATCAAACAGTCTCCCTTTATGCCCGCGCCGCGACGTGGCAGGACATGATGGTCGTGTCCAAGCCACGGGCCAGCTTGCTCGACCGATTCAAGCCCTACCTGACCGACCGGATTGCCAGCGGGTGCCTCAAAGCCTCGACACTGCACCGCGAAGTCGTTGCCCAAGGATTTACCGGCAGCTACAGCATCGTCAGCCGCTTCGTCGAGCAACACCGCACACGACCGGACCTGCGAGCCACCCCGAAGCCGCTGTCGACAAGGCAAGTCACCGGCTGGATCTGCCGGCATCCCGACAACCTCACCGACCGCGACACCAGCCGTCTGACCGCGATCCTCGACAACTGCCCCGAACTCCGGATCGCAGTTGAGCTGGTGCGGTCCTTCGCCGCGATCATGACCCAGCGGCACGGCCATCAGCTCGGCGAATGGCTCAGCTGCGCCGAGCAGGCCGACTTACCCGGCATCAACCGTTTCATCAACGGCGTGACCACCGATCTCGACGCCGTGACCGCCGGGCTGATTCTGCCTTTTAGCTCCGGACCGGTCGAGGGCAACGTCAACCGCATCAAGATGCTCAAACGGCAGATGTATGGCCGAGCTAGCTTCGATCTACTCCGCAAACGAGTTTTGCTGGCCCACTGACCTGAAGATCGAGCCGTCTTCAGGGGACAGCAAGCCATTCCCACGACGCTATGCGGGCAACTCTGACGTCCACGCTTCGAGTTGGCAGCACCTTATGATCGCGCGGGAGTGGCGCTCGAGCTTGAGAAGTCGGCCCGAAACCCTTCGGCCGTCTGCTCGAATCCGGCAGCCTGGTAGAACGCGTGTGCTCGGTCCCGTTCTTTCGACGACAGTAACTCCAACCGGCAGCACCCCACATGCTGCGCCGCGGCCCGCACAGCACGGATCAACATCGTGCCGGCTCCCTGTCCACGGTGGGCGGCGTCAACGACCATGTTGTCGAGGAGGCCGTGGGGAGCAGCACCGTCGAGCAGGCTCGTCAGCACGACAAGGTCCGCGATGCCGATTACGCCGCCACCGTGCTCGGCGACCAGAACGATCCGCCGCTCGTCGACAACCATGGCCTCCCAGACCTGCTTCTCGCGGCTCGTCGCTGCGGACCCCGCTTGTTCCCTCGTCCACGTCGGCGCGAGCTGGGCCAACAGCCGCACCACACCGGCAAGATCTTCTTGCGCGGCTCGCCGTACCGAGACCTCGATCGCCATGACCAGAGCGTAATGGCCGCGTCCAGGCTCAGGGGTCCTGCCAGCGCTCGGAGACGGGTCACGGAAGACGGGACAGAACCCCGTTTACACGCACGAAGCCACACAGGTGAGGGGAAGACCGAAAGGGTGAACCTGAATGAACCAGTGGTGATGCCTCGTTACGGCAACTCCCCAGGTCGGATCGTAATGGTGGGGATGATGAGGAGCGGGCCGTTGAGAATCGGCGAGCGGCGACTGAGCATTATCCTATGGTCGCGTGGACACCGCTGCTCCCGGGGTATAGCTGGCACCCGACCCGGTCGTATCTCATGCGTGTGGAACGTGTAAACTCCGTCAGGTCCATCTCAGCCCAACTGTGGTGGTAGGCCAACCGTAAGGGAAGCGGAATTCCGTGGCGGGAACGGCGATGAGCCTTCACGCCGTGTGACGTATGTCGGGAAAGGCCCGACGCACGCTCGCGCCGATCGAATTGGTTGCTGAGTCGTTTGGTTCTATGCGAAAGCTGCGACTGCGGTCATGGCGGTTCCGTAAGTGCCGATGGCGAGGTTCAGGCCGGTCCTGAGGGCGTGTAGTCGTAGTCGGTGCAGGCGGGAAAATGTGTCGTAATGCCGTTGACGGTGTGCCGTGGCGGGAGCGAATTTCTGCTGGACGGTGGCCGACGTGTCACTCATGAGTGCCTTCCTCGCCCTCTGGCTTCAGATCAGGGTTGTGTCCCGGTGGCAGCTTCAACAGTTGATCGAGTAGGCGGCGGACGGTCCTTACTTGGCGGTGGTCGGGGCCGAGCGCGGCCAGGCTGATGCTCAGGGCCTGCTCGTATTGGGTGCGGGCCTCGTCCAGCCGGCCCAGATCCTGCAGCACGCTGCCGAGGTTGCCGCGCCGGATGCCGATGGTGGGGTGGTCGGGGCCGAGCGCGGCCAGGCTGATGCTCAGGGCCTGCTCGTATTGGGTGCGGGCCTCGTCCAGCCGGCCCAGATCCTTCAGCACGAGGCCGAGGTTGTTGCGCCAGCTGCCGATGGTGGGGTGGTCGGGGCCGAGTGCGGCCAGGCTGATGCTCAGGGCCTGCTCGTATTGGGTGCGGGCCTCGTCCAGCCGGCCCAGATCTTGCAGCACGCTGCCGAGGTTGCCGCGCCGGATGCCGATGTCGGGGTGGTCGGGGCCGAGTGCGGCCAGGCTGATGCTCAGGGCCTGCTCGTATTGGGTGCGGGCCTCGTCCAGCCGGCCCAGATCTTGCAGCACGCA
>NZ_JBFBAA010000068.1:10686-14563 GCF_040682035.1 Actinoplanes sp. NPDC051470
GCACGCTGCCGAGGTTGCCGCGCCGGATGCCGATGTCGGGATGGTCAGGGCCGAGCGCGGACAAGCCGATACTCAGGGCCCGCTTGTATTGGGTGCGGGCCTCGTCCAGCCGGCCCAGATCCTGCAGCACGCCGCCGAGGTTGCCGTGCCAGGCGCCGATGGTGGGGTAGTCGGGGCCGAGCGCGGCCAGGCCGATACTCAGGGCCAGCTCGTATTGGGTGCGGGCCTCGTCCAGCCGGCCCAGATCCTGCAGCACGCCGCCGAGGTTGTTGCGCCAGGCGCCGATGGTGGCGTGGGCGGGGCCGAGCGCGGCCAGGCCGATACTCAGGGCCAGCTCGTATTGGGTGCGGGCCTCGTCCAGCAGACCCAGAACCTGCAGCACGCGGCCGAGTTCATCGTGGCGCGATGCCGTTTCAAGGTGGTCGGCGCCCAGTGTCGTTGTGGTGACGGCCAGCGCACGCCGGGCCAGTGGCTCGGCCTGCGTGTACTGCCCACGCTCCCGCAGATACGTCGAGGCCCGGGCCAGCAGCCAACCTGCTTGCTCGCCGTGCACCCGGCTGCGTTCGGCGTGCTCGCAGGCCGCCAACAGGTGCGGCAGCAACCGTTCACACTCGGACCACCGAGCCGCCTCCCAGCTGTCCGCGGGAAACACCCCGCGCACCACGTTCACGGCCGTGCTCACCCACGAGGCCTGTGCGTGTTGGTCGATTCTGGCCTGCACGACGGCTTGCACCAGCCGATGCATCCCCACCTCGGCCGGCCCCAGACTGACCAGTGCGTACCGGCCGATGGCGCTCAGCAACCGGTTGTAGTTCAACCGGTCAGCCACGGCCGCACCGAGTTCGTCCGGCAGCAGGTCAAGGTTCGCAATTGGCAGGTCCCGCGGCACCTGCGGGCCCAGGAAGGCCAGCAAGGTCAGCAGTTGTTCGGCCATCGGCTCGAGGGCGTGGACCTGGTCCAGCGAGAGAGTCCACACCGTTGCGACCCGCCGCTGATCCTCACCACCGGCGTCCGGCGCCGTCGCGAACATCTCCCGAAGCCGCTCACGCACGAGGCCGACGTAGACACCGAGGTCCTCACCGGTCATCGTCAGGTATGCCGCCGCCTCCTCCATCGCCAGCGGCAGATCCCCGACCAGCTCCGCCAGCTCACCCAGCAGCACCTCATCGGTGTGCGTGGTACGGCCCAGCAGGTAGGCGATCGAATCGGAACGCGGCCACACCTGCACCTGCACCGTGCCGGCGTGAGCGCGCCAGTCAGGCCATCGCGACGTCACCAGCACATGCCCAGTCCCGGCCGTGGGGATCAGCCCGGCCAGCGACGAAGGCTGCTCGGCATTGTCATAGACCAGCAGCCACCGGTCACGGCCGCCCAGCTCGGCGAACAACCCGGACACCGCATCCCGCTCGTCCACCGCATCCGGCAGACCCAGCCGCCGCCCTAACTGCGCCAGCTGCGCCGCCACCGTGGCCGGCTCGGCCGCATCGATCCACCACACCAGCTCGTAGTCGCTGCGGAACCGGTACGCGTACTCCACCGCCAGCGTGGTCTTACCAATCCCACCAAGCCCGTGTACTGCCGCCGACCGTCCCTCGGTGCACAGCTGCTCGTACACCGCACCTATCAGATCCGCGCGCCCGGTGAACACCGGGATCCTCGCCGGCAGATTCGACACAGCCGGCCCAGCGCCGGGGAACCGCGCACCCTTCCGCCCCGGAAACACCGCCGCCGACGGCCTCGGCCGTTCCTTGTCCACCGCCGCCAGCAGCTTCTTACGCGCCACCACTTCCGACGCCTCGACCAGATCCACATAAACCCGGGTTGCCAGCAGACCCGGCGGCTCACACGGCTGTACCCGTACCGGGATCAGCAAACCCTTCTCACCGGTCGGGTCACCGGCGAACACCGCACGCCACTCCGCCTCGCCGAACCGCGACCGCAGATACGCCGGAGACAACACCACAATCGTCCGCTCCGCCGACACCAGCCCCTCATGCATCTCACGAACAAAATCGCGGCCCGGCCGGAAATCCGCCGCCTGATACTTCGTCGAGAACCCGGCGCCTTCGAGCTGCACCGCGATCCACTCAGCCCAATCGCGATCACTACCCGCATAACTGATGAAAAAATCAGGGCCCGCCAGCCTGCCGCCCACCCACGCCTCCCGCAGCGCCGGAAGACAGCCATCCTACCCACCGGCCAACCACCTACAACACCGCCCAGAACACGCTCGGCAATACAGCGAAATACCGCGATCTTCGGCCAAGAAATGATCAACATATTGCCGCCTAGTCCTGAAGATCAATTCACTCTCATGCCGCTGTCATCGCGCGCCAGCCCGCAGGGCAGTCACTGTCCGTGTTCGTCCGCCGATGAACGGCTGCGCGACTTTGCCGATGACCGTGCACCTGATCAAGGTCGCCGGATGCTCGGGAACGGTATGAGCATGTCGATGTCGAGGAGGACCCAGCGATCGTCGAACGACGCGGGAACGCGAACCTCATGCCTGTCGATGGGTTGCCTTTGTCGTCGTCACCCGCTGACATGAGCGTGGTGTTGGGTCCGTGTCACACGGTGGTGGCTCGCTGGGCGCCGTCGGCGAAGAACGTCCGGGCCGGCTGGGGTGCCCAGAGCAGCACGACGGTGAGAATCTGGATGGCGCCGATGATCGGGATGACCGCGTGGAACCTTGGCGTGGACGACCAGGAGAAGACACTGAAAACCACGGACAGCAGTTGCGACACCGCGGTCAGCCGGCGGGTCCAGGGCCGCGCGGTGCTCAGCTTCCAGATCAGCAGCGCGCAGAGGAGCAGCAGGACGCCGTGGAACACGGCCGCCGAGGTGACCGCGATGTCGGCCGACCGGGCGACCTCGCCCGCGCTGAAGTCGGGATGCTGAGACGCGATCTCATCGCGGAGCGCGCCTTGGTTGGCCCACATCACTATCGGCACCGTCAGATGACTGATCGCGATCACGGCCAGCAGCACCTGCACGCCCCGGACCGGCAAGGGCACCCGCGTGGCACTGATCGCGTAAGAGGTCTGCATGTCTATTCCTCCTCCTGTCCAGTGGTGTCCGGTCGCCGTGCTTGACGCCACCGAGGACCGGTGCCCGGCCGGGGCGCGTTCGAGGCGGCGGCGTGGCGTCGCGCCCACGCGTGGTTGAGCCGGCTGATCAGCTTGATCGCGGTGGCGACGTCGGCGTCCGGCCAATCGGCGACCACCTCGGCGAACACCGTGGTTCCAGCCTGGATCGTGGCGTCCATCTCCGCGCGGCCACGTTCGGTCTGCCGCACGAGGAACGTGCGGGCGTCATCAGGATCAGGCATCACGGTGATCAGTTCCGCTTGTTCCAATGCGGTCAGGTGCCGGCTCATCGCCGATGCCGTCAGGTCGAGTTCGGCGGCCATCGTTGCGGGCCGCACCGGCTCGTTGGCGGCCACCGTCCCCAGGACCTGAACGCGGACCAGGTTCAGGCGGCGCGAGATGTGGCGGTGTCCCTGGTCGATGAGCCGCATCACGGCCTGAGCGAACTCCTCCCGTTCATCTCGTTGTGACATGAAATGAATTTACCAAGACATCGACGCCGGCGCTACGCCTAGATCGCGGCAACGATCCATACCTAAGCGATGAAGCTTCCATCAACTCAATGCAGGCAGGCCCCGCCAAGGCCGACAAGCGGCGTGGGAATAAGCCTGGATAGCTGACGACGCGCGCCGTCCCGACCGCAGCGATTTGAGCAAACACTGGACAGCCAGCAGAACTGCTTGATCACGTGCACTGTCATGCCGTTGCGACACGAGGTCGCACTTTGCGAGTGGACTCGCAGTTAGGAGGGTCGACATGGTGTCGGCTGTGTAGTTCCGGGCGCGTGCTCG
>NZ_JBFBAA010000069.1:0-14442 GCF_040682035.1 Actinoplanes sp. NPDC051470
GGCAAGGCCTGCATCAACCTCGCGCGGGCCGACACCAACGTGCAGGCATCCTCCAACGACCAGATCCCGGACACATAACCAGCCGCCAGCTCACCAATGCTGTGCCCGATCAACGCATCCGGCCGTACCCCCCACGACTCGAAAAGACCGAACAACGCAACCTGCAACGCGAACAACGCCGGCTGCGCAAAACCCGTGTCATCCACATCCAGATCCGGGACGTCGAGCAAATCCCACACCTGCTGACGGATCTTCGCGAAGACCGGGAACGCAGCCGCCAACTCGTCACCCATACCGGCGCGTTGCGAACCCTGGCCGGAGAACACGAACACCACGCGAGGGTTTGGCTGTGCCGTTCCCCTGATGGTGTCGTCGCCGAGCAGAACCGCGCGGTGCTCGAACAACGACCTCGTCTCGGCCAGCGTCGACGCCACCGCCGAAAGATTGCTCTCAGCGGTCAGGTAGGCGCGCAGCCGCTCCTCGAGCTGCGACAGCGCGGCCGGCGTCTTGGCCGAGATCATCAGCGGCACCAGCTTCGAGGGCTGTCCTGGGTGCACCGGCTCTTCGGGTACGCCTTCGAGGATGATGTGGGCGTTGGTGCCGCTCACCCCGAATGACGACACAGCCGCGCGGCGTGGCCGTCCCATGTCCGGCCAGGGCTGGTTCTCGGTGGCCAGCCGCACGGCGCCGGCGGTCCAGTCGACGTGCTCGGTCGGCTCGTCCACGTGCAAGGTGCGCGGCACGACCCCGTGCTGCAGGGCCATGACCATCTTGATGACACCGGAGACACCGGCGGCGGCCTGGGTGTGGCCGACGTTGGACTTGATCGAGCCGAGCAGCACCGGTTCGTCGCGGCCCTGGCCGTAGGTGGCGATCACGGCCTGGGCCTCGATCGGGTCGCCGAGCCGGGTACCGGTGCCGTGGGCCTCGACCACATCGATCTCGTGCGGCGCCAGGTCGGCGTTGGCCAGGGCGGCTTGGATCACTCGCTGCTGGGAAGGGCCGTTGGGTGCGGTCAGGCCGTTGGAGGCGCCGTCCTGGTTGACCGCGGACCCCCGTACCACCGCGAGCACCTGGTGGCCTTTGGCGCGGGCGTCGGAGAGGCGCTCGACCACGAGCACGCCGACGCCTTCGGACCAGCTCGTGCCGTCGGCGGTGTCCGCGAACGCCTTGCAGCGGCCGTCGGCGGCCAGTCCGCGTTGCCGGGAGAACTCCACGAAACCGAACGGTGTGGCCATCACCGTGACGCCGCCGACCAGCGCCAGGGAGCACTCGCGCCGCCGCAGCGCGTGACCGGCCTGGTGCAGGGCGACGAGGGACGACGAGCACGCGGTGTCGACGGTGACCGCGGGACCTTCCAGGCCGAAGAAGTACGAGACCCGGCCGGACACCACGCTCACCGCGCCCGCGGTGACGCCGAGGCCGGGAATGTCGGCGCCGATGCCGTAGCCGCCGGAGTAGGCGCCCATGAACACCCCGGTGTCGCTGCCACGCACCGATCCCGGCTCGATGCCGGCTCGTTCGAAGGCTTCCCAGGACGCCTCCAGCACCAGCCGCTGCTGCGGATCCATGGCGAGGGCCTCACGCGGGCTGATTCCGAAGAACGCGGCGTCGAAATCGGCCACCGCGTCGAGAAAACCGCCTTCCACCGAGTACGACTTGCCCGGCGCATCGGGGTCGGGGTCGAACAGTCCCTCGACGTCCCAGCCGCGATCATCGGGGAACCGGGAGATCGCGTCCGTGCCCGACTCGACCAGCCGCCACAGGTCCTCCGGGGAGGTGACCCCGCCGGGCAGCCGGCACGCCATGCCCACGATGGCCAGCGGTTCGGTGCCGGCCGCCGTGACCGCCTGCAGCTTGGCGCGGGTCGTGTGCAGCTCGGCCGTCGTCCAGCGTAGATATTCGACGACTTTGTCCTGGTCGGGCATGGCCCTAGCTCCTCGCGTGGCGGATTGCTGCGGATGCCTCGGATACGCGTATCGAGGGGGTGCTGGAGACCACGCGCAGAGCCGACTCCACCGCGGCGAGCAGACCCCGGATCGTGGCCGGATCGAACAGGGATCCGTCGAAGGCGACAGTGCCGTGCAGGGCGCTGTCGTCGTCGAAGAGCCAGATCGCGATCTCGCCCTCCGGGAGCGCGAGGTTGGTGTCGACCGTCCAGAAACGCTCGCTGGCGACGCCCGGGATGACGAGGTCGGCGGCCAGCGAGCTGATCAGCTGGAACTGCACCAGCGGCGGCGGAAGGCCGGGTGTGGTGGCCTGCATCGCGGCGTACGGGAGGTCCTGGTGAGCATGCGCGCCCAGCATCGCCGCCTGGACGCGCCGCAGGACGTCGTGGAACGTCGGATCGTCGGAGAGGCCGACCCGTAGCGCGGCGATCTTGGCGAAGAAGCCGATCAGGTTGTCGGTCTCGGGCCGGCCGCGGTTGGCGAACGGCGTGGTCACCAGGATGTCGTCCCGGCCGGAGAGGCCCGCCGCGGCGACCATGAACGCGCCCAGCATGGTCTCGTACAAGGTGACGCCTTGGGCCCGCGCGATCCCGCGTGCCGCCGAGGTCACCTCGGGTGGGATCGTCCAGGCGAGCGAGCCCCCGGTCGCCGCCGCGACCTTCCGGGGCCGGTCGGTGGGCAGTTCCAGGGCGACCGCGCCGGCGAGGTGCTGACGCCAGTGCTTCTCGTGGTCCGCGCGCACGGATCCGGACAGCAGATCGTGCTCCCACTGGGCGAAGTCGGTGTACGTCGTGGGCACGTCCGGCAGCGTGGCCGGGGGACCACCGGCGAGTTCGGTGTAGAGGGCCGAGAATTCGCGGACGAGGATGTCGAAGGACCAGCCGTCGCCGGCGACGTGGTGCAGAACCAGCAGCAGGATGTGGTCGTCCTCGGTCAGCCGCACCAGCACGGCCCGGAGGAGAACGCCGTCGACCAGATCGAAGGGGCGCTCGAGGTGATCGCGGACCAGGCCGGCGGCCGTGGCCTCCCGCATGGCCGTGTCGCTGCCGGTCAGGTCGATACGGTGCGCCGTCACCGTTGCGGGTTCCCGGACGACCTGCTGGAGTCCCTGGCCGTCGTCCCGGAAGCCGGTCCGCAGGGGTTCGTGCCGCGCGACGATGCGAGTCAGTGCGACGTCGACGGCGGCGTGGTCGACGGGGCCACGCAGCCGGAATCCGTACGGGCAGACGGGAAAGGCCCGCTGCTCGAGCAGTGAATCGTGGCTGGTGAGCATCTGCTGCTGGGCCAGCGAGATCGGGGCCGGCGTGGTGCGCGAACGCGGCACGATCGGGGGCACGTCACCGGCCGGCAGGGAACCGAGCGCCTCGGCGATCCGGGCCGGTGTCCGCTCGTCGAACAGCGTACGCAACGGCAGGTCGCGGCCGAGGACGGCGCGGATGCGTGACACGACGCGGGAGGCGAGCAGGGAATGGCCGCCGAGAGCGAAGAAGTCGTCGTGCACGCCCACGTCCCGCACGTCGAGCACGTCCGCGTAGATCCCGCAGACGGTGGCCTCCGTCTCGTCGCGCGGAGCGACCGGGGTGGACGAGGCCGTCGACCACGTCTCCGGGGCGGGTAGCGCCCGCCGATCGGTCTTTCCGCTGGTCGTCAGCGGCAGCTCGGCCAGGAGCAGGAACGCGGACGGCACCATGTAGGAGGGCAGCAACGCCTCGACGTGCTCGCGCAGCTCGACCGCGAGCTTCCCGGCGTTCTCCGCGCTCACCACGTAGGCGACCAGCCGCTTCTCGCCGCGGTCGTCGTCCCGGACGGCGACCGCGGCCCGGGTGACGGCGGCGTGGTCGGCCAGCACCGCCTCGATCTCGCCGAGCTCGACGCGGATGCCGCGAATCTTGACCTGGTTGTCGATCCGGCCGAGGAAGTCGAGGTTCCCGTCGGGCCGCCGCCGGGCGAGGTCGCCGGAGAGATACATCCGCCGCTCGGCGCCGGTTCCCTCGGTGATGAACCGCTGCTCGGTCAGTTCCGGCCGGGCCAGGTACCCACGGGCGAGGCCGATCCCGGAGATGCAGATCTGCCCGGGTACGCCGTCGGGAACCGGGCGCAGCGCGTCGTCGAGCAGGTGAATGCGCGTGTTGTCGATCGGCTTCCCGATCGGGGCGGTGGCCGGCCAGCTCGCGACGTCCTCGGGCAGCGTGTAGCCGGTCACCAGCTGGGTCTCCGCCGGGCCGTAGTGGTTGTGCACGCGCAGCCGGGGGCGGTGCCGGCACACCTCGCTCAGCTTGCCGTCCAGGACGAGCGGCTCGCCGCCCTGGCAGAGGTGCCGCAGCGTCGACAGGCCACTGCCGTACGGGTCGACGTGCTCGAGCAGGGCGCGCAGCACCGTGGTCGGCGCGTAGACCCGGGTGATCCGGCTGTCGTCGATCCACCGGGCCAGCCGGGCGGGATCGAGCCGGACGTCGTCGGGGGGAATGACCAACGTGCCGCCGAGAAGCGCGGAGAAGATCTCCTGAACGGAGTAGTCGAAGGTCGCGGTGATGAACTGGGCGGTGCGGCTGTTCTCCTCGCGGCCCATCGTGTGTTCCTGCCACAGCAGCAGATTGACGACGCAGATGCCCGGCATGAGGACGGCCTTGGGACGGCCGGTGGACCCGGAGGTGTAGATCGCGTACGCCAGGCTGTCCCGGTCCAGCACCACCTCGGGCGCGGTGTCGGGCTGGTCGTCCAGGCCCGGATCATCCGGGTGGACGACGTCGCGGACCTCGGAGAACCGGGATCGGAAGCTGCGCTGGGTGACCACCACGCCGATGCCGGCGTCGTCGAGAACGAAGCGGGTGCGTTCGAGGGGGTGTTCGGGATCGAGGGGTACGTAGGCCGCGCCCGCCTTGAGGATGGCGAGGATGCCCACGATCAGGTCGGCGCCGCGGTCGATGCAGAGACCCACGAGGGCGCCGGACCGTACGCCTCTGGCCCGCACCAGGTGCGCGAGTCTGTTGGCCCGCCGACCGAGTTCGGCATAGGTCAGAGACTCCCGTTCGTCGACGACGGCGATCGCCTCCGGCGTCCGGTCCGCAGCCGATTCCAGCAATTCCGGCAACGAATGAACCGGCAGGACACGATCCGTTTCATTCGATTCCACCCGGGGCAGTCCGATGCCGGAACCGGGCCGGAGGGAAATCGTGGAAATCGGATCGTCCGGGTGGGCGACCGCGCCCCGGAGGACCGCCGTCACCTGATTCAGCACATGTTTCATGCTGCTTTCGTCGAACAGTTCCCGGCGGTACCAGACATGGCCGGTCAGAATGTCGGCGGCAGCATCCTCGAAGACATGAAACTCCAGGTCCATCCGGGTGAAGAACTGATTCGTGTCGAACGGTTCGGCCGTGACACCCGGAAGCGTGACCGGGTTCGGCAACTGCGGCAACAGCTGGAAGAGCACCTGCACGACCGGGTTGATCGACAGGTCTCGCCGCGGTGCGATCCGCTCGACGAGCAGGTCGAACGGCAGATCGGCGTACGCCAGCGCCGCCGTGGTGTTCGCCCTGGTGCGCAGGAGCAGCTCACGGAAGCTGGGATCGCCGGACAGGTCGCCGCGTAGCACCACGGTGTTGACGAACATGCCGACCAGCCCCTCCACCTCCGCGCGGTTGCGGTTGGCGATCGGGGTGCCGACCAGGACGTCGTCGCTGCGCGTGTGGCGTGACAGCACCACCTGGAAGGCCGCCAGCAGCGTCATGAACAGCGTGGCGCCCGTCGACCGGCTCAGGGTCCGGGCCGCGGCCACCAGCTCCGTCGGCGGGGACCAGGGAACCATGCCGGCATCCGAACCGCCGGTGGCCGGTCGTGGCCGGTCGGTCGGCAGCCCGAGCACCGTCGGGGCGTCCCGGAGGTTCTCCTGCCAGAAGGACAGCCGCTTCTCCAGCTCGGCGCCGGACAGTTCCCGCCGTTCCCACTGGGCGAAGTCGGCATACTGCACGGCGAGTTCGGGCAGATCGGCCGGCGTGCCGCGCAGCAGGGCGGCGTACTGGGCCGACAACTCGATCTGCAGGACGGCCAGGGACCAGCCGTCGCCGGCCACGTGATGCACCGTGAGAGCCAGCACGTGATCGTCCTCCGCGAGCCGCACCAGCAGGGCTCTCAGCACCGGACCGGCGTGCAGGTCGAAGGGCTCCGCTGTCTCGCGCCGGACCAGTTCGGCGGCGTGGTTCTCGTCCGCGGCGTCGAGCCGACGCAGGCGCACCGTCCCGGCGGGCCGGATCCGCTGGCGCGGCTCGCCGTCCTCCGCGTCGAAGACGGTCCGCAGCGCCTCGTGCCGGCCGACGACCAGGTCGAGCGCCCGTTCCAGGACCGTGCGGTCGAGGGCGCCCCGGAGCCGGTGGACCAGCGGCAGGTTGTAGGCGTTGCTCCCGGGCGCGAGCTGCTGCATGAGCCACAGACGTTGCTGCGCGAAAGACGCCGGCAGCGGTCCGGTCCGATCCGCGGGCGGGATGCTGTTCCGCACGGGCCGGCGGCGCTGCCGCTCTGCCCGCGAAAGCGCGAATCTCGATTTATCTGGCCTGGGGTGGGGACTATTAGAAGCCATTCACCTCTCCGGATTCCTTGCATCCCGAATATCAGGAGACACCGGGGTCGCAGCCGACGCAACCCCCTAATCCGGCCTGCTCAGCCGGGCCTAGGGGGGTGATCAACCTAGGGGGTCGCGCGGTATGGCGAACGCCGAAGCGCGCCTGCTATCGTCCGAATCGGATCGTGGATAGCGCATTTCGCCGAAAGGTGTTTCCATGTCACGCGCGGATTTGTTAAAGCCTCTTCATAACTTGCTTCGCGCGAATGCGGAACGTTATGGCAACAAGATGGCGTACATCGATGCGCGGCGCGGGGTGACGCATGCCGATCTGCAGACGCGGACCGGACGGCTCGCCGGGCACCTGGCAGATATCGGCGCCGGCCGGGGCGATCGGGTCGCCATTCTGCTGGGCAACCGCGTCGAGACGATCGAGAGCTACCTGGCGATCGCCCGGGCCGCCGCGATCGCCGTACCGCTCAACCCGGAAGCGGCCGAGGCCGAGATCGCGCATTTCCTCTCCGACAGCGGCGCCGTGGTCGTCATCACCGACGCCGCCCATCTGGGCAACGTGCGCCGGGTCGCCCCCGCTGTGGCGGTCATCCTGGTCGGTGCCGAACCCCCTTCCCCCGAGATCCGGTCCTTCGCCGACCTGGCCGCCGCCGAACCGAGCACCCCGGCCCGCGACGACCTGGGGCTCGACGAGGCCGCCTGGATGCTCTACACCTCCGGTACCACCGGCACCCCGAAAGGCGTCGTGTCCACCCAGGGCAGCGGGCTGTGGTCGGCGGCGTGGTGCGACGTGCCCGCGTGGGAGCTGACCGAGAACGACGTGCTGCTCTGGCCCGCGCCGCTGTTCCACAGCCTCGCCCTGCACCTGTGTCTCCTGGCCGCCACCGCCGTCGGGGCGACCGCGCGGATCCTGAGCACGTTCGTCGCCGAGGAGGTGCTCGACGAGCTCGAGAAACATCCATGCACCGTGCTGGTCGGCGTACCCACGATGTTCCGCTACCTGCTCGGAGCCGCCGGCGGCTCCGGACGCCGTACCGCCGCCCTGCGCATGGGCCTGGTCGCCGGCTCCGTCGCGCCGGCCTCGCTCATCGAGGGCTTCGCCGAGGTCTTCGGGGTGCCGCTGCTCGACACCTACGGCTGCACCGAGACCACCGGCTCGCTCACCGTGAACGCGCTCAGCGGGCCGCGGGTTCCCGGCTCGTGCGGCGTCGCCGTCCCCGGTCTCACGCTGCGCTTCGTCGACCCGGTCACCGGCGCCGACGTGGCCGACGGCGACGAGGGCGAGCTGTGGGCGCAAGGACCCAGTCTGATGATCGGCTACCACGGGCAGCCGGACGCCACCCGAGAGGTGCTCACGGACGGCTGGTACCGCACGGGCGACCTGGCCCGGCGCAGCGGGACCGGGCACGTCACCATCACCGGGCGGATCAAGGAACTGATCATCCGCGGTGGCGAGAACATCCACCCGCACGAGATCGAGAGCGTGGCGCTCGAGGTGGCGGGGGTGAAGGACGCGGCGGCCGCGGGCCGGATCCACCCCGTGCTGGGTGAGGTCCCGGTCCTGTACGTCGTGCCGGACGACGACCTGGACACCGACGAGGTGTTCGCGGCGTGCCGCGAGCGGCTGTCGTACTTCAAGGTGCCCGAGGAGCTCTACCGGGTAGAGGCTGTGCCGCGCACCGCGTCCGGCAAGGTGCGGCGGACTCACCTCACCGAGATGCCGGCCGAGTTGCTGGCCGCGGCCAGCGGCACCGACGCCCTGCACCGGCTGGAATGGATACCCCTCGACGCGCCGCGACCAGCCACCTTGGACGGTCAGATGGTCGTCCGGGTCGACGCTCTGCCGGCCGACGGAACCGATCTGGCCGGTGCGGTCAGCGACCTCGCACGGTCGTGGCTGACCAACAAGCGGCGTACCCGATCGGCGCTCGTCCTGGTGACCCGCCTGGCCGTCGGCATCGGGCCGGCCGACCTCCCGGAGCCGGCGCACGCAGCGGCCTGGGACGCGATCCGCCAGATGCAGGTCGAGCACCCCGGCGCCTTCGTCCTCATCGATCTCGACGGTGCGGACCCGGGCGACGCCCCGCTGTCGGCTCTCGCCGAGCTCGGCGAGCCATTGGTCGCGCTCCGCGACGGCAAGCCGCTCGTCCCCCGCCTGACCCGCCCCGCC
This sequence comes from Actinoplanes sp. NPDC051470, assembly GCF_040682035.1. Lineage (NCBI taxonomy): Bacteria > Bacillati > Actinomycetota > Actinomycetes > Micromonosporales > Micromonosporaceae > Actinoplanes > Actinoplanes sp. NPDC051470. The sequence goes on from NZ_JBFBAA010000069.1 coordinate 8,690, forward strand.
GCTCCCGGAGACGGCACGCTCACCCTTCCCGCGGACGGCCCGTGGACGCTCGAACAGTCCCCGAGTGGCACCCTGCGGGACCTCGCCCTGGTGAGCTCCGACATCGCCACCCGCGCTCTCGAGCCCCATGAGGTACGGGTGGACGTCCGCGCCGCGGGCCTGAATTTCCGCGACGTCCTGATCGCGCTGGGAACGTATCCCGGCGGCGGTGTGATGGGCGGAGAGGCCGCCGGCGTGGTGCTCGAGGTCGGCTCCGCAGTGCCGGACCTGGCCCCCGGCGATCGGGTGTTCGGCCTCGTCGCCGGCGCGTTCGGGCCGGTCGCCATCACCGATCACCGGCTGCTGGGCTCGATGCCCGGCGACTGGTCGTTCGCCACCGCGGCGTCCGTGCCGATCGTTTTCGCCACCGCGTACTACGGCCTGGTGGACCTCGCCGGACTCGGCCGGGGCGAATCGGTGCTGATCCACGCCGCCGCGGGCGGGGTGGGCATGGCGGCCACCCAGATCGCCCGGCATCTCGGCGCGGAGATCTACGCCACCGCGAGCATCGGCAAACAGCATGTCCTGCGGCAGGCCGGTCTGCCCGACGCCAGGATCGCCGACTCGCGCACCACCGCCTTTCGCGACACCTTCGCCGGAGAGAGCGGCATCGACGTCGTTCTGAACTCGCTCAGCGGCGACTTCGTCGATGCCTCGCTCGACGTGCTGGCCGACGGCGGCCGGTTCCTGGAGATGGGCAAGACCGACATCCGCAGCGACCTTGACGTCTTCTATCGTGCGTTCGATCTGCTGGACGCCGGCCCCGACCGGTTAGGGGAGATCCTGGCCGAACTGCTCGCGCTGTTCCGACGTGGCGACCTGCGGCCGCTGCCGCTGCTCGCCTGGGACATCCGGCAGGCTCGCGAGGCGTTCAGCTGGATGAGCCGGGCCCGCCACATCGGCAAGATGGTCCTCACCGTTCCCCAGCGGATCGACCCCGGCGGGACCGTGCTGATCACGGGCGGTTCCGCCGCGGAGAAGCGGGTCGTGACCCGGCACCTGGCCGAGCAAGGCGTCGGGGCCGACACGGCGGTCTGCGACCTGACCGACCCGGCCACGCTGGCGCGGGTGCTGGCCGATGTGCCGCCGGAACGCCCGTTGACCGCGGTGATCCACCTCGGTGGCCCGGCCGTCGCCGCCGAGAGCCGGCAGCTGCACCTGCTCACCGGACACCTCGACCTCGCCGCGTTCGTCGTCTTCGGTCAGAACGCACCCGCCTCCGCCGAGGCCCTCGCCCGGAGCCGCCGCGCCCAAGGCCTCCCCGCCACGACGATCGCCTGGGGACTGCCCGAGGCCGATCCGGTGACGGTCACCGGACACCTGCTGATCAGTGCGATGGCCGCCGCCGGCTCAGCGCACATCGTCATGCGGGTGAACACCGTAGGTCTGCGCGCCCTGGCCGCGGCCGGCGCGCTTCCGCCCATCCTCCGGAACCTGACCGGCGCGCCCGCCAAGGAACAACCGGACCGGGCCGGCCGGTCCGCGGCAATGCTCGACACGATCCGCGACGGCGTCACGGACGTACTGGGACTCTCCAGCGCCGATCGCTTTGTTCCCGACCGGACCTTCCGCGAGATGGGCGTCGACTCGCTCACCGCGGTGGAGTTGCGCAACAGCCTGGCCAAGGCGACCGGACTGCGGCTGCCGGCCACCATGGTGTTCGACTACCCGACCCCCGCCGCCCTGGCCGCCCGGCTGGACGAACTGCGCACCGGTCAGCTGCCGGCGCCGGCCCGCGGTCCGGCATCGGCGGTGGGTCAGGACGAGCCGCTGGCGATCCTGGGCATGGCGTGCCGGCTCCCCGGTGGGGTGTCCTCGCCGGAAGACCTGTGGCGGCTGGTCGAGTCGGGCACCGACGCGATCGCGCCGTTTCCCACCGATCGGGGGTGGGATGTCGAGGGTCTGTTCGATCCGGATCCGGATGCGGCCGGTAAGTCGTATTGCGTGCGGGGTGGCTTCCTCGACGGGGTGGCCGATTTCGACGCGTCGTTCTTCGGGATCAGCCCGCGTGAGGCCCTCGCGATGGACCCGCAGCAGCGGCTGATCCTCGAAGCGTCGTGGGAGGTGTTCGAGCGGGCCGGGATCGAGCCGGGGTCCGTACGCGGCAGCGACACCGGCGTGTTCATGGGTGCCTTCTCCGGCGGGTACGGCGCCGACGTCGAGGGGTTCGGCGCCACCGCGGGGGCCGGCAGCGTGCTCTCCGGCCGGGTGTCGTACTTCTTCGGCCTCGAAGGCCCCGCGATCACCGTCGACACCGCGTGCTCATCGTCGCTCGTCGCGCTACACCAGGCCGGCTACTCCCTGCGCCAGGGCGAATGCTCGCTGGCCTTGGTGGGCGGGGTCACCGTGATGGCGAAACCGCAGAGCTTCGTGGAGTTCTCCCGCCAGCGCGGTCTGGCCGCTGACGGCCGGTGCAAGGCCTTCGGCGACACCGCGGACGGTACGGGCTGGTCCGAGGGCGTCGGCGTGCTCCTTGTGGAGCGCCTCTCCGATGCTGAGCGCAAGGGTCACCGGGTCTTGGCGGTCGTGCGTAGTTCGGCGGTTAATCAGGACGGCGCGTCCAACGGCCTGTCGGCGCCGAATGGTCCGTCTCAGCAGCGGGTGATCCGCCAGGCACTGGCCAACGCGCGATTGACGGCCGCCGAGGTGGACGTGGTCGAGGCGCACGGCACGGGTACGACCCTGGGCGACCCGATCGAGGCCCAAGCTGTCATCGCCACTTACGGCCAGGACCGTGAGCGGCCGCTGCTGCTCGGGTCGCTGAAGTCGAACGTCGGTCACACCCAGGCCGCCGCCGGTGTCTCCGGTGTCATCAAAATGGTGATGGCCCTGCAGCACGGGGTAGTACCGCGAACCCTGCATGTCGATGAGCCGTCACGGCACGTCGACTGGACCGCCGGCGCCGTGGAGCTGGTCACCGACAACCAACCCTGGCCAGAAACCGGCCGGCCGCGGCGAGCCGGTGTCTCCTCCTTCGGCGTCAGCGGCACCAACGCCCACGTCATCCTCGAAAGCCCACCCAACCAACCCCCAGCCAGCCCTCACGAGCCGGCACACGAACCCACGCCGCTGATCATCTCCGCCAAGACACCGGCGGCGTTGGCCGACTACGAGAACCGGCTACGCGCCTACCTGACCACCCCGGGGGTCGATGTCCGGGCGGTGGCCTCCACCCTGGCGGTGACACGGTCGCTGTTCGAGCACCGTGCCGTGCTGCTGGGCGACGACACCATCACCGGCACGGCGATAACCGAACCGCGGGTGGTGTTCGTGTTCCCGGGTCAGGGCTGGCAGTGGCTTGGCATGGGCTTGGCGTTGCGGGAGTCGTCGGTGGTGTTCGCCGAACGGATGGCCGAGTGTGCGGCGGCGTTGAGCGAGTTCGTCGACTGGGACTTGTTCGCGGTTCTGGACGATCCGGCCGTCGTCGATCGGGTTGATGTGGTGCAGCCGGCGTGTTGGGCGGTGATGGTGTCGCTGGCCGCGGTGTGGCAGGCCGCCGGTGTCCACCCGAACGCGGTCGTCGGCCATTCCCAGGGGGAGATCGCCGCGGCGTGTGTCGCGGGTGCGATCTCGCTGCAAGACGCCGCCCGGGTTGTGGCGTTGCGCAGTCGTCTGATCAGCCAGCGGTTGGCGGGTCAGGGGGCGATGGCTTCGGTGACGTTGCCCGCTGACGCGATCTCCCTTGTTGATGGGGTTTGGATCGCCGCGCACAACGGCCCGGCCTCCACCGTCGTCGCCGGTGATCCGGACGCGGTGGAACAAATGCTCGGCGACCGGGTCCGGAAGATCGCGGTGGACTACGCCTCGCACACCCCACACGTCGAACAGATCCAGACCGAACTGCTCGACATCACCGCTGGCATCGGCTCGCACGCCCCGACTGTGCCGTGGTTCTCAACTGTCGACGGAGTGTGGGTCGACGGGCCGCTCGATCGGGACTACTGGTATCGCAACCTGCGTCAGCCGGTCGGCTTCCACACAGCGGTGGAGGCCTTGAGGGCGCTGGGTGAGACCGTGTTCGTTGAAGTGAGTGCCAGCCCGGTGCTGGTGCCGGCGATGGACGACGCGGTCACCGTCGCCACCCTGCGCCGTGACGACGGAACCATCACCCGAATGCACACCGCGCTCGCCGAAGCCCACGTCCACGGCGTGAACGTCGACTGGCCGCACCTCATCGGCGACACCGGCCGGCGGACCCTCGACCTCCCGACGTATGCGTTTCAGCGTCAGCGGTACTGGGGCGATGCGACTCGGCCGGTGGGCGACGTGTCGGGGGCTGGGCTCGGCGCGGTGCGGCATCCGCTGCTGGGCGCGGTGGTCGCGGTCCCTGACACCGACGGTGTGCTGCTCACCGGGCGGCTGTCGCTGGCCACCCACCCGTGGCTGGCCGATCACGGGGTCCGCGGCAGTGTGTTGTTCCCCGGCACCGGATTCGTGGAGCTGGTGACCCGGGCCGCCGCCGAGGTGGGCCGTGACCTGGTCGACGAGTTGGTGATCCACACGCCGCTGGTGCTGCCGGCCACCGGCGACGTGCAACTGTCGGTGTCGGTCACCGGGGACGCGGTCACCGTCTACTCGAGGGCGGACGACGCCGACGGCTGGACCCGGCACGTCACCGCCACGATCAACGCCTCCCGGCCCGGTGCGGCCGGGGCGAGCCTGGGGACCTGGCCCCCGGCTCAGGCACAGCCGGTGGACGTGGCCGGCTTCTACGACCGGATGGCCGGGATCGGGTACGAGTACGGGCCCGCGTTCCAAGGCCTGCAAGCCGCATGGCGTCACGTGGACACCGTGTACGCCGAGGTCGCCCTCGATGAGCAGGACGCGCCCGAGGCGGCCCGATTCGGGGTGCATCCCGCGCTGCTGGACGCCGCCTTGCACACATGCATGCTGCACGCGACCGACGGCGAACCACCGGAGGTGCGGCTCCCGTTCTCCTGGAACAGTGTCCAGGTCCACGCCACCGGGGCATCGGCGCTGCGCGTTGCGGTGACCCCCACGACCGGCGGCTGTAGCGTGCGGGTCGCCGACGACACCGGCCGGCCCGTCGCCACCATCGGCTCGCTGGTCACCCGACCGGCCACCATCGAGTCCGACGATCTGCTCACCGTGACCTGGACCGAGATCCCCGTCGCGGACGGCGCGCCCACCGGCGACGTGGTGGTCTTCACCGCACGCCCCGGCCACGACGACCCACTGACCGAAGCTCGTGCCCTGACCACCCGCACCCTGCACGCGATCCAAGCCGAGCTGACCACCGACACCACGTTGATCGTGCACACCGGGACCGGGCCGGCCTCGGCGGCGGTGTCCGGCTTGGTCCGGTCGGCGCAGTCGGAGCACCCGGGCCGGTTCGTCCTGGTGGAGAGCGACGAACCCCTTGACCCGGAGCGACTGGCCGCGGCGGCCGGGCTGGACGAACCTCGGATACGGGTCGGCGGCGGCCGGTGGGAGGCGCCGCGGTTGACCCGGGCCACTGAGCCGTTGGCCGTTCCGGAGCGCGGCGGATGGCTGTTGCAGCATCCCGGCACCGGCACCTTGCAGGATCTGGCCCTGATGCCCACCGATGTCGCGGATCGGCCCCTGCGCTCGGGCGAAGTCCGGATCGCTGTCCGAGCGGCGGGGTTGAACTTCCGGGATGTTGTGGTGGCGCTGGGGATGGTTGATGACACCCGGTTGGCTGGTGGTGAGGCTGCCGGTGTTGTTGTGGAGGT
>NZ_JBFBAA010000070.1:0-12274 GCF_040682035.1 Actinoplanes sp. NPDC051470
AGGACGCCGACCCCACCGATGTCCGGGGCGTTGCCAAGCAGGCCGCTCAGCGTGGCTGGGCGCTGGCCGGGCAGAAGACCGCGACCCAGGTTGTCAGCCGGGCCGAGCTCGAAGCCGCCCTCGCCCCGGCCGAGGGCGCGAAGAACGGCGTCCAGGTCAAGCTCGACGTCGTCGAGGCCGGGACGCACTGGCAGGTGCGCGCGACGGCCGGCCAGGGGACCAAGCGGGCCACGGCCGAGGAGGGCAAGGGCTGGATCGCCAAGGGTGAGGGCGGCGCCTCCTGGTATTCGGCCAAGGACCACAGCGCCTTCAACCGCTCGGTCATCGACGAGTCGTTCGCCCAGTTGCGCGGCGGGGACCAGGCCGAGGACGGTGACCTGCGGACCGCGTACGCGAAGAAGGCGGCCCTGGGCAAGAGCATCGCCGTCACCCAGCAGGGGCGCCTCGACTCCCGCGTCCGTGGCCTGAAGCTCACCATCGGCATGGAGCCGTTCACCGGTGTGGTGAAGGACAAGCAGATCAAGACCACCGTCGAGGTCACGCCGAACAGCCAGACCGAGCGGGGCGAGGTGCAGCTGGAGGGCGAGGCCTTCCCGTTCGAGGTCGGCCGGGCCGAGGTCCCGACGAAGATCACCCCGGTCGGGCGCGCGAACCAGTACCTCCGGCAGACCAGCGTGCCGTTCAAGGGCAAGGACCCGTCCACCGGCTTCGTCGTCAACATGGCGGCCCAGCCCGACGACGGGGTCACCGATCTGGCCACCCGCTACCTGGACGACGCCTGGACCGACCCGCGGACGCGTGATCTGGCGTCGAGCCGGACCGCGGTCGTCGCCGGCATCAACGTGTTCGAACGGCTGGCCCCGGAGGCCGACCAGGCGGCCCGCGAGAAGGTGACCGGCGCGGTCGGCAACGTCGCGAAGCGCGACAAGCTGCTAATGGCGATCTTCGGGTTCCTCTGGCGGCCCACCTGGGTCCGCAAGGCCGGCGGCGGCGCGGTGCCCTGGGCCGAGGTCCGCCGGGCATACGGGAAACTGACCGAGAAGGCCGATCGGGACAAGGCGGTGGAGAGCGAGTCGAACTGGCGCGAGGGCAAGAAGCTGCCGTACGGCCTCTTCCGCGAGACGGTGCTCGGGTCGAGCTACACGCGGCGGGCGGTTGACCTGCTGTCCATGGCCAACCACAACGTGCACGTCCTGAGCCAGGACGCGGACGGCGGAGTGGTCACCGCGGGACCGAGCCCGATGGGCGTGCTCACGGCGTACACGGAGATTCTCACCGCGATCGGCCAGCATCCCCTGCTGACCATCGGCGGGTACACGTTCGAGGGTTTCGACTGGACCGAGGGCGGCAGCTCGCGCCGGGCCCAGCTGACCGTGCTGGCCAACCAGCTCGACCGGGCGGTGCGGGTCGCGGTCGCCAAGACCCGGCCGCGGATGCTCTACCCGACCGAGCCGAACATGCTGATCCGGGCCTGGACCGAGGACAAGAAGGGCATCTTCCAGGACCCGGCGTTGATGGACCGGCTGCAGAACGAGCAGGGCGGTACGTACGGCGTCGGCGCCGCCGAGGGCCGCAACCTGCGGGACAACCTGACCGGGCAGATCGCGAACGACTCGGTGGCCTACGAGCCGGGAACCTCGACCACCACGAGCCCGGCCCCGGACGTCGAGGGCCGGAACCTCACCGTGGACGACGCCGCCGTCCGCCGCGCACGAGCTTCCGGACGGCACGACGCGTACGCATTGATCCTGCAGTCGCAGTCGTACATGAGCTCCAAGCGTCTCGCCATGGAGATGAGCAAGTCCGAGGCAGGCACGACGGGCGCGGCCCAACGGGCCCTCGAGAGCGTCTACGCCCATGTCGACACGGTCGTGGTCGAGATGGTGAACAACCCGGAGCTCGCCGGGACGGACGCCTTCCGTGCGAAGCTGGCTGCGATCGACGCGAGGGTCGGCGAACTGGTCGTCCGCAGCCGTTACTCGGAAACCCTTCTCACCCAGGCCAAGGCCATCGCCCACGACATCATCGCCGCGCTGACCGCCGAGGAGTTCAAAGGCACCTGGGCCAGACTCAGCGAGCTCCTCAAGGAAGTTCCCGCCGAATCGGAAGGTGACCAGGCATGACCCCCTACGCCGCCATGGCCGCACAGGCCCAGGCGTTGTACGACCAGGGCCGTTCCGCCCAGGACGCGCTCCGCGAGTGCTACGGAGTCGCCTTCCCCGGCGAGATCTTCGCGATCGCCGCCTCGGGATTCGAGGAACGCGGGTCCACAGCCGAGCTGACCGACCGGCCGTGGCGGCTCCTGACCCGGCCGGTCCCGCCGGCGCCGACCGGGACGGACAAGATCGAGGAGGCGGTCGTACGCCTCGATCCCGACCTGATACCGCTGGCCTTTCTTACCGACGATGCCAGGCACGGCGACGCGCTGGTGTGTTACCGCGCCACCGATCTCACCGCCGGCGCCACCACGGTCTACGGCCTTCCGGGCGTGCTCTGGGGTGTCCCGGAAAGGCTGCCCGACGAGACCCGGCGGCTCGGTGACTCGCTCCTGGCCGTCCTGTCCGAGTATTTCACCGACGCCTACAACCGCCTCGAGCAGGAGTCGAACCGGCCCAGCAACCGGGGCACCGGCGCGATCGACAACGACACCCTCGACGAGGCCCGCTCCCTCGTGGACCTCATCGAGAGCCTCAAGCGGCAGTTGATCTTCGGCCTGGAGAAGCCGGAGTAGCCCGTGGGCTAGTCGCCGACCGCGGTGAAGAGGGCGGCCTTCTCGGCGTTGGACAGGTGCCGGAAGCCGCCCGGGCGCAGGTCGCCGAGGCGGATCGGGCCGACCGCCGTGCGGATCAGGCGCAGCACCGGGTGGCCGACCTCGTCCATCATCCGCCGGACGATGTGCTTGCGGCCCTCGTGCAGGACGACCTCGATCTGGGCCACCTTGCCGAGCGTGTCGACCAGCCGGAAGCTGTCGACCTTGGCCGGGCCGTCGTCGAGCATCACGCCGGACTGGAGGCTGCGGCCGACCGAGCGCGGCAGCGGCCCCTGCACCTCGGCCAGGTAGGTCTTCGCCACCTCGTACGACGGGTGCATCAGCTTGTGGGCCAGCTGGCCGTCGTTGGTGAGCAGCAGCAGCCCCTCGCTGTCGGCGTCGAGCCGGCCCACGTGGTAGATGCGCTGCTCGAAGGTGTCGAGGAAGTCGGCCAGCTCGGTGCGGCCCTTCTCGTCGTCCATCGACGCGACCACGCCACGCGGCTTGTTCATGGCGATGTAGACCATCTTGGTGTTGGTCACCACCCGCTGGCCGTCGACGTGGATCTCGGCGGTGGACGGGTCGACCTTGTCGCCGAGCTTGGCCACCCGGCCGTTGACGGTGACGCGGCGCCGGAAGATCAGGTCTTCGCAGGCGCGGCGGGAACCGACGCCGGCAAGGGCGAGCACCTTCTGCAGGCGCTCAGCGGTGGCCGGATCAGCCTGAGGCATCGATTACTTCTTCCACATCGTCGGGCAGGAACGGCGCCAGCGGGGGAAGCTGGTCGACCGAGTTGAGGCCCAGCTTCTCGAGGAACAGCGTCGTTGTGCGGTACAGGTGGGCCCCGGTTTCGGGCTCGGTGCCGCATTCCTCGATCAGGCCGCGCGTAGCAAGCGTACGCATCACGCCGTCACAGTTCACACCCCGGATGGCTGAGATCCGCGACCTGGTCACCGGCTGCTTGTACGCGACCACGGCGAGCGTTTCCAACGCGGCCTGGGTGAGCCGGACGGACTGCCCGTCGAGCACGAACCGTTCCACGTACGCCGCGTATTCCGGCCGGGTGTAGAGCCGCCAGCCACCGGCCGCCCGCCGCAGGTCGAACCCGTGCCCCGCGGCCGTGTACCTCGCCGAGATGTCCTCGAGCATCGTGCCGATCCGCTCGACCGGCTCCTCGACGATCTGCGCGAGCTGCAACTCGGCCACCGGCTCGTCCACGACCAGCAGAATCGCCTCGAGCGCGGCCCGCAGTTCGCCGTCCTCCATCGGGACGACCTCGACCGGCTCCTCGGCCGGCTCGGGCTCAGGGTCTTTCTTGCGCTTTCTCCTGGGTACGGCCTGAGCCGGGATCGCCGCGGCCACGGCGGCTTCCGGCTCCCCCGGCGGCTCCCCGGCCGGCGGCTCGTCGATCGCCGGCTCCTCGATCGCCGGCTCTTCGGCGAACTTCAGGTCGACCTCGGTGTCGTCGCTCACATCGACGGCGTCGGGCACCTCGACCTCGGGGCCGGTCAACACGCCGGGCTCGTCGACCGGCTCGGCCGCCCCGGCCGGCTCGTCGACCGTGCCCGGCTCGTCGGTCTCCGCCGCGATCGGAGCCACCTCGCCCGGCTCACCGTCGTCCTCGCCCTCCGCAGCCTCGCCGGCGTCCTCGCCCTCCGCAGCCTGGCCAACGTCCACTTCCGGCTCGCCCTCTTCGGACAAATCCGAAGAGTCGGGCGCGGGGGTGGGGTCGGCGCCGCCCTCGGCTTCGACGTCGTCGGCTTCCGCGTCGTCGGCTTCCGCGTCGGCCTCGGCCGCGGCCTGGAAGTCGCGGTCGGGTTCGCGAGGGGACCGTTCCCAGGGCGGCACCCAGGACGCCGCCTGCGCGGCCAGGGAGTCGGGGCGCTCGTCGGTCACGGTGTCTCCTCGGTGTCGTGCAGGCCGTCGTGCTCGTCGTCATCGGGTTCGTCCGCTTCGGGCGTACCCAACGCGGCTATGTCTTCGTCTGTGACCCCTTCGGCTGCGGGTGGTGGCGGTTCGTCCGGCACCGGCGTGCCCTCGTAGTCGTCGATCTCCAGCTCGGCCGCGTCGTCCTCGCCGCCGATCCAGCGGACCGTGAGCTCGTCGAGCGACACCGGCTGCTCGAAGTCGATCAGGCCCTCGCGGTAGAGCTCGAGCAGGGCCAGGAAGCGGGCCACCACCTCGAGCGTGTTCTCGCAGTCGGCGACCAGCAGGCTGAACGTGGCGCTGCCGGCCCGGCGCATCCGGTCGCGCAGCAGCGTGGCGTGCTCGCGGACGCTGACCCGCACCTGGTGGATGTGCGCGATCGACACCTCGGGCGGGCCCGGCTTGGGCTGGAACTGTTTGAGCGCGAGCTTGAAGAGCCGCTCCGGCCCGATGCCCAGGACCAGGTCGGGCAGCGCCTCGGCGTACCTGGGCTCCATCGCGACCGCGCGGGGCCACCGCCGCGCGCCGGTTCCTTCCAGCTCCTCGATGTGGAGCGCGGCCTCCTTGAACGCCTTGTACTGCAGCAGCCGGGCGAACAGCAGGTCACGCGCCTCCAGCAGTGCCAGGTCTTCCTCGTCCTCGACCTCGGCGGCGGGCAGCAGGCGGGCCGCCTTCAGGTCGAGCAGGGTGGCCGCGACCAGCAGGAACTCGCTGACCTCGCCGAGGTCCCAGTCGTCGCCCATGGCCCGGATGTAGCCGATGAAGTCGTCGGTGACCTGGTGGAGTGCGACCTCGGTGATCTCCAGCTTGTGTTTGCCGATGAGCTGGAGCAGCAGGTCGAACGGCCCGGTGAAGTTGTCGAGCCGCACGAGGAACTTGCCCGAATCCGCTTCGGGAACCACCTCGGGAACTGCGGCGACGGGATCAGAAGGCACGTGCTGACCGTAGACCACCGGCTCGACGACCGTTTCAAGGCTCATCCCTACCCCCACAGCGCGAGAAACACCGTCCCGAGGAGATCAACTGGGAACATGAGCAACGGGTAACTCAACGGGAAGAAGCTGGCCGCGATCAGCACCACGACGCCGATGTTCTTCTCCTGGAACCAGAGCCGGTAGCTCTGCATGCCGGCGCCCGGCCGGCGCTGCGCCGACCAGAGCAGGCCGAAGCCGTCCAGCGGCGGGATCGGCACCAGCGAGAGCAGCCCGAAGGCGAGCAGGCTGCCCGCGATGCCCAGAATGAACTGAACGCCCCACCCGGCGAAGAACTGACCGCGCAGGATGCCTGACAAGGACACGCCGAGCAGGTCGAAGGCCGAGGGGAAGAGCAGCCGGTTGGCCAGGAAGAAGACCTGCGCGGCGAGAAACGGTGGCGATCGGGCCGGCCGCGAACACCAGCGCCGCCCGGCCCCGGCCCGCGTGCCGCGGCACCTCGTCGACGTCGATGATCTTGCCCCAGCCGGCGCCGCCGACCGCCGCGGCGACCGCGCCGAACGGGTCGACGTCCTCGCGCAACCGTGGCGAGAGCGACTCGCGCCGCTCCACCAGGCGCAGCGCGCGGGCGGTGAGGCGGATGGCGAAGGCCCGCACCAGCAGCGCGAGCAGGAATCCCATGAGCAGACCGGCGAAGGTCACCGGCTGGCCGAGCGCGAAGAGCACTACCGTTCGGAGTTGGCGGCGATCAGCTCGCGGGCGAGCTGGCGGTAGTTGCGGGCGCCGGAGGACGCCGGGTCGAGCGAGGTGATCGGCGAGCCGGCCACCGTACTCTCCGGGAACTTGACCGTCTTGGTGATCACGGTCTGGTACACCTTGTCGCCGAACGCCTCGACCACGCGCTGCAGCACCTGGCGGCAGTGGGTGGTGCGGCTGTCGTACATGGTGGCCAGGATGCCCTCGAGCTCGAGGTCGAAGTTGAGCCGCTCGCGCACCTTGTCGATGGTGTCCAGCAGCAGGGCCACGCCGCGGAGCGAGAAGAACTCACACTCCAGCGGGATGAGCACGCCGTGGGCCACGGTCAGCGCGTTGATCGCCAGCAGGCCCAGCGAGGGCTGGCAGTCGATCAGGATGAAGTCGTACTCCTTGCGGACCCGCTTGAGCACCCGGGCCAGCGCCATCTCGCGGGCGACCTCGTTGACCAGCTGGATCTCGGCCGCGGAGAGGTCGATGTTGGCGGGCAGCAGGTGAAGGCCGGCGACGTCGGTCTTGATGATCACGTCTTCGGCGGTCACGTCGTCCTGCATCAGCAGGTTGTAGATGCTCAGGTCGAGATTGTGGGGATTCACACCCAGCCCGACCGAGCAGGCGCCCTGCGGGTCGAAGTCGACCAGCAGCACCTTGCGGCCGTACTCGGCCAGCGCCGCGCCCAGGTTGATGGTGGTCGTGGTCTTGCCGACGCCACCCTTCTGGTTCGCCAGCGCGATGATCCGGGCCGGACCGTGACGATCGGTGGGCATCGGCTCGGGGATCGGGCGACGCACCGTATACGCCGTCGGGTCGGCCGGGCCCAGGTCGGCGCCGAGGTCCATGGAGCTCTGCTGCTCTCGGAGCGCCGAGGTCCAGGCCTCCGCCTGATCCGTGCCGCCTGACATTTCGCCCCCTCCCGACCCGCTCGCCGATGCCCGACTGTACGCCACCGACCGCGCGTGCTGAGGGTCAGTCATCGGCGTGTCGCGCATGGGTCGTGCTACGTCTGCACATGGCTCAACGAGCGCGCGGGTGTGAGGTGGCGTACACCTCACGAAGGCGGTCCACGGTGACCAGCGTGTAGACCTGCGTCGTGGTGACCGAGGCGTGCCCGAGCAACTCCTGCACGACGCGGACGTCGGCGCCGCCATCGAGCAGATGCGTGGCGTACGAGTGGCGCAGTGTGTGCGGCGACACCGCGTGCGCGCCCTCGGTGGGCAGGCCGGCGGCGGCCGCGGCCCGGTGCAGGATCGTCCAGGCGCTCTGCCGCGACAGCACGCCGCCACGGGCGTTGAGGAAGACCTTGGGCGTGCCCTTGCCGCTGGCCGCCAGGAGCGGGCGCGCGCGTACCAGATAGGCGTCGAGCGCGGCCCGCGCATAGCGGCCGAGCGGGACGAACCGGGTCTTTCCCCCCTTGCCGTGCAGCGTGACGGCGTCGTCGGCCAGGTCGTCGACGTCCAGCCCGACCGCCTCGGAGATCCGCGCGCCGGTGCCGTAGAGGAACTCCAGCAGCGCCCGGTCGCGCAGCACCAGCCCGTCGTCGCCGGCCGGGGCCGCCAGCAGGCGCTCGACCTGATCGAGGTCGAGCGCCTTGGGCAGGCGTTTCGGCGGCGCCGGCGGGCGTACGTCACGGCTCACATCCACCGCGACCAGCCCTTCCCGGGCGGCGAACCGGTGCAGCCCGCGCACCGCGCTCATCGCCCGGGCCGCCGACGACGCCGACAGCGGCGGGTGATCGTCGTCGCCGGTCCTCAGCACGGCCAGGTACGTGGCGACGTCCTTCGCCGTCATCTCCTGGATGTTGATCTTGGCGTGACGGGCGTAACGATCAAGATCCCGCTGGTACGAGGACAGCGTGTTCCGGCTCAGGCCGCGCTCGACGCTGAGGTGGTCGAGATACGTCCGGACGACCTTAGTTAAGGGCGTCATTCAGGCTCAGCGTGGCCATGCCGTGCGCCTCGGCGACCGGACCGTAGGTGACGTGGCCGTCATGGGTGTTCAGGCCCAGGGCGAGCGCCGGGTCGTGCCGGACGGCGTCGCGCCAGCCGCGGTTGGCCAGCTCGAGCGCGTACGGCAGGGTGACGTTGGTCAGCGCGTACGTGCTCGTGTGCGGCACCGCGCCCGGCATGTTGGCCACGCAGTAGAACATCGAGTTGTGCACCTGGTAGACCGGGTTCGCGTGGGTGGTCGGCCGCGAGTCCTCGAAGCAGCCGCCCTGGTCGATCGAGATGTCCACCAGCACGCTGCCCGGCTTCATCCGCGACACCAGCTCGTTCGGCACCAGGTTCGGGGCCTTCGCGCCCGGCACCAGCACCGCGCCGATGACCAGGTCGGCGTCGAGCACCGCCTTCTCGATCTCGTAGGCGTTGGAGGCGATCGTCTGCAGGTGGCCGCGGTAGTCGGCGTCGGCGGCCCGGAGGCGGGCGATGTTCTTGTCCAGGACCAGCACCTCGGCCTGCATGCCGAGGGCGATCGCGGCGGCGTTCATGCCGGACACCCCGGCGCCGATCACCACGGTCTTGGCCGCGTACACGCCCGGCACGCCACCCATCAGCACGCCGCGGCCGCCGCCCGACCGCATCAGGTGGTAGGCCCCGACCTGGGGCGCGAGCCGGCCGGCAACCTCGGACATCGGCGCGAGCAGCGGCAGCGACCGGTCCGGCAGCTCGACCGTCTCGTACGCGATGCCGGTGACCTTGCGGTCGATCAGCGCGTCGGTGCACTCCTTGGAGGCGGCCAGATGGAGGTAGGTGAACAGCACCTGACCGGCGCGCATGCGCGGGTACTCCTCGGCGATCGGCTCCTTGACCTTCAGAATCAGGTCGGCCGTGCCCCACACGTCGTCCGCGGTGGCCACGATGGTGGCGCCCGCCGACACGTAGTCGTCGTCGGTGATCGAAGAGCCGTTGCCGGCGCCCGTCTGCACGTAGACCTCGTGCCCCGCACGGGCGAACTCGAACACGCCGGCCGGGGTGATCGCCACCCGGAACTCGTTGTTCTTGACCTCGCTGGGAATGCCGACCTTCACGGCCTCTACCGTCCTCTCCACGCGCGCCGGGCGCCGTTGCCCACCGACGACCCCGAGGTTAGCTTCCCAGTGCCGCATTCAGGTTTCCGCCGAACGGCGCGAAGATCACTTCCTCGCTGCCCGTTTGTCCCCCTCTACGCGCGGCTCTTACTTGCGGGCGACCCCGCCCCAGATGGCCACCTCGCGGCGTGGGGGGATTTCGGCGCCTTCGTCCGGTCGCCACTCGGTGACCGGCACGATGCCCGGCTCCTCCAGGGTCATCCCCTCGAAGATCTCGGCGAATTCGTCCCGCGACCGCGTCCAGACGTCGGAGCGCCCCGCCGCCCGCATCTCGGCATGCGCCGCGCGCATCTCCGCGGGTGCGAAATCGATGGTCGCGTGGGTCGCGGTCAGGTAACTGCCGGCCGGAAGACCAGCCATGATCTTCTGTACGAGCGGAAGCGCGGCGCCGTCCCCCGGAATGAAATGCAGGACCGCCACCAGCATCACGGCCACCGGCTGGTCGAGGTCGAGCGTGCTCCGCGCCTCGGCCAGGATCTGCTCCGGATCGCGCAGATCGGCCTCGAGATAACTGGTCCGCCCCGCCTTGGAAGACGTCAGCAGCGCCCGCGCGTGGGTCATGACCAGCGGATCGTTGTCCACGTAGACCACCCGGGCATCCGGCGCGACCCGCTGCGCGACCTCATGGGTGTTGTCCGCGGTCGGCAACCCCGTGCCGATGTCCAGGAACTGTCGCAGCCCTCGCTCGGCGGCCAGGAACCGCACGGCCCGCTGAAGCATGGCCCGGTTGGCCCGGGCCGCGGTCCGGACCGCCGGGAATTTCCGGACGAACTCGTCGCCCGACTCACGGTCGGCGGCGAAGTTGTCCTTGCCGCCCAGCCAGTAGTTGTATCGCCGCGCCGGATGGGCGACCGACGCGTCGATCCCGAGTTGTGGCCCCTCTACCCCATCCGTCACACCGTCCACCATAAAGAGCGGGATCGATGCCCTTCCCCCGCGCCGTCACGATGTCGCCAAAATCACCCACTGCCCATGCAACATGGCAGGTCAGCTGTGCAGCTCGGCCAGTTTGAGCTCGACCGCCCGCCGGGTGACGATCATCCCCAGCTCCGTGAGCCGGCCGGTGACCTCGTCCACGGCGGCGGCGTCGGCGGCCAGGTCGACCGTACCCAGATCGACCGTCACCCGCGTGCCCCGCAGCTTCTCCGACCGGGCGACGACGGTGTCGACCGACGCGTCCGGCCGGATGGCGCGGACCTGGTCGGTGAACGCGTCGTCGGCGATCGCGCCGACCAGGACGCCGATGGCCGCGTACCGGCCGCGCGGCTCGGGCTCGGCCGGGCGGAGCGGACTCCACGTGCTGTCGTAGCCGTTGTACGTCGCCGGTCTCAGCGCCGGCTCCACCTCGCCGTCGCCGGCCGGGTCGCCGGTCAGCGTGACGCGCCAGGCCTCGGGAAACCGGTCCTCCCAGTCATCGGCGTCCGGGTAGTCGCTGTAGTACAGGCTGCGGAACGGTTCGATCGACCATTTCCGTACGGTGAGCGGCAGGCTCACCGCGTCGGCCAGACCCTGCGTGAACTCGGGGTCGCCGTCGACCACCCGGCCGACGTTGGCCCGCCTGACCTCCACGACCGCGACACCGTCGCCCTGATCGAAGCGGTTGAGCCACACATAGAAATTCGCCACTTGTCCTCCGCAACGGCCGCCGGACTCACGGATCGTCCGGTCCCTTGAACAACGGCCCGACCTCGGGCTTGTACTTGACGCCACCGGACTGCTTGGCGGAGTTGCACGGCCCGCACAGCACTTCCAGGTTCGACTCCAGGTTGTACCACTGACCGCGCTTCCCCTGGTGCGTGTTGCTCCCGGTGCTGCCGCCGTGCCCCGGGGCGTTCCAGTGTGAAGCCACCGGTGTCATGTGATCCAGCGACGCGGCGGCGGCCGGCGCGATGTGCGCGGCCCGGCCTCCCCCGCCCTTGCAGTAGAAGAAGTTGTCGTCGTCGTAGCCGGTCTGGTCCTTCAGCCCCGGGTGCCGCTTCTTCGCGTCGATCAGCAGCGGCAGGTCGCGGCCGAGGACGGCACGCTCGGTCGCCGCGGTGAAGCCCGGATAGAACGTCGTCCGGATGTCCTTCGCGTACTCGTTCTTCAGACGTCCGTCCACGGCGTACTTGGACGGGTGCTTGAGCAGGTCCGCCGTCTCGTACCCGTGTTCCATCGCGGCCGCCAGCAACTTCTCGGCGATCTCGTTGATCTGGAACGCGACGTGCTTCTCCTCGGCCTCGGTCCAGCCGCTGCCGTCGGCCAGCCGGTCGCCGATCTTCTCCAGATCCTGCTTCCAGCCCTGGAACCGCTGCCGCATGGCGGTGCAGGCCGCGTCGCCCGACCGCTTCTGCTCCTCGGCGATGCCGTGGTTGAGCTTCACCACGATCCGGTCCCGGTCCGCCTTCAGCTTGTCGACCTTGAGACTCCCCTTCGGGGGCCCGGTGAGACTCTTGTAGCCCTCGGCCAGAACGCGTTCACGCTCGGCGGCACTCTTCGGGATCAACATCCGAAGCATCGACGTGTACGCGTTCCCGCCGGTCGCCTGGGCATGGCTGAGCACCGCCCGCGACTGCACCGTACTGAGCGACGCGAGAATCTCGGCGTGCGCGCCCTTCGCGTCGAACGCCTTGGTCTTGCTGTCGGCCCGCGCCGTCTGCACGTGGACACCCCAGGTGGCCGACGCGTCGTCCTCCGGGGTGATGGTCGCCTTCGGATACCTGCCACGCACGGGCGTGAGCGCGGCGTCGACCTCGCCCCGCTCGAACGGGCCGCGTCCTAGCCGCTCGACGGCTGATTTCGCGTCCATCGAGATCGCCTTGGCGTCCGGTTTCCCGTCCGGGCCGGTCG
>NZ_JBFBAA010000071.1:0-10111 GCF_040682035.1 Actinoplanes sp. NPDC051470
ACCGCGTCCTGGCTGTTCCTCCGCATGAACACCTGGCCGCCGAGCCCGACGATGGCCTGGTCGGGGTCGCCGTGGCCGTAGTGCGCCCAGCGCTCGCGGTAGAGGCCCACCATGCGCTGGGTGTGCGAGGCCGGCCAGAAGATGTGGTTGGCGAAGAAGCCGTCGCCGTAGTAGGCGGCCTGCTCGGCGATCTCGGGGCTCCGGATCGAGCCGTGCCAGACGAACGGCGGGATCCCGTCCAGCGGGCGCGGGGTCGAGGTGAAGGACTGGAGCGGGGTACGGAACTTGCCCGACCAGTCGACCACCTGCTCGCGCCACAGCCGGTGCAGCAGCGCATAGTTCTCGATGGCCAGCGGGATGCCGGCGCGGATGTCCTTGCCGAACCACGGGTAGACCGGGCCGGTGTTGCCGCGGCCCATCATCAGGTCCACCCGGCCGCCGGACAGGTGCTGGAGCATCGCGTAGTCCTCGGCGATCTTCACCGGGTCGTTGGTGGTGATCAGCGTGGTGGCCGTGCTCAGCAGCAGCTTCTCGGTCCGGGCGGCGATCCAGCCGAGCATGGTCGTGGGCGAGGACGGTACGAACGGCTCGTTGTGGTGCTCGCCGGTGGCGAACACGTCCAGGCCGACCTCCTCCGCCTTCAGGGCGATGGTGGTCATGGCCTGGATGCGCTCGTGCTCGGTCGGCGTCCGGCCGGTGGTGGGGTCGGGTGTCACGTCACCCACGGTGAAGATGCCGAACTGCATGACGCGTCTCCTTCGAAGTCTTTGACACGTCAAGCATCTCACAGCGCCCGATATTCCTACCCGGCGGCGATCAGGGCTCCGAGCGCGCTCGCCTGGGTCCGCCAGTCGCGCACGTTGTTCTCGCCGCCGTTCCAGCGCCCGCCGAGACGGTTGAGGCTGTCGCGGTCCGCGGTCCAGATGCGGTTGGCCTGCGTGGCCGCGTACGCGCGATAGGTCTGGTTGCCGGTGACCGTGGCCAGATCGCTCAGGTAGCGCATGAAGATGCCCTTGAACTGTTTCTGGTTGTCGTCACAGGTGAGGCCGGCTGCATCGCACGACTCGGTGAGGATCCCGCCCTTGGTGAGCAGGGTGCCGTTGATCGCGGCGTCGGCCAGCCGCCGGCCGGTGTCCAGCACCGCGGTGTTGCCGGTGGCCCGGTACAGCTCGACCGCGGCGCCGATGGCCAGGCCCTGGTTGTACGTCCACACGATCTGGCCGTTGTTCGCACACGAGGTGGTCAGGCCGTCGTTGACCAGGCCGGACGAGTTGATCATGCCGCTGCCGGTGAACCAGTTCCAGCCGGTCGTCGCGCGGTTGAGCCAGGTCGTGTCGCCGGGCAGCCGGTTGTGCAGGGCGGCGGTCAGGCGCAGGTAGAGGCCGGTGGTGACGGCGTTCTTGTAGGTGTGCTCGCGGTCCCACCAGACCCCGCCGCCGCAGCGGGCGGTGTCGTAGTGCTGTTGCAGGTAGTTGCCGATGATCACGGCCTCGTCGAGGTACTTGCGGTTGCCGGTCAGGTCGTACGCCTGCACCCAGGCGATCCCCCACCAGCCCGCGTCGTCGATGGCCCGGCTGATGAAGTGGCCCTCGATCGCGTCCGACGACTTCACGCCGGCCGGGAAGACGCCCTTGTTGACCTCGAACGTCCGGTCGACGATCCAGCGGTGGTCGGTGCGGCCGGTCTTCTTCATCCAGTCCATCAGCGTGGTGACCGTCGCGGCCGAGTTCCACCAGCTCGACGGCCACCACGCGGTGTCCGGGCGGTAGGCGTACATCAGCGCGTCGGCCGCGGCGGCGGCCCGGTCACGGTCGGGGCGCGCCCACTGGGTGCAGCTGCCGTTGCTGCCCGACACGGCCCGGCCGCACGCGCGGATCGCCCCGCCGTAGAGGTACGACTTCGGGTCGCGCGCGGCGAACAGCGCGGTGGCCGTACCCGTCGAACCCGCCGGCGTGCTCACCCGCCCCAGCGACGACCCGCCCGGCCAGCTCGCGCCCTCGTCCCAGGACCGGTCCAGCCAGATCTCGTCGCCCTGGGCGCCGCCCGCGATCGTGCCCCAGGCCATGCCGCGGTCGTCGATGTGCAGCGCCACCGTGCGTCCGGAGATCGAGGCGGCGGGTACGGGCTGACGGTCGCCGACCGGGCCGGTGTCCCGGTCGCAGGCCGCGTCGCAGGCACGCGCCTTGACCCAGTCGGTGCACTGGATGCCGCCCGCGTCACCGCACGCCCGGACCACGCCGCGACGGTGGTTCGCGGGGTCGGTCAGGTTGTACATCAGGGTTCGCGTGCCGGTCCAGCCACCCGGGATGCTCGCCTTGCCGAGCAGGCCGTCCCAGGTCGGGCCGCCGTCCCAGCTGCGGTCGAGCCAGACCGAGTCGCCGGCGGCCCCGTTGTCGATGCTGCCCCAGGCCATCGCGTCGGCCTCGGAGAGGTGCAGCGAGATGCGCCGGCCGTTCTGGATCTTGTCGGGTACGGGGAAGGTGTCCTGCCGCGCCTGCGACGGATCGCGGGTGTCGCAGAAGACCGAGCACACGACGGCCGCGGCGACAACGTTGTCAGCCGCTGGCGCTGAGGGCGTGGGTTGAAGGACGAGGGCCACGGCGGTGAGGACGGCTGCGAATCCCATGCGTGACATAGTGACGCTCGTCGATATTTAATAGCAAGGACCGTTCACTTCTTGGGGAACACCATGTCGATGTAGTGCTTGTACGGGGCCGGGTCGTACGGGCCGGGCAGTCCGCGCCAGTCCCGCCCGGTCTCCCGGCCGTAGTAGTACTGCGCGGCGATCTCGGCCTGCTGCTCGGTGCTGAACTCCCCGAAGGGTTTGCCGGCCGCGACCGCCGCGTTCAGGCCGGCCGAGCCGCCGTACGCGTAGTCCTCGTTCCAGGCGGCCGGGATCAGGTCGGCGATGCCTTTCCCGTTCTGGTACTGCCAGACGTGGGTCAGCTCGTGGACCAGCCAGGCGTGGAACTCCGGGGTGTCGGTGTTCCCGCTCAGCGTGCCGACCGGGAAGTAGATCGTGTTGTTGACGGTGACCGCGTTGTCCCCCCGCGCCGAGAGAACCCCGTCGTCGGTGAGCACGACGTCCCTGAGATTGATCGAGTCGCCGAACACCTTCTTCACCTCGATGTACTCCTGGGGACTCAGCCCGCGCGACTGCTTGGCCCCGGGCGCGATCGGATAGGGGCCGGGCTTCGGGCTCGGCGGATCGGGGTCGACCGGGTAACCGGCGATCTCCCCGGCCTTCTGCGTGATCATGCCGTGCATGGAGCCCGCGACCAGAGCGGCGAAGCCGGTCTGCAGGGCCGGGCCGGCCACGCCGAGCAGCGGGTTGCCCAGGCGTGCGAAGAGCTCCTCGTTCCGGGCGACGGTGTCGACGATGGAGCTCTTGGCCGACGTCAGCTGGGCGCCGTAGTAGTCGGCGTGCGCGGCCCGGGCGTGCAGGTTCCGCTCGAGCTCGGCCCCGTGCGAGGCGACGGCCGCCACCTGGCCGCCGTAATCCACCCCGACCGGATCGGGCCACGCCGAGAGGGACGCGTCACCGGCCCGGCCGGTCTCCTTCGCGCCCTCCGCGAGCACCTTGCCGCCGCCACGCCAGGCCGTCGCGACCTCGGCCGCGACCCCCTCGTCGTCGAGCGGCCACGGGTTGTAGATCTTCGTGACCGCGCTCCACAGCGGGCTCACCGGTTGTTCGATCGCCATCGTCGTCTCCCCACTCAGGACGCTGCGCCGATGATAGGAAGGACGGCCCGCGGCCACGGCCGGCGTGACCGCATCCGGCCAGCGGCGGCCTCACCCGGGATCGGCCTCGCACACTCGGTGACGTGACCGAGGAGATCTATCAGGTGTGGGAGCGGCTGGCGAGCCACGAGGAGACCGCGTGGTCCCGGGACCGGCTGGTGTCGGCCACGGTCGGCGCGGGCGGCGAGGTGCGGGGGCTGTGGCTCGATCCCCGGATCTACCGGGTCGCCGACGCCGCCCGGCTTGCGGCGACCATCGCCGGCACCATCCGGGACGCCGCCGGGCAGGCGCAGCGGCGGGCCTTCGAGACGATGGCGCCGCTGCTCGGCCCGCACGCCTCGGCATCCGCGGCCGACCTGGCGTTCGACCCGGTCCTGCACCACCTCGACGCGACGAAGGGATCACCATCATGGACATGGACACCACCGCGATGACCGGCGCGATGGAGATGATGGACACGGCCGGCCGGGTCATGACCACCGGCTGGGGCGCGGTCAGCGGCCAGGTCACCTCGCTGGGCGGGCGGCTCGGCCAGGGCGAGCTCGGGGCGGCCTACATGGCCGGCTATCCGCGGACGACGGACGCGATCATGGCGACGGTCGAACGTCACTGCGGGCAGCCGGCCGCGATGGCCGCGATGGGCCACCAGTGCGCCGACCTCTACGGGTCGGCCGAGCAGAACGCCGTCACCAACCTCGGCGCGGTCACCCCGGCCGCCCCGCCCGCCGGTTCGGCCGCCGCGCCCGCTGACCCGCGACTTCCCTGACCACCGAGGAGGCCGGCGCCGCCCTCCTCGGGGAGGAACCCTGGGAGCGACCCGGGCGGCCTGGTCCGTCAGTCCGGGGTGAACAGCCCCTGGATGCCGACGACGATCGCGATGAGGCCGAAGATGCTGAGCACCAGCCCGGCGCCGCGAAGCCCCGGCTCCGGCCGTGCGCGCTCCCGGCCCCGGATGCGGTCCCACAGCAGGGCCAGGCCGACCAGGATGCCGACCACCTCGCACCGCGCCCACCTGCGCCGAGGGCAACACCTACACCGCCGGCGCCCAGGTCACGTACCAGGCGCGTCAGTACCAGGCGCTGGTCACGCACACCGCGCATCCCGGCGCGGGCTGGAACCCGGCCGCCACCCCGTCGTTGTGGCGCGACCTCGGCGCCTGCGCCCCCAGCACGCCGCCGCCGAGTGATCCGCCGCCCAGTGATCCCCCGCCGTCCACTGGCTGCGGACAAAAGGGACGCCCGGCCGGCAAGGTGCTGCAGGGCTACTGGGAGAACTGGGTCTCGGACGGCACCGCGCTGTGGCAGGACGGCATGGACGCCGGCGTCAAGGTCGGCACCCCGGCCGAGATGTGCGCGGCCAAGGCCTCGGGCAAGACGCTGCTGCTCTCCATCGGCGGCGCCACCGCCGGCATCGACCTCAACTCGAGCACGGTGGCCGACCGCTTCGTCAACACGATCGTGCCGATCCTGACGACCTACCACTTCGACGGCATCGACATCGACATCGAGACCGGCCTCACCGGCAGCGGCACCATCAACAGCCTGTCCGCGTCACAGGCCAACCTGATCCGCATCATCGACGGCGTCCTGGCCCGCATGCCGGCCGGCTTCGGCCTGACGATGGCGCCCGAGCCGGCCTACGTCACCGGCGGCAGCGTCACCTACGGCTCGATCTGGGGCGCCTACCTGCCGATCATCAAGAAGTACGCCGACAACGGCCGCCTCTGATGGCACAACATTCTCGCACCTGAGAAACGGACTACGTAAGGAGCCCCGGCCGGGTGGCGACCCGCCGGGGCCGGAGAGCCCCTCGGAGGCCATCCCATGAGCACCAGTCGTACGGCATTCGGGCAGGTAGCGCGATGAGCGCAGAAGCCCTGAGCCGGTCCCTGGCCCAGGCACCAAGCTTCCAGCCGCGGTGCGTCGCCGCCCTCGTCGGGCTGGCCAATCACGCCGGAGTCCTTGTCCGAGGCGTTGACGTCTTTGGCGTGGTCCATGTTCCTGCTGGTTGTCACCTGAGGTCGTGCCGTGGCGCCATGGAACTCGCAAAGGAAGTAGACCCGGCGCGAGACAAAGTCGGACTTAACCCGCCTAACCTCGCGGATGGCGGCTCGGGCCCCCGGCCTCGAGCTCTTCCGTTCGAGGAAGAGCCCTCGCGATGCGCCACCGCCCATAGCGACGATGTGCGTCAATGCGAGAGCCAGCGGAACGCAGTTCAAGTCATCGATCGGACTGGGGCGTCCATCGCGGGATGCGTGCTGCACGGCGCGGTGTTGCTGGCCTCGTTGGAGGGCGGCCGGGTCGCTCCTTTGAACGGGCCGGACGGTGCCGCGATCGAGGCTTTTCGCTGGGCCCAGGTGGTGCCGCCGATCGATTTCCTGGGTGACCGAGCTGTTGCCGTTACGGCTACCACAGCGGTCGATCCCACCGATTCTCCGACCCTGGCCACCGATAACGGGGTCGCCATGGACGACTGTTCGTACTGGTCAGGGACCTGGTAACGCTCGATCGTCATGCTCGAAGGAGATCATGGAGTCCAGGTCGAGGGAGATCGCCTGATGGGCACCTGTCGCCTGGTCGGCCGCACCGATTGTCGGTCAGGTTGTCCGACGTCGAGCGACAGTTGGTCGGCCAAGCCGCGGACGCGGCGCATCTGACGCCGGCCGGGTACGCGGGGAAGGCCGCCGTCTCGGCGGCCGGGCGCGAGTTTGCGCCGTCGGCCGGCCCGGCCGACGGGCTCAAGGAACTGCAGCGGGAGTTGTTCGCGGCGCGGCGAGCAGTGAACATGTTCGGGGCGAACGTCAACCAGGCCGCCACGCAACGTAACTCAACCGGCGAATTGCCGGACTGGGCCGCCGACGCGGTGCGCCTGTGCCGGGCCGCCGTGGCACGACTGGACGAGGTGACCGGCCGTATCGATCGGCGGCTGCGGTGATCTGCCGGATCCACAAGCGGGGCACGCGGGTCGGTGGTCTGCTGCGCTATCTGTTCGGGCCCGGCCGGTTCGAGGAGCATGACCGTCCGCGGCTGGTGGCCGCCTGGGACGGTTCCGGTGATCTCGCGGATCTGGAGCCGTCGGTGACCGATGGCGGTGCCCGGGACTTCCGGCACCTGGTGGCCATGTTGGAGCGACCCGGCGTTGCAGCCCAACCCGTCTGGCACGCCTCGATGCGGCTCGCGCCCGATGACCGTGGCCGGGTGTTCAGCGATCAGGCCTGGGGACACATGGCCCGGGAGATGCTTGCCGGCGCTGGACTCGCCCCTCACGGCGACACCGAAGGGATCCGCTGGGTAGTGGTTCGCCACAACGACGACCACGTGCACATCGTCGCGGCCCTGGTCCGTGAAGACGGACGCATCGAGTGGGCACGCAACGACTACCGGCGCTGTGTCGCCGCCACATTCGATGTGGCCCGCCGGTTTGGGCTGCAACGCCGGGTCGCTCCGGCCGACCGGACAGCCGCACGCCGCCCCGGCCCGCGCGAGACAAGCAAGGCCCGCCGGCTCGGCCAATCCGAGACCACCCGCGACAGGCTCCGCCGACGCGTCCGCTCCGCCGTCGCGGGTGCCACGTCGCAGGACGAGTTCTTCGACCAGCTCCGCGCCGCCGGAGTCATGGTCAAGCTGCGCGAAAGCACTCGCCAGCCGGGCGAGATCACCGGCTACGCCGTGGCCCTTCCAGGAGTCCACACCGCCGCAGACGGTCAACCGATCTACTTCAGCGGCGGCAGGCTCGCAGCCGACCTGACACTCCCCAAACTGCGGCAACGCTGGGGCACTCCCCCGCCAACTGGGCTGCCGCGTCATCGGGTCCGCGTCGGCCGGGCAGAACGAGTGCGGGCGATGCGCGAGGCCGGAGCCACCGCGCGCGCCGCCACCGCGGAAATGCGCCGGACCGCCCAGTCCGATCCTGGGGCCGCGCAGGCCGCCGCCGAAGCAGCCGCGGACACGCTGCGCGCCGTCGCGTTCGCTGTGGAAGGCCACCGCGGCGGCCCGCTGACCGACGCCGCAGAGGTCTTCGACCGCGCGGCACGCTCCCGCTACCGGGAAGACGGCCGCGCTACCACCCGGTCCTACCGGATGCGGGCGATGTCTCGGCTGGTCAGCCTGATGGGCCGGACCTCCGGTAACGACGACACGCTCGCGGCGTTGCGCCTGGTCTTGGATCTCGCGGCGGTCGGAGACACCCTGGCGCGCCTTCGCGACGCCCAGCAGCGCTTGCACCAGGCGCAGGCCGCCCGAAGGGCCGCCGCGGCGCTACGCGCCGCCGTTACCACCGCGGGCCCGCTGGTAACGCCCGCGTCAACCGCGGCGGCAACAGCCTTGCCGACAGTGGGAGGCGGCCCGGCTGCGCCCACCGCACGCCGGACACCTCACCCATCACGACCGGGGGGATCTAGGTGACCCAACCACAGCACGACGACCCGTTCGCCGAGGCACGCAACCAGATGCTGCAAGGCCTCGCAGTAGCAGCCACCGTCGGTGAAGCCGCCGCCCGCTGGGCCGCGGTCGGGATCCAGAACCGCGCCGCACAGACCGAGCGGCGGACCGCGGCCGAGGACGCGAGTCGAGCGGCGCAACGTCTCGCTACCACCATGCAAGAGAAACAGGACCGGTCGCTGATCGACAGGCCTTCACCGACTGGCTCTCCCGCGCCACGCTCGATGAGACAGTACGAGTCTGGCGGACCGCCACCGTGGCCGCCGCGGCCGGTAACACCCGGGCCGGTGAAGCCGCCTGGCTCGCCCAGGATCGCCTTCGCAAGATGAACGGCCCGCTCATGGACGCCTACGACCGGCACCGCGCCAACGGCATGGGCCAAGCCGAGGCGATGAAGGCCGCCGCCTACCAAATGTGGGAGACCCAGCCGCACTACCCACCGCATTCGGGCGGCCGAACGCACGGCACTCGAGAGTCCGAGCCGCGATGGCGCCCGCCGCCGCGGACGCATTCGCCGCTTCCCTTCAGGCTCAGGCCGACACCGAACAACGCGCCGCCGCACTCGACAACGCCGGACGCGACGACCCCGCTAACGGCAACGTCAACGAACACCACCAGGGCGAAGACCAGGGACAGGTTCACACCGACGACGCCGCTGATCTCGCCGCCGCGGGCGACCGCCAACGCTCGCTGATGAGCCAGACCTTCCCGCCACTGACGACCGTCGGCGGCCCGCCCACTCACGCGAGCGCAAAGCAGCCGGCAACCACGACTCCCGCGCAGCGGAAGGCAAGGACCCGATGATGGAGGACGGTGTGAATCGCAGCCCCCGGGGTCGCCGCGCGCGTCGAGGAACTCGGCGCCGCCGTAGCCGAACTGGCCCAGAAACTCGGCGAACGAGACACGGCCGCGAAACCAGCGCCGGCGCCTGACGGCCAGGAGCCGTTGTACGACAACGTTGAAACTGGGTACGCGAATACCTGCTGGTCAACTTCTCCCGCCCGTTCGGAGAGACCGGCAGCCAGCGGTGGTACTGGTGCGAGCAGTGGTGGCGACACAATGAGGCGGTCACCGCGCTGACCGCGCTGTGGTACGCGTGGGAACACGCACGCTTGGAGACCACCGGGATGCTCGGATGGCTACGGGAGCTGCACTACCACCTCGGCGTCATCTGCTCGACCGATGGGCCCTTCCGCGAGTGCAAACAAGCCGATGGCGACCGCCCCGCCGGCCACACTGGCGACCGATTCGCCGACGTAGTCCCAGCACCGGCTGACTGGTGGAATTGGTGGGCCGATGACCAGTAGGCGACCGTTCCGGACAGCCGCCGCCGTCGGTCCTACGGCTTGACCGCCAGCCTGAGCGACGTGGCCGGGTGCCCAGGCTCGCCACTTGTTACCGCGTAACGGCCGCAGTCAATGGGACGGCCCGCGCCACGGGTTGGAGGTACGGCGCCATCTGCCAAGCCGCCCTGCCACGCAAGTAGGCGAACAGCACAGCGTGGCACCAGGCGGACGGGCCGTGCAGTCGTAGCGGGTCGGTCGTCGCGAACGTGAGGATGCAGGACTGATCCGCCGTCATCTGATAGCCGGTGACCGCGTGGTGATCGAATCGCAGCCACTGCCCTCGGACCAGGCACCACGTCGCACTGGCGTCGACCACCACGCGGGCAAGGTCGTGCCCGCGCCAATGCCGCCTGGACAGGCCGGCCGCCCGCGCGTACCCGATGCTCGTGCCGATCAGCCGGCCGAAGGCCGCGCCCGCCACGAAGCTGGGTGACCCGACCGCGATCATCCCACCGGGCCGGTAGGTGACATCCGTGGCGAACAACCTTGAGAAGTGGGCTGTAGTCGCCAGGTAATTGCTTTACAGAATCCGCTTTAGCAAGCAGATAGAACGCCCAGCTTATGCCGAATGACCCGATGATCCCC
>NZ_JBFBAA010000072.1:0-10055 GCF_040682035.1 Actinoplanes sp. NPDC051470
AGAACGCTGACAACCTGACCACCGGCCCGCGTACGCAACGGATTGTTCGCCCCCCGATGACGTCCCGGCCGATAAGCGCCAACCGCCACGCCCCCAAACAGCGCATCGAACGCGCCGCTGTCGTCATCACCGGTCCAGGTCAACACCGCACGACCGGCCAGCTCGAACGGATCCACACCGTCACCATGCAACCGGGCGTTACGAATGCCTCGAACCCGGGTTCGTTCCGGCCAGACCAGACCCGGATACCAGTCCACCACCGGCAGATCCCCGCACTCCGGGACCGCATCGCGGTGCAGCACCACGTCATACCGATACGCCGACAACTCATTGACGTAACCACCCGGCTTCAGCCGGATCTCCACACCCTCGGCGAACCCGGCGAAGAAGTCGGGATCGAGCAGCAGCTCCTTCTCCACCGCCACGGCCTGATCCACCGCCCGCCGCAACCGATCACCCGACAACCGCCGCGACAACACACCCTCATGGAAATGCCGCAGCAACCGAAGATTCCGCACGTCACCGACGAAAATCCGGCCACCCGGAGCGAGCAACGTCAGGGCCTGCCGGAGCACCCGGCTCAGATAGGCCGCGTCGGGGAAGTACTGCACCACCGAGTTCAGCACGACCGTGTCGAAGTGACCTGACGGCAGACCGGTCACGTCGTCGGCGGGTTGCGCGCGAAGCTCCACGCGATCACCGAACTGCTCCCGCAACCGCGAGACCACCACCGGCGACAGGTCGGTCGCCCAGTACTCGTCGACGTCCTCCACGAGCGGGGACATCACCAGACCGGAACCGACCCCGATCTCCAGCACCTTCGAGCCACCCAGACCGGCGATCGCCGCGACCGTGTCGTCACGCCACTGGCGCATCTGATCCAGGTCGATCGGCTCACCCGTGAAACTGCTGTTCCACCCCGCGAAATCAGCCTCGTCACGCCCGTACAACCGGTCGTAGATCTGCTGCCACTCACCGACCTGCTCGGCATCACCCCCGACGACCGCGCTCTCGTCCACCACCACATACGCGTCCAACCGATCCTCACGCGCGACCACGACGGCCCGATCAACCAGCGGATGACCCGCCAGCACCGACTCGATCTCCCCCGGCTCGATCCGGAACCCACGGATCTTCACCTGATCATCCGACCGGCCCGCGAACTCCAGCTGCCCGTCCCGGTTCCACCGGACCACGTCCCCGGACCGGTACATCCGCGACCCCGCCGCACCGAACGGATCGGCCACGAACCGCCCCGCGCTCAACCCCGGCCGGTTCAGGTAACCGCGGGCCACGCCCGCGCCGCCGACGTACAACTCCCCCGCGACACCCGGCGGAACCGGCCGCAACCGGTCGTCCAGCACGTACGCGCCGAGGTCGGGGATGGGCCCGCCGATCAGGCTCGGAGTGCCGGGCCGGGCGTGCTCCACGGTCAGCGGCAGGTACGTGGAATGCACCGTCGTCTCGGTGATGCCGTACATGTTCACCAGGCGCGGCGCGGTGTCGGCGTGGTGCTGGTACCAGTCGGCCAGCCGCGGCAGGTCGAGTGCCTCGCCGCCGAAGACGACCTCGCGCAGAACCAGGTCGCGGCCGAGCCCGGGCTCCTCCCGCTGGGCCGCCATCAGCTGATAGAAGGCGGACGGCGTCTGGATGATCATGGTGACCCGCTCGGCGGCCAGCATGCGCAGGAAGTCGCGCGGCGTACGGGTCACCTCGAACGACGGCACCACGAGCCGGCCGCCGTGCAGCAGGGCGCCGTAGATCTCCCAGACCGAGGAGTCGAACGCGTACGAGTGGAACAGCGCCCAGACGTCCTCGGGCCCCGGCGAGAACCAGGCGTCCGTGGACTCGAACAGCCGGGCCACGTTGCGGTGCGACACGACCACGCCCTTGGGCCGCCCGGTCGATCCGGAGGTGTAGATGACGTACGCGGTGCTGTCCGGGACGACCCGGACCGGCGGCGGGGTGTCCCGGCGACGAGCGGGATCGATCACCAGGACCGGGCCGCCGGCGGTTCTGCTCCGGAATCCGTCCGTCGTCACGGTGATCGCCGGGCCGGCGTCCTCGGTCATCAGGGCGATCCGTTCCGCCGGATACTCCGGGTCGACCGGCAGGTAGGCGGCCCCGGTCTTGAGCACGGCGAGCAGCGCGACGACCAGGCCGGCCGAGCGCGGCAGCAGCAGGGCCACCACGTCGCCGGGTCGCACCCCGCCGTCGACCAGTTCCCAGGCCAGCGCGTTCGCGGCCGCGTCCAGGTCCGCGTAGGAGAGGCTGACATCCTCGGCGGTCACCGCGACGGCGTCCGGGGTGCGGCGGGGCCACTGGTCGAACAGCTCGATCAGCGTGCGGCCGGCCGGGGCCGGGCCGGGCGGCGCGACCAGCCGTGCGCGTTCCGGTTCGTCGAGGATCGGCAGATCACCCACCCGTACGCCGGGGTCGGACGCGACGGCGTCGAGCACGCGGATCCAGCGCCGGGCCAGGTCCTCGGCCGACACGCAGTCGAAGAGGTCGGTGGCGTACTCCAGGTAGCCGTGCAGCCCGTCCGGGGCGCCGTCACCGGCCCTCCGCTCGAAGACCGACAGGGAGAGGTCGAACTTGGCCGAACCGGTGTTCACCGCGAGCGGGGTGACGTCGAGGCCGGCCAGGTCGAGCGACGCGTCGCCCGGCGTGTTCTGCAGGACCAGGACGACCTGGAACAGCGGCTGGTGGGCGGTCGACCGGGCCGGGTTCAGCACTTCCACGAGGTGCTCGAACGGGACGTCCTGGTGTGCGTACGCGGCGAGGTCCGTCTCCCGGACCCGGCCGAGCAGCTCCTCGAACGTCGGATCGCCCGAGACATCGGTCCGCAGCACCAGCGTGTTCACGAAGAACCCGACCAGATCGTCCAGCGCTTCGTCCGTACGGCCGGCGATCGGCGACCCGATCGGCACGTCCGCCCCGGCGCCGAGACGCGACAGCAACGCCGCCAGTGCGGCCTGCAGGACCATGAACAGGCTGACGCCGTGCGCACGGGCCGTGTCGAGCAGCCGTCGGTGCAGGTCGCCGTCCGTGTGCAGCCCGGCGTAGTCACCGCGGTAGGAGGCCACCGGCGGGCGGGGCCGGTCGGCCGGCAGGCTGATCTGCTCGGGCACCCCGGTCAGCTGTCCGGACCAGTACGCCAGTTGCTCGCCGGCCAGGCTCCCCGGATCCGTCTCGTCGCCGAGCAGTTCGCGCTGCCAGAGGGCGTAGTCGGCGTACTGCACGGGCAGAGGCGACCACGGCGGCACGGCGCCGGCGGCCCTGGCCCGGTACGCGGTCATCAGGTCGCCGGTCAGCGGGCCCATCGACCAGCCGTCGCCGGAGATGTGGTGCAGCAGGACCAGCAGCACGTGGTCGTCGGCCGCGACCCGGAACAGCCGCGCCCGCAACGGGGGCTCGGTGGTCAGGTCGAACGGGCGGGCCGCGGCCGTACGCATCCGGGCCTCGACCTCGTCCGCGGCCGCCTCGGTCACGACCAGGTCCGGTACGGCGTCCAGGACCTGCTGGTACGGGAGGCCGTCACGCTCCGGGAAGACCGTACGCAGACTCTCGTGCCGTCCCGCGAGGTCGTGCAGGGCCGCCCGCAGCGCCGGGACGTCGAGAGCACCGGTCAGCCGCAGCGCCATGGGCATGTTGTAGGTGGCGCTCGGGCCGTCCATCCGGTGCAGGAACCAGAGCCGGCGCTGCGCGAACGACACCGGGATCAGGGCCGGGCGGGCGCGGCGGGTCAGCGGCGGACGGACGCGGCGGTCGCGGTCCAGGCGCTGCGCGAGCCCCGCCACCGTCGGCGTCTCGAACAGGGTGCGGATCGCCATCTCGACACCGAGGGTGGTCCGGATCCGGCTGGCCAGCCGGGTCGCGAGCAGGGAGTGCCCGCCGAGCGCGAAGAAGTCGTCGTCCACGCCGACCACGGGCCGTCCCAGCACCCCGGCGAACAGCTCGGTGAGGATCTGCTCCTGCGGGCTGCGCGGTGCCCGCCCGCGGGGGCCGTCGGTCAGGTCGGGAACCGGCAGCGCCGCCCGGTCCAGTTTGTCGTTCGCGGTCATCGGCAGCACCGGCAGCGGCACGAACGCGGTCGGCACCATGTGCTCGGGAAGCCGTACGGTCAGGTGCTTGCGCAGGTCGGCCGGGTTGATCTCGGCTCCGGCGGTGGGCACGACGTAGGCCACCAGATACTTCTTGCCGGCCTGGTCCTCGCGGGCGATCACGGCGGCCTGGGCCAGGTCCGGGTGCTGGGCCAGGGCGATCTCCACCTCGGCGAGCTCCACCCGGAAGCCGCGGATCTTGACCTGGTTGTCGCCGCGGCCGAGGAATTCCAGGACGCCGCCGGGCAGCCAGCGGACGATGTCGCCGCTGCGGTAGCAACGCGAGCCGGCCGGGCCGTACGGGTCGGCGACGAACCGTTCCGCGGTCAGTGCCGGTCGGCGCAGGTAACCCCGGGCGACCTGCGCCCCGCCGATGTAGAGCTCGCCCGCGACCCCGGGTGGCACCGGACGCAGCCGGTCGTCCAGAACGTGGACGGTCATGTTGGCGATGGGCCCGCCGATCGGCACCGACTGCGGCCAGCCGGACGCGTCGCCGGAGAGACTGTGCACGGTCGCGGCGTGGGTCTCGGCCGGCCCGTAGACGTTGTGCGCCCGATGCCCCGGCCGCCGCTCGTAGAACGCCCGGGTCAGTGCGCTGATCACGAACGCCTCGCCACCCTGCTGGATGTCGGTGAGGCTGTTCAGATGATTGCCCCGGTCCCGGGCCGCCTCGAAGAGCGCGTCGACGGCCACCGTGGGCGCGAACATCTCGTTGATCGCGTTCCGGTCGATCCAGGCGGCCAGCTCCTCGCTGTCGCGCCGGGTGTGGTCGGAGGGCATCGCCAGGGTCTTGCCGGAGACGATCGGCGCCAGGATCTCCTGCAGCGACAGATCGAAGCCGACCGCGGTGAACTGGGCGGCCCGCGTGCCGACCCCGCCGGGCATGCTGCGGCGGTGCCAGTCGAGGAGGTTGACCAGGCCACGGACCGGCATCACCACGCCCTTGGGCCGGCCGGTCGAGCCGGAGGTGTAGACCACGTAGGCCGGGTGCTCCGGGTGGACGCGCACGTCGGGGGCGGTGACCGGCTGCGCCCGCAGGGCGGCCCGGACCGGTTCGTCGTCGAGGACGATCCGGGGTACGCCGGCCGGGGTCAGATCGGCGGCGGCGGTCCGGGTCAGCACCAGCTCCGGCCGCCCGTCCTCGATCATCAGCGCGACCCGTTCGGCCGGGTAGGTCACGTCGATCGGCAGGTAGACCGCGCCCGCCTTGAGGATCGCGAGCAACCCGGCGAGCGTGTCGACGGATCGGGGCACGAGCATGGCGACCGGCCGTTCGGGTCCGGCGCCGTGCGACCGCAGGAGATGGGCGAGCCGGTTGACCCGCTCGTCCAGCTGCGCGTAGGTGAGCGACTCGTCGTCGTCGAAGATCGCCACCGCGTCCGGGGTCCGGGCCACCTGGTCCTCGAACATCTGCGGCACGCTCACCCAGGGCACCGGGACGGCCGTGTCGTTCCAGGTCGTCAGCAGTGCGTGCTGCTCGTCCGGGGTGAGCACCGGGGCCAGGCCGACGGGAAGGTCGGGGTCGGTGCTCACCGCGTCGAGGAAGCCGGTGAACCGCTCGGTCAGCGTGGCGACACCGGCCGGCTCGAACAGATCGGTGCGGTACTCGACGATGCCGGTCAGCCCGCCGGTGGGCGAACCGGGATCGGACTCGGTGAGGCTGAAGGTCAGGTCGAAGCGCGAGGTGCCGGTGCCGACCGTGACGTCGTCCACGTGCAGGCCGGGTAGCCGGAGGTCGAGGCCCGGCGCGCTCTGCAGGATCAGCATGACCTGGAAGAGCGGGTGATGCGCGGCCGAGCGGGCCGGGTTGAGCACCTCGACCAGGTGCTCGAACGGCACGTCCTGGTGGGTGTACGCGGCCAGGTCGGTCTCCCGCACCCGGCCCAGCAGCTCGCGGAAGGTGGGGTCGCCGGAGACGTCGGTTCGCAGCACGAGCGTGTTGACGAAGAATCCGATCAGGCCGTCGAGGGCTTCGTCGGTACGCCCGGCGATCGGCGAGCCGAGCGGCACGTCGGGGCCGGCGCCGAGCCGGGACAGCAGCGCGGACAGCCCGGCCTGCAGCACCATGAACAGGCTCGCGCCGCTGTCCCGGGCGATCCGCGTCAACCGCTCGTGCAGGCCGGCGTCGATCCGGAACCGGTGGGTGGCGCCCCGATAGGACGCCACCGCCGGGCGCGGCCGGTCGGTCGGCGGGCCGGCCTGCTCGGGCACGCCGTCCAGCGCCCGTCGCCAGTAGTTGATCTGAGCCGCCAGCACGCTGTCCCGGTCGTTCTCGTCGCCCAGCAGGTCGCGCTGCCAGAGCGTGTAGTCGGCGTACTGCGCCGGCAGCGGCGCCCAGCCCGGGGTCTCCCCGGCCGCGCGGGCGGCGTACGCCGTGGCCAGGTCGGTCGACAGCGGCCGCATCGACCAGCCGTCCCCGGCGATGTGGTGCAGCAGCAGGACCAGGACGTGCTCGGTGTCGGTGACCCGCAGCAGCGTGGCCCGGAGCGGCGGCTCGCTGGTCAGGTCGAACCGATGACGGGCCAGCTCTCCCAGATCCGCCTCGGGGCCGACGACGGTCAGTTCCGGCAGGTCGTCGAGGATCTGCTGATAGGGCACCCCGTCATGGTCGGGGAAGACCGTGCGCAGGCTCTCGTGCCGCAGGGCCAGGTCGCGGACGGCGGCTCGGAGCGCGCCGACGTCCAGCTCGCCGGTGAGCCGCAGGGCCAGCGGGATGTTGTAGGTCGCGCCCGGGCCCTCCAGGCGGTGCAGGAACCAGAGCCGGCGCTGGGCGAAGGAGAGCGGCAGCACCTCGGGGCGCGGCCGGCGGGTCAGCGCCGGGCGACCGGTGGAGGCCTGGGCGAGCTCGGCGGCGAGGCCGGCCACGGTCGGCGCCTCGAACAGGGCGCGGATCGGCATCTCCCGGCCGAGCGTCGCGCGGACCCGGCCGGCCAGCCGCGTCGCGAGCAGGGAGTGCCCGCCGAGCGCGAAGAAGTCGTCGTCCACCCCGACGCTCGTCCGGCCGAGCACGTCGGCGAACAGTTCGGCCAGGATCTGTTCCTCCGGGCTGCGAGGGCCTCGGCTCGCCGGACCGGCGGCCGTTCGCGGTGCGGGCAACGCCGCCCGGTCCAGCTTGCCGTGCACGGTCAGCGGCAGCCGGTCGAGGGCGACGATCGCGGCCGGAACCAGATATCCGGGCAGGCGCCCGCTCAGGTGGCGGCGCAGCTCGGCGGGGCCGGCCGTGCCGGTGACGTAGCCGACGAGGGTGTCGTCCCGCGCGATGACCGCGGCCTGGCCGACCAGCGGATGCGCGGTCAGCGCGGCCTCGATCTCGCCCGGCTCCACCCGCAGGCCACGGATCTTCACCTGGTCGTCGGCGCGTCCCGCGAACTCCACCTGCCCGTCGGCGCCCCAGCGGACCACGTCGCCGGTGCGGTAGATCCGCGAACCGGGGCCGCCGAACGGGTCGGCCACAAAACGCTCGGCGGTCAGCCCGGGGCGGTCCAGGTAGCCCAGGGCCACGCCCACGCCGCCGACGTAGAGCTCGCCGGGCACACCGGGCGGCACCGGACGCAATCTCTCGTCCAGCACGTAGGCGCGGGTGCCGGCGATCGGGCGCCCGATCGGGACCCGTCCGGCTTCCAGGTCGTCGGAGAGGGTCGAGACCACGGTGGCTTCGGTGAGACCGTACGCGTTCACCATCCGCCGCCCGACGGCCCACCGCTCGGCCAGGGCCGGTGGGCACGCCTCGCCGCCGACCGCCAGGGTCCGCAGGTCCGGCAGGTCCGTCTCGGGCACGGTGGCCAGCACCGACGGCGGGATCAGGGTGTGGGTGATCCGTTCCCGGGTCAGCAACTCGCCCAGCTCGGCGCCGGCCATCGGACCGGCCGGCGCGATGACCAGCTCGGCGCCCGCGCCGAAGGCCATCGTCAGTTCCATCACCATCGCGTCGAAGCTGGGCGAGGAGAGCTGCAGCACCCGGGCGGAGGCGTCGACGCCGAACCGCCGGATCTGGGCCGACGCCAGCGCGGTGAGGCCGAGGTGCGCAACCACCACACCCTTCGGCACACCCGTCGACCCCGACGTGTAGATCACGTAAGCCGCGCTCGACGGACTGACCACCACCGCAGGCGCATCAACCCGGCCCGCACCCGTGAACGGCTCCGTCACCGTCAGCGCCGCACCCGCGGTCATCAACGCCACCCGCTCAGCCGGAAGCTCCGGATCCACCGGCAGATACGCCGCACCCGCCTTCACCACACCCAGCAGCGCCACCACCAGATCAACCGAACGCGGCAACATCAACGCCACCACGTCACCCGGCCGCACCCCGGACTCCACCAACGACCACGCGACCGCGTTCGCCGCCTCATCCAGGCCGCGATACGACAAACACCGACCCCCACCGGACACCGCCGGCTCCTCCGACCAGCGCCCGACCAGCTCCGGCAACGTCGCCGGAGGCACCTCGGCGGGGGGCCACGCGCCGAGCCGGTCCAGCTCACCGGGCCGGAGGATCTCGACGGCGCCGACCGGCAGCTCGGGGTCGGTCACCATCGCCTCGAGCACCATGACGAAGCGGGCCATCAAGGCGTCGACCGTGCCCGCGTCGAAGAGGTCCGTGGCGTACTCGGCCGTGCCCCGCAGCCCGCCGCCGTGCCGTTCGCCGAGGAAGACGGAGAGGTCCATCCGGGACGTTCCCATGTGGACCGAGCCCAGGTCGCATCGCACGCCCGGCAGGTCGACCTCGGCCGGCCCGCTGTTCTCGACACTCAGCATCACCTGGAACAGCGGCTGGTGCGCGGTGGACCGGGCCGGGTTCAGCACCTCGACCAGGTGCTCGAAGGGCACGTCCTGATGGGCGTACGCGGCCAGATCGGTCTCCCGCACCCGGCCCAGCAACTCCCGGAACGACGGATCCCCGGAAACGTCGGTCCGCAGCACCAGCGTATTCACGAAGAACCCGACCAGATCATCGAGCGCCTCGTCCGTACGACCCGCGATCGGCGACCCGATCGGAATGTCCGGCCCCGCGCCCAGACGATGCAACAACACCGCCAACCCGGCCTGCAGAACCATGAACAGACTGACGCCATGCGCACGGGCCGTGTCGATCAGGCGCTGGTGCAACTGTGCGCCTACCTCGAATCCCGCGGTGGCGCCCCGATACGACGCCGTCCTGGGGCGCGGCCGGTCGAACGGCAGGCCGATCGCGTCGGGCACCCCGGCGAGGGCCTCCCGCCAGTACGCGATCTGCCTGGCGAGCACGTCGTCGCGGAGGAACCGCTGCTGCCACAGGGTGTAATCCGCGTACTGCACGGGCAGCGGCGACCAGGACGGCGGCTCTCCGCCCGTGCGGGCGGTGTACGCGGTGGCGAGGTCGGTCGTCAGCGGGCGCAGCGACCACCCGTCCCCGGCGATATGGTGCAGCACCAGGGCCAGCGCGTGGTCCATGTGGCCGATCCGCAGCAGCGTCGCCCGCAGCGGCGGCTCGCGGGTCAGGTCGAAGGCCCGCCCGGCCAGGTCCCTCAGGTCCTCGTCGAGGTCGTCCGGGGTCGTGGGCCGCACGTCCAGCTCGGCCACGGTGTCAAGGATCAGCTGGTACGGCACGCCGTCGTGGTCCGGGAACACGGTCCGCAGACTCTCGTGGCGGGCGACCACGTCACGGACAGCCGCGGTCAGGGCGGGCACGTCGAGGGCGCC
This sequence comes from Actinoplanes sp. NPDC051470, assembly GCF_040682035.1. Lineage (NCBI taxonomy): Bacteria > Bacillati > Actinomycetota > Actinomycetes > Micromonosporales > Micromonosporaceae > Actinoplanes > Actinoplanes sp. NPDC051470. Next base: position 9,786 of record NZ_JBFBAA010000072.1, read on the forward strand.
TTTGATCCGCGCGACCAGCGGCATGTTGTAGGTGGCGCTGGGTCCTTCCATCCGGTGCAGGAACCAGAGCCGGCGCTGCGCGAACGACAACGGCAATACCTCGGGACGCGGCCCCCGGGTCAGCGCCGGCCGGCCCGACTCGGCCCGGGACAGCTCGGCCGAGAGCCCGGCCACGGTCGGCGCCTCGAACAACATCCGGATCGGCATCTCCACACCCAGCGTCGCCCGGACCCGGCTGGCCAGACGCGTCGCCAGCAACGAATGCCCGCC
>NZ_JBFBAA010000073.1:0-9593 GCF_040682035.1 Actinoplanes sp. NPDC051470
CGGCCTCGGGCGGCAGGACACCGATCAGGACGGCGACAAGCACGACGAACGCCACCGGAATTCCCCATGCCCAGCGCTTGCGGCGAAGTCGCCCGGCCGTCATCGGTCCAGTATGGGTTCCGCAAACTTCCGGCGGAAGAATGCGGATGGAGCCACCGGGGCCGCCAGAACTGCCCCCGAGGGCGCGGATATCAATCACCACGCCGCGACTGTGCACCCTCGACGATCTTGTCCGATCTCGACCCCTGCGTCGCGGTCGATCCGCTTGTAGATGGTCCAGGCGCTGACCAGAGGTTCGTTCGGCGCCGATCGGCTACCAGGTTCACCGCGGGGACGGCTCCAAATGCCGAGCCCTCGAACAGTCGGCATGCGTTGATCAGCACTGCGTATGTCACCTTGGCGGCGAGCGCGAACTCCTCGTCGTTGATCGACAAACCCATGCCCATCCCGCCCGGGATCGCGTTCCGCGCCGTGCCGCATGGCCCAGCCGAGGCCGTGCTAATAGCGCGATAGCAGCCGCCAGGTGCTCCCCGCGTTGTTCCTTGCCGCTACGGCTGAGTCGCGCGACGAAGGACGTTGCCTGCTAGACCGAGGGTTTGATCTGGAAGCCTGCGGGTTGACGCTCGGTCGTGGCGGCCAGTTCGGCGGTCGTGGCGCCCGGGGTTGGGATCAGCGGGGTGGTTGCCAGCCAGGCGTAGATTTCCGGCAGGCTCAGGCCCGGCGGGACCGCTCCGACGAAGGCCTCGTAGTAGAGCGGGGTGTTGGGCCCGATGCGCCAGCTCTCGGCGAGGCCGCCGACGTCGACGGTGTCGAAACCGAAGTCGTCGATTAGCTCGGTGACCTGTGCTTTGGCGGCGGGGTCGTCGCCGGTAATGGGCAGGGCGGTGCGGTCCGGGGCGCCGGCCGGGCGAGCCAATTCGCGCAGCAGCCTGCCGTTGACGTCGTGGAACGCCTTGACCACGGATGAGCTGGACAGGAACCGTTGCACGAGCTCGCTGGAGGTCAGTTCGTCGGCGTCGAGATCCGGGCGCGCCCAGCCGGTCACGGCCGGTGCATAGTTCATGGTGTCGATCACCGTCTTGCCGGCGAGCGCCTCCCGTGGCAGTTGCTCGTAATTGGCCAGCGGGATGGTCGCGACTATGAGGTCGCCCGCCTGCGCAGCCTCGGTCGGGATGGCGGCGCGGGCGAGCGGGCCAACCTCGGTGATCAGGTCGCGCAGGCTCTCCGGCCCGCGCGAATTGCTGATCACCACGTGCCAACCGGCGCCAACCGCGCTGCGGGCGATGGCGGAGCCGATGGTGCCGCTGCCGATGATGCCGAGCGTTCTGGTCATATGACTACTCCTCCGCAAGGGTGAAAGGGCTGCGGTGGCTACGCTACGAGCTGCCATCGATGTGAGGTCCCGATGATGTGGTGGTGGTCATAGGTGCGGATCGGGGAGCTGGCGGCCCGTACCGGGGCAAGCGTGCGGTCGCTGCGCTACTACGAGGAGCAGGGCCTGCTGTCGGCCGAGCGGGACCCGGCGGGCCGCCGCCGCTATGCCGAGGCGGCGGTCGCCCGGGTGGCGCTGATCCGGCGAGGGTTCTCGGCCAGCTTGTCCAGCCGGGTGATCGCCGATCTGCTGCCGCTACTCGAGGCCGAATGCGTACCTCGTTCACGAGCCCTGCTGGACGTCGAGCGGGAGCGGCTGGAGGCGCAGATAGCCGCGATGACCCAGGCCCGGGTACGCCTCGACGAAGTCATCGCCATCGCAACAGATCCCACCTGGAAATGCGACGCCTAGACGTCCGGATTTGCCGCTGATCGGGCGCGGGACCCGCCCGCTCGTCGGGACGGGATACCGGTGCTGTCCGCGACCGGCATAGCGCTACCGTGAGGCGGTGACCGAGTCGGTTCCGACGCTCGTCGAGCTGCCACGACCGCGGGCGCTCACCGAGGCCGAGCATGCGTTGATGGCCCGGCTGGTGACGTTCGCTGATGTCCCGAGCCTCAGCGAACAGATCGCGACGGTGCGCGTCGTGTCCACCTGCGACTGTGGCTGCGCGTCGGTCGGACTGCGCACCGAGGGACCACAGGTGCCCGCAACGGCGGTTGCGCGGCTCAGCGACACCGGTCGTGACGACTACTTCGCCGTGTCCGCGTCTGGCGGCGGCGATGTCAGCGTCGTGCTGCACGTCCTCAGCGGGCTCGTCGGAGAGCTGGAGATCTACGCGGGCGAGGGCGTACCGGTAGCCGCGCCACACGCCGACACCGTGATCAACATCTGGATCGGATGACGCATTGCCGCCAGGGCCGCCGGGCATCGACGACGCGGACAGCGACACTCCTGCATACAAGGTCACAGCGCGGCCAACAGCACCCGCGCTTCGCGCAGTTCGCAGCATGACATCCGGATATGCCGCTGATCGTGTACGGCGGCTTCTCGTCTTGCCCGCACCCATCGACGCGGGGCAGGGCACGGTAGTGCCAACATCAGTCATGACCACGATCGAAGTCGTTCTCGGCGATATCACCCGTCAGCAGGTAGACGCTATCGTGACGGCCGCCAACGAGTCTCTGCTTGGCGGTGGCGGGGTTGACGGCGCCATCCACCGGGCTGCTGGCCCGCGGCTGTCACAAGCCGGCGCGGCCATCGCCCCCTGCGATCCGGGCGACGCGAAAGCCACCCCCGCGTTCGACTTGAACCCGCCCGTGCGGCACATCATTCATACCGTCGGTCCTGTCTGGGAGGGCGGCGGCTACGACGAGGCCGACGTCCTGGCCGCCTGCTACCAGCGCAGCTTGCAGGTCGCTGACGAACTACAGGCCCGGACAGTCGCCTTTCCGGCGATCGCTACCGGCGTCTACGGCTTCCCGCCAGGCGACGCCGCGCCCATCGCGATCAACACCATCCGCTCGACACCCACCGCCGTCCACCAAATCCTTCTCGTCGCGTTCGACGAAGAGACCCGAGACATGCTCGCGACGGCACTTCAGGACACAGCCGCAAGCTGACGCCAGCCATCGACAAGGCCATCCGGATCTGGCGCAATGCGAGATCGAGTATCTCCGCGAGCCCTCGAGCGTTACGTTGACCGGCCTGGCCACGTCGGGGAGCGGTCCGCGACGTGGTTGGCGGTCGCTGCCAGCGAGTCGCCCAGAGCCGTGCGCCAGTAGAGCACCTCGCGTCCGGCGCGGCGACGGTCGACGAGGCCGGCATCGAGCATCACCTTGAGGTGGTTGCCGACGGCGCCCATCGGAAGACCGGAGATAGCGGTGAGCTGGGTGGTCGACCTGGGTCGTTCGAGGCTGTGGAGCAGTTGTGCCCGGTTGGCTCCGATAAGCCGGGCCAGGCCTTGGGCGTTCGCGGCGGTCGTGGGGGCGAGCGCGCCGGTTACCGAGTACACGAGGGCGTAGCGGGTGGGCTCGTGCCACGCCTACGGCGCTCTGACTCTGCCCGCGACTATCGGGCTCTGGCGCAGAAAGTGTGATGGACGTCGGCCGATGAGTCGTTGTCCGGCTGTGTGATGCCGTCGAGCAACTTCTTCCGCACCTGGCCGGTATCGAGATCGAGGAGGTGCGGTCGGGCGCCGAAGTTGTCTTCACCGCCGCCGTGCGCGGTGATCGAGGCACCTGCCCGGCCTGCTTGAAGTCGTCGTCCCGGGTGCATTCGCGTTATGGACGGACCTTGACGGACACGCCAGTTGCCGGGCGGCCGGTACGGATTTCGTTGAAGGTGCGACGGTTCTTCTGCGACAACCCGGGCTGCCGGAGTAAGACCTTTGTCGAGCAGGTTGACGGGCTGACCCGGCGCTGGTCACGAGTGAGCGAAGGGCTTCGGCGGGTGCTGACGGCGATCGGGCTCGCGCTCGCTGGGCGGGCAGGTGCCCGGCTGGCCGCGTCGTTGGGCATGCCGACCGGCCGTGATCGTCTCATTCGCCTGGTTCGTACGTTGCCTGATCCTCCCGTCGGTGACATCGCCGTGCTGGGAGTCGATGACTTCGCGATCAAGCGTGGCCACCACTACGGCACCGTGCTGATCGACTGCGAGAACCGCAGGGTCGTAGATGTCTTGGTCGGCCGGGATGCCGAACCCCTGACAGTCTGGCTGCAAGAACACCCGGGACCGGTGGTGATCTGCCGAGATCGGGCCAGCGCCTGCGCCGAGGCAGCCCGGACCGCCGCGCCGGAGGCGGTGCAGGTCGCCGACCGGTTCCACCTCTGGCAGAATCTTGCCACCGCCGTGGAAAAGACCGTCGCCCGGCATAAGCACTGCCTCGCCGAACCGATCGACACCCCCGGCGAGCCCGCCGAGGCGGTGGCCGCCGAGCCGACCGGGGCGATGGCCGAACGCCGCCGCGCCCATCACGCCCTGGTCCACGAGTTGCTGGCGCAAGGTGCTGGCTTCCGGCAGATCGCCCGGCACCTCGGCTGGTCCCACAAGACCGTTTCGAAGTATGCCCACGCCGCCACTTGGCAGGAGCTCGTGGTCGGACAGAGGCCACGACCGAGCCTGGTCGATCCGTTCAAGCCCTATCTACTGCGCCGCATCGGCGAGGGCCGGGTCAAAGTCAGCGCCCTGTATCGCGAGATCACCGCCCGGGGCTTCACCGGCAGCTACCCAATCCTCCGGAGGTTCGTCGAGCAGTACCGCAGCAAACCCGACCTGACGACGACACCGCGCCCGCGGTCGGTGCGGCAGGTGACGGGATGGATCCGCCGGCACCCGGACAACCTCATCGACCGCGACACCGAGCAGCTTCAGCAGATCCTGGATCGCTGCCCAGAACTGCGATCCGCTGTCGAACTGGTCCGCTCCTTCGCTGACATGATGACCCATCTGCACGGCGAACGTCTCACTGCGTGGATCACCGCAGCCGAGCAGGCGGCATTGCCCGGCATCAGTCGCTTCGCCACCGGTCTGACCGCCGACCTCGCCGCGGTCACTGCTGGCCTGAGCTTGCCCTTCAGCTCCGGGCCGGTCGAAGGCAACGTCAACCGGATCAAGATGCTCAAACGGCAGATGTATGGCCGAGCAGGCTTCGATCTCCTCCGCAAGCGCGTGCTCCTGACCAGATAAGCCCGATCAGGCCCGAAGGGCACGCATCGCCGTGGAGGACACCGTCGCCAATCCAGGACGCGCCGGGATTAACAACGTCGTGATACCCATGTCCTCGTTCATCGCCGCCAGTTGAGACTCGTGCCGTAGATCGGTGGGGTTCCGAACGCCGCGGACGATTACGCCGGTCCGGTGCTCATGACAGAACTCGGCTGTCAGCCCCGCCCACGCCGCCACCGCCACATTGCTCCAGTTCGCCGGGAACAAGCAGCGAAGGGCCTCCAACCGCTGCTCCAGCGTCGCAGCTGGTTGCTTATCCCCGTTCACCGCCACAAGCACGGTGACTCGATCGAACAAGCGCCGCACCCGGTCCACGACATCCGCATGCCCGGCAGTGAAGGGGTCGAAAGTTCCCGGATAGACCGCATGCGCGCCGCGCTGGCCGCTACACGTCAGGTCGGACATCCATTCAGGCTAGCCACACCGGGCTGACGGCACCGACACGGAGAGGTGAAGACCACAGGATCGATCACACCTTCTGCGCCAGAGCCGACTATCGACACCAGCGGCTCGTGAGTTCTGACTCCATTGATCGGTTCGATCGTTGATCAATCTCCGCGAGTTTTGACTGCACTTCCCCCGCTGTCCGGGTTTGGCTGGCGGCGTTTGGCAGACGCATGCGGGTGAGCACGAGCATGTCGATCAGCCAGCCAGGGCCGCCGGTGATGTCGTGGGCGCGCAAGATTGTGTCGAGCTCGTGGCGGGCGGCTGGGCCGGTGCTGGCGAAGAACTCCTCGCAGAGTTCGAGGATCGCCTCCGTCTCGGGTCAGCCGATGTTCCCACCGCCCCGGGTGGTGTCGAAACTCGCGGACATCGAGTCCATCCGATCGAGCGTCCACCTCCCGTGGTGTCGAAAATGGCGGACAAACTCCACGTCACGAGGGTCTGTCCTGCCGATCCTGATGGACCCACGAGGGTCTGTCGCGCTCACCGGCTGCTAGCTATCGAGTCGATACACCTTCGAGTCCCGCAGCTGGAAGCCGAGCTTCTCGTAAAGCCGGTTCGCTGCCTCGCGTGCCGGCCGTGACGTCAGGTCGACAGTTCTCGCCCCGTCAGCTCGGGCGAGCTCGATAGCCGCCTGTGTCAGAGCTGCGCCGACACCATGACCGCGAGCCGCCTCGTCCACCACGACATCCTCGATCCATGCCCGCAGGCCAGTGGGGATCGGGAACGTGACCAACGTCAGCGTGCCGACGATCTCGTCACCAATCCGGGCGATGAGCAGCCTGTTCCCTTGCCACTCGACGAGGGCACGCAGGGCCGCACCATCCAGAGGCCGAGCCGATCGCGATAGCTGTGGCAGCAGCCGTCCGAACGCTTTGACCAAGTCCTCGGTGACGTCCTGTACGACCTCGATGCCGACGCTCATGGCCAACGACTCTAGAGGTTCTCTCCGAGCCGACGTCCTCGACGCGGCGTGCCTCCGCCGATCCCCACCCTGGTAATGACTCAGCCCATCAGTACGTGAAGCACGCTCACCCGGGTGAGCTTCAACGACGCGCCGCCCGCTGGTGTCGAAAGTCGTGGACACGGAATCCTCCGACGATCATGCGGTGCTGAAAGTGGCGTTGAAACGGTGTCCAGAACCGCGGAGATAGCCAGCGCTCCGCTCCGGCAACAAAACCCAGTGAAGTCGACACAGCACGATCCGTATCTTGATGTGCAACTTCAGCACGGAGCGATACAGCCCTCGGCGAGACAGGGCCATCACCTGCCCAGATCAGATGCACTTACCTGCCGTTGCGACACGAGGTCGCACTTTGCGAGTGGACTCGCAGTTAGGAGGACCGGCGTGATGTCGGTGGTGTAGTCCTGGGCACGTGCTTGCTGCCTGGCCCCTTCCCTGGCGTGCGTCGCTGGTAACGGCGGGGTGCGAAGCCCGGGGGAAAGCCGAAGGATCTCCTTCCCATCGTGGAGGTCACGGGTGAGGGGCAGACCGGACGGGTGAATCGCGTGAACCCTCGTTGATGCTCCGTGAATAGTGGCCCCGCGCGATGGGATGTTCGAGCGGGGTGTTGGGACGGGCCGCTGTGAGGCGGCAGGCGCTGGCCGGGCACGGCATTCGGTCAGGAGAGCACCGCTGGTCCCCGGGGTAGAGAGGGCACCCAACCCGGTCGTAACTCGTGAGTGTGGAACGTGGAAACCCCGACGGGGTCCACCCGCCTGTTGGTGGGTGGTAAGCCGACCGTGAGGAAGGCCCAATTCCTCGGCGGGAACAGGATGACCCGAGAAGCGAATGCCGGTGGCAGAAAGGCGACAGGAAACCGAGACGGAGATGCTGGTCCTTCTACCAGCGGTTCTCGGATAACTGGCCGGATACCGGGCCTGGGTGCCCGGCGGCGAAAGCTGGCTGACGCGGGTCAGGTGAGCCCGTGAAAGAGATGATGACGACGAGGCTGGAACCGAAGGACAAGTTGGACACCGTTGCGGCCACGGCCGTGACGGTGAACGGACCGGAGGACGTCCTCGACTGGCACGCGATCGACTGGCGTGGCTGCGAGGATCACGTACGGCGTCTGCGGCAGAGGATCTTCACGGCGTCGCAGGTGCAGGACCACAAGCGGGTCCGGAATCTGCAGAAGTTGATGCTCCGCTCCCGGTCGAACACGCTACTGGCGGTCCGGCGGGTCACGGAGATCAACGCTGGACGTGTGACGGCGGGCGTGGACGGCAGGATCGTCCTTGACGGCCAGGACAAAGCCGCGCTGGTGGACGCTGTTCAGCGCCGGCAGCAGCCCTGGCAAGCCCGCCCGGTCAAACGGGTGTATATCCCGAAGGCGGACGGCCGACGCCGGCCGCTCGGTATCCCCGTGATCGTCGACCGGGTCTTGCAGGCCCGGGTGACGGCCGCGTTGGAGCCGGAATGGGAAGCCCGGTTCGAGCCGAGATCGTATGGGTTTCGGCCCGGACGCAGCTGTCAGGACGCGATCCAGGCCATCTTCAGCACCGTCAAAGGCCCTAACCCGGCCCGGCGGTGGGTGCTGGACGCGGACCTGAGAGCGGCGTTCGACCGCATCGACCATCACCATTTGCTCGGCCAGCTCGGCGGGTTCCCGGCCAGGGAACAGGTCGAGGACTGGCTGCGTGCTGGGGTGGTCGAGCAGGGCCGATTCACCCCGACTGAGGAAGGAACTCCTCAGGGCGGGGTGGTCAGCCCGCTGTTGTTGAACGTCGCGTTGCACGGGATGGAAGACGCCGCGGGGCCCGCTACCGCACCGTCGGAAACGACGGCGCGGCCAGTGTCCCGGGCAGCCCGGTACTGATCAGATACGCCGACGATTTCGTCGCTTTGTGCCGCACCGGGGACGAGGCGATGCAGGTCAAAGCCCGGCTGGCCGCGTGGCTGACACCGCGAGGATTAGCGTTCAACGAGGACAAGACCCGGGTGGTCGACCTCGACGAGGGCTTCGACTTCCTCGGATTCAATGTCCGCCGCTACCGCGGCCTGCTGCTGATCAAACCGAGCAAGACGGCGCTCAGACGGATCCGGAACGGCTACGCACCGAGGTGCGTGCACTGCGCGGCAGCAATGTCGCCGCGGTGATCGCCCGGCTCAACCCGATCATCCGGGGCTGGGCGGCCTACTACCGGACGGTGGTGTCCAGCGAGATCTTCAACGCGCTGGACCATTACCTGTGGAAACTGGTCTACAAATGGGCCAGACACAGCCACCCGAACAAGCCGACGAGTTGGGTCGTCGCCCGCTACTTCGGCATGTTCAACAAGTCCAGGCGAGATCGGTGGGTCTTCGGTGACCGCGACAGCGGCGCCTACCTGCAGAAATTCACCTGGACCAGGATCGTGCGGCACCAGATGGTCCCCGGCACCGCATCGCCTGACGACGCGGCACTGACCGACTACTGGACCATTCGTCGGCGACGCCCGAGGATGCAACCCCCAGTCGATCGCACCACCCAACAGCTGCTCGACAGCCAGCAGGGCCGGTGCAGCCACTGCGGCGAGTTCCTCCTGCACGCCGACCGCCCGCCACAAACCCCGCGAGAATGGGAACAGTGGTACGGCGGCCTGCGGAAAGCGATGGACCACAACGCCATCAGCCTACGACAGGACGACAGCCTCCACGATCCGCGACTCCGTCTGCTCCACACCCACTGCCACCGCCGGGCCACCGGCAAAAGGCAGACCAGCAAACTGCACGCCAGCGACCCATAGGGCTTGCTTGAGCCGGATGCATGGAAATCGTGCACGTCCGGTTCTGAGGGGGCGGCGGCGCAGCAATGCGCCGTCGCTACCCGGCCATACAACGCGCGTTTGGTCGCGTAGCTTGCCGCGGCCGGCACGCCAGCTGTCACTCGTCGTGGTTACCTTGATGGCGTGGTGGGTTCGCCGTCCGGCGACACTGGAGCTCGGCCGGAGAGGTTGAACGACTTGCTTGGTGTCTGTCGTCAAAGGCTCAGTAGCTGCTCGGCCGTCAGGTCGTCGAGTCCCAAGGAGCTCATCGTGCGGGCACCTTCCGCACGCAGGTCACGCGCGA
>NZ_JBFBAA010000074.1:0-5875 GCF_040682035.1 Actinoplanes sp. NPDC051470
GACTGAGCCGTACGCAGGTCAAAGTCAACCGTGTCCCGCTTACCGGTCGCGAGATCTCGCAGCTCCTGAGCCTCGTTCCGGTCCGTGCCGGCCGAACGCTTACCACCCCGGCTAGTCAGAGCCGCCGCCTGCTCGTTCAGATCGGCAGCCCGAACCTCACTGTCAGCCGCATTCACGTGACCGCGAGCCTCGTCCTCAAGACGCTGCATGTCAGCGTCCATCGACTCCCACCGGGTCCGCTTCTCAGCATCCGAAAGAGTGGTGTCGTCAAGAACGGCCTTCCGCTGCTCCGCGATACCCGCACGAGCAACAAGGGCAGCGTTAGCCGCCGCGATAAAATCCATTAAGTGATGAACTCCTTTGAGAGAAGCCCCGAAAAAAGGGCATGAAAAAAGCCCCGAACCCAAAGGGCCGGGGCTATCTGTCGGGGCTTCTAGCCGCGCAGAATGTGAAGTGCTAGCCGGGGATCAACCGGAACTGCGGTCGGTTCAGGAATCCACAGCGGAGCTACCTCGACAGCACGCATACTCGCTGCCATGTCGAGCGCACGCTTACTGACGCCAGACTCAGATGACAGGTACGCCGGGTACGTCACCGGCGACACATCGAACAGTCGGATACTCGTGAGAGTCCGAAGGGGAGTTTCATCCTCGTCAAGGGACCACTTCTCACCATCCGGGTTAACGACGAACCCGAAAGACGACTGGTCCACGTCCTTACGTTCAAGCGCAATCAGAAGGTCCCTGACATACGACTGACGCTCGTCCGCATCAATCTCGTACTCAAGGCCCGTTGAGTCCTCCGTCATGCGGAGGGTTCCAGCCCGGTTCCTGCCGAGGATCAGGTTCGCGTCATGGTTCATGAGAGCGCGGATGTCATCCGCTTCGATCGAATCCTTACCAGCGCCCGTGAAGACCTGCTCCCGGAAACCGCCAAGGTTCTGAGACTTCGCATTGAATTTGTACGCGTACCCGTGAATAACTCGCTTGCCTTCACCGGCTGTGCGAGTCTCAACCTCGGATAGGAAAACCCGACGCTCAAGCGTCGTTGTCATCTGTCCCCTTATCCTCGGCCGGGGGATCACCCTCCGGCACATCATCCCCGTCCGCCGGTTCGGCCGGCTCTTGCTTCGGGGGTTCCTTGCCGATCTCAGCGACATTCAAGGGCCGAACGTGTGCCTTGCCCTTGCCGCCCGGAATCGGCTCCATGTCTTCGAGCGCTCGAACCTCGTCAAGACTCATGATGCCGTTGTTGACGGCCTGGACGTATGCCTGAAAGCGTTCAACGATCTTCGCGCGAAGCTTCGCGTTGACGTTGAACTTCATCGACTGCCCATTGGGGAGCAGCCGCGAGAATGCCTGTTCCAGCCGAGTAAGCCAAGGAACGAGGGTGTATTCGGCAAAGAACGCGTTCTGTTCCTCAACCCCTGTACCCCACGAGGATTGGACCGAGGGGTCAATCATGTGCGGGGGCACCCGATAGAGCTGAGCAATCTGGATGTTCTGAAATCGCCTGGTCTCCAGGAACTGAGCTTGCTCAGGGGTGATGCTGATGGACTTCCACGTTGCACCACCGGTCAGGACACCAACCGCGTGACTCTTCTTCAACCCGGCGTGGCTCTTGCGGAGCATCCGGGCCAGCACCGCGACCTCACCGGACTTCGGGTTGCCAGGGTGCTCGATGACCCCAGCCATCGTGGTCCCCTGCGAGAAGAACCGTGCTCCGAACTCTTCGGCAGCCAAGCCCAGGCCGATCGCCTCGCGGGCATAGTCGATGACCGAGAGCCCAGCTCGTTGACTCGGAACCGTGAACGCCGGAATGTGCATCACGTCTTCCGGGCCGCGAGCCTCACCGTTGACGTGCACAATCGGGGTTCCGGACTCTTCATCCACGTCGCACATAGCGGGATCGAGAGCCCACACGCTGATGATCTTTTCGCCGTCCCGCACGGTCCGGATGTACGCGTTCCCATCCTCCCCGAGCAGGGAGGTCACCACCTTGTGCCAGAACGTGTACGGGGTGTCGAACGGGTTCGGGGACTCAAGCCACTTCGGAGGATCAACAGGGATGCGCCTGCCTCGCCGCTTCTCCTTACGGATCACGTCGATAGGAAGGGAAGCGATCCCGTCAGCGATCAGCGATTGGCACGCCCACACGGCGACGAGCTGACGAGCCTTGTCCGGGTTGATGTCCCGGCCGGCCGAGGTCGGCTGAGCGGGCTTCTCAACGTCAGTGGCCCAATCGGATCGTGAACCCCCGACGAACGCTCGCCGCTCGATCCGTTTAAACAGGGTCACGAGTCGTCAACCGCCCAGCCAATCAGACAAAGGAATGCCCCGGCCATGAACAGGCCGAGCCAAAGAGCAATGACGAAACCACCAGCGGCGATACAGGCTAAGCCGGAAACCTGAAGGGTGTTAGCCGAATGCTTGCGCGCGAAGCCGCGGGCCACGTTAATCGTCTTCGTCGTTCCAGGCTTCCAGGAACTCAGAAAGCGCGTCACGTTCTTCATCGGTGGTAACCCCCTCCCGTACGGATTCGTCAAACGAAATGAACTCGACATGCGTCTCTTCCTCCAAGGGAATGAGCGCGCAAAAGATTGCGGTAGCGAGAGCGGCTATGCCATCGATCTTCTCGCCCGACCTTTTCCGTGACGGCTTCATCAAGCCGTCCCCGGTAATCTCCAACTCGACGTTGTCAGCCATCCACCGCAACACCGGATTAGCACCGTGCCAAAGCCGACGCTCAGCCAACGAAGACTCAATGGCCTTACACGGGTCATTCAGGCGAGGTGCCGTCTGAGGCACCTTCACCGTGGTTTGGCCCCGGTCCTCAAGCTGGCTAATCAGGTGAGTTGCGTTCCAAGGGTCGTAGCCGAGCAGCCGGATACGGAAGTCGGAAGCGTCCGCTTCCACCCATCCGGCGATCACGTCATAGTCAGTGACCACGCCATCGGTGACAGTGAGGAACCCTTCACGCTCCCACTGCTCCATCCGGTCCCGCATATTCGACCTGGCTTGGATGGCCGGCCGAGGAACAAAGAAGTGGGGGAGGACCGTGTAGCCGTCCGCTGTGGCGTCCGTGGGGGAGCCCTTGAACACGAGCACCCACGCCGTGAAGTCCTGCGTTGACGCCAGGTCCAACCCGGCGACACACTCACGTCCACGGAGCTGGTCCCGCAGCACAGGGGCAGTCCCGTTGGCATCCCAAACGGACATGTCGAGCCAGCGTTCAGCCTGGCTGACCCACTGATTGAGTCGGAAGACTCGGAATGAGTTTTGAGCTGACGGCTTCTCCGCGGCTTCCTTCGCTTCGGCACGAAGGTTGTTGATGTTCAGGAAGTCGCCAAGCGCGGGGTTGGCGAGATACCAGCCCGTACCCTTCGGGAAGTGAGGCGAAGGCGGTTGCCCTTCGTCTTCCCAATTCCAGTCCCGAGGGACGTTCCGCATGAACACGAACCGGGAAGGGTCTTTGTTCGGGTCGCGCTGTAGCAGCTCCCCGTACTCATGCTCAGCAAGCGCGAAAGCAGCCGTTGTATAAGCTGCCGTAGTGGCGGCAATCAGCAGAGGCTCTTTACGGGTACCAAAGCCCTGACGGAGGGAATCCCACAGGTGCCTGTCCCGCTGGGTTAGCACCTCATCGAAAAGGACAGCAGACGGGTTTGTTCCGAGGGCGCCAGCAGCGTCCCCCGGCAACACCTGATAGAAACTATTCGTCTTCGCGAACACCAGCCGCTTACGTGAATCGATAATCTCGATGCGCTTACTCAACGCGGGGGACAGCTCAACCATTCGCTTAGCGGTGTTGTAGACAAGGGAAGCTTGATCCCGGTCGGCCGCTACGGAGTAAACCTCTGCGGATTCTTCACCATCCGCGATCAGATGATAGAGAGCGAGCGCACTCAGGATTTCGCTTTTACCGTTCTTGCGGGCCATCTCAAGCCACGCAATCCGATACTGGCGAACCCATTCGTTGTACTGGTCATCGAGAGCCACCGTCCCGTATAGGGGGCGGATGATTTCTTCTTTTTGCCACTCGGCTAACAGGAACGGGGAGCGGGCGTGCCGTCCCTTGGTGTGGACGATGAAGCCCTCAATGAACTTCGCTACCCGGTTGGCTCGGGACTCGTCCCAGCCAAACACCGTTTCGGGGTGTTCGGCCGGCCCATACGGGTTCAGCACGAATCACCCCCTGTTGAATTAGAAGAAGGAAAGGGGGAGGCTCAGCGGGCTGTGTCCTACTCCGTCCGCCCAAAGCCGGAACCGGACGTGTAAACGCCGGAGCCTCTACCCCATTGATTGAGTTGCGTACTGCCGTACGCTTGCCGGTATGACCGGCGACGAGGAACCGCGACAGGTTCCGATTGACGAGCTGTTCGCTCACCTGGCCGAGACGGACCCGACGTTGCAAGCCCGTGCGGTCCGCGCCGAGGTGAACGAAGAGGAACGGCTACAGGCGATCATCGCCGCCCAGGCTGGTGAGCCTGGTACCTTCCGCAATCAGCACTGGTTCGACCGGCCGCCAGGCCACGACAACCTCAACTAGGGGTTGTCGCGTGCCTGGAGCGTTGCTAGGGGGCCAGTGTGGACCTGAGTAAGGCTGATCAAGTCGCTTCGATTGCCGGTGCCATAGCTGGCTGGACCGCGCTAACCCTCACGATCTGGTGGCGACGCAAAGACAGTCGTGTACCCACGCGGACGCCAGTACCGCCCGAGGAAGCCCGGTCTAGGCGGTGGAAGGCACTGCTGAGAGCCGGACTGCTGGCACTGATTCCGCTCGCAATCGTGCTGAGCTTTATGTCCGTGGTTCAGTTTCACTAGCCGATCAGCCGGCCAGGGCCGACTCAAGGTCATCGTCGTCAGGCTCGCCCGACGTGAGCCCCATGTTCTGACGGTCCTTCGGAGTGAACCCAAACCGGCCACCGAACTTCAGCATCGTGTCTGAGGCGTCCCGCATCACCTGAGCCGCAGGGTTCTTCACTAGGCCACCATCACGACCCATAACCACGGGGCCGTGTTCGTCCATCAGCCGTCGAGCGTCATCGAACATCGCCCAGGCGCAGCAGTACACCGTCAGGGCCGCGTAGTCCACCGCTTCGATCTGGCCCACGCGAGACAGGTAGCCAGTGATCCGGCACCACTCAGCGAAAGCCTCACCCTTCAGGTCGGCCGGGGGCCGAGGGGCACCCGTCGTGGAGGTAGCCGACGAGGTGATATCCCGGTTGCCGGGGTTGCCGTGTAGGAGCTTCACGGCTGCCGGTTTACGGTCTGCCACTTTGGACACCTCCGTTCAAAAGCCGTAGGGAGATCACAGTCAGCCGATGCTTGACATCGCCTGTGAGATCCTTGTACGCGTGGCACGACGTAGGCGCGGCACCCAAGCCGCGAAGCACACCGATACGGCCGTACAGGCTGCTTGGATTCAGCGTGGCGGAACGGTCAACGCCGCTATCATCAGCCGGTCAGGCACCCTCGGAGCAGCCAAGCTCGGGGCAGCGGCAACCGTGCTGGTCGCCTTGATAGCTGGCTCATGCACAGTCATGAACACCGGGGTCCAGGGGCACTACAGCGTCGAAGCCGCGAAGGCAACAAACCCACCCACGCAAGCCGAGCTGGCCCGGACCACCAAGAAGGACCGCGTCATGAAAAACATGGTGCAGGTAATACAACACCGCCGAACGGTGTTGGCGGAAAGCGCAGGCACCCCGCAAGAAGAATTTGCGCGGAATGATTTGCTTGCTGCGACCATCATGTTTGCAACGGTTGCGTCTACGGACGTGAATTAGCCGCGAATTCCCACAAATCCGGGAAGATTCGCAGACGTGTAAGCGGGCCTAAGGCGATGGGTTCGGGGAAGTGTTGCGGAAAAGTTTGAC
>NZ_JBFBAA010000075.1:0-3584 GCF_040682035.1 Actinoplanes sp. NPDC051470
ATTCCTTTGGCAACAAGATTGTTTGTTGCTGGGATTTGAAATATCTCTAGATTTTGTTGGAGAGTTTGATCCTGGCTCAGGACGAACGCTGGCGGCGTGCTTAACACATGCAAGTCGAGCGGAAAGGCCCTTCGGGGTACTCGAGCGGCGAACGGGTGAGTAACACGTGAGTAACCTGCCCTGGACTTTGGGATAACCCTCGGAAACGGGGGCTAATACCGGATATTACCTTCTCCTGCATGGGGGTTGGTGGAAAGTTTTTCGGTCTGGGATGGGCTCGCGGCCTATCAGCTTGTTGGTGGGGTGATGGCCTACCAAGGCGACGACGGGTAGCCGGCCTGAGAGGGCGACCGGCCACACTGGGACTGAGACACGGCCCAGACTCCTACGGGAGGCAGCAGTGGGGAATATTGCACAATGGGCGGAAGCCTGATGCAGCGACGCCGCGTGAGGGATGACGGCTTTCGGGTTGTAAACCTCTTTCAGCAGGGACGAAGCGAGAGTGACGGTACCTGCAGAAGAAGCGCCGGCCAACTACGTGCCAGCAGCCGCGGTAAGACGTAGGGCGCGAGCGTTGTCCGGATTTATTGGGCGTAAAGAGCTCGTAGGCGGCTTGTCGCGTCGACTGTGAAAACCCGCGGCTCAACCGCGGGCTTGCAGTCGATACGGGCAGGCTAGAGTTTGGTAGGGGAGACTGGAATTCCTGGTGTAGCGGTGAAATGCGCAGATATCAGGAGGAACACCGGTGGCGAAGGCGGGTCTCTGGGCCAATACTGACGCTGAGGAGCGAAAGCGTGGGGAGCGAACAGGATTAGATACCCTGGTAGTCCACGCTGTAAACGTTGGGCGCTAGGTGTGGGGGGCCTCTCCGGTTCTCTGTGCCGCAGCTAACGCATTAAGCGCCCCGCCTGGGGAGTACGGCCGCAAGGCTAAAACTCAAAGGAATTGACGGGGGCCCGCACAAGCGGCGGAGCATGCGGATTAATTCGATGCAACGCGAAGAACCTTACCTGGGTTTGACATCGCCGGAAAACTCGCAGAGATGTGGGGTCCTTCGGGGCCGGTGACAGGTGGTGCATGGCTGTCGTCAGCTCGTGTCGTGAGATGTTGGGTTAAGTCCCGCAACGAGCGCAACCCTCGTTCGATGTTGCCAGCGCGTTATGGCGGGGACTCATCGAAGACTGCCGGGGTCAACTCGGAGGAAGGTGGGGATGACGTCAAGTCATCATGCCCCTTATGTCCAGGGCTTCACGCATGCTACAATGGCCGGTACAAAGGGTTGCGATGCCGTGAGGTGGAGCGAATCCCAAAAAGCCGGTCTCAGTTCGGATCGGGGTCTGCAACTCGACCCCGTGAAGTCGGAGTCGCTAGTAATCGCAGATCAGCAACGCTGCGGTGAATACGTTCCCGGGCCTTGTACACACCGCCCGTCACGTCACGAAAGTCGGCAACACCCGAAGCCGGTGGCCTAACCCGTAAGGGAGGGAGCCGTCGAAGGTGGGGCTGGCGATTGGGACGAAGTCGTAACAAGGTAGCCGTACCGGAAGGTGCGGCTGGATCACCTCCTTTCTAAGGAGCAACTCACCGCCGAAAGGTGGTCAGTAGCCCGCAACCCCCATCACCGTGGGGTTGGGGTGCTCATAGGCGGAGACACTGGTTAATCGGTGCCGGCAACGGCCACCAGCTCTAGTACACCAGGCCCGTGAGGGTCGTGGGCGGAGCGGGCGGTGGTGCGGCTGGACACCGGTGATGAGCACCCTGTTGGGTCCTGAAGGAACAACCAGGCCGGCCGTGAGGCGGGTGTCCGGTGAGGGTTTCTCCCGGGGGTTGTTGTTTCAGT
Organism: Actinoplanes sp. NPDC051470; assembly: GCF_040682035.1. NCBI lineage: Bacteria > Bacillati > Actinomycetota > Actinomycetes > Micromonosporales > Micromonosporaceae > Actinoplanes > Actinoplanes sp. NPDC051470. Next base: position 1,841 of record NZ_JBFBAA010000075.1, read on the forward strand.
TCTTCTTTCCAGGCATGACCTGGTCCTTCATACCGCTCGGCTTTCGGGTTGGGGTTTGGTGTTGGGCGTGGTGGTTGTGGGTTGGTTGTTGGTTGAGAATTGCACAGTGGACGCGAGCATCTTGTTTTCTGTAGGTGTTTAAGTTGTCAAGGGCGAACGGTGGATGCCTTGGCATCGGGAGCCGATGAAGGACGTGGGAGGCCGCGATAGGCCTGGGGGAGCTGTCAACCTAGCTGTGATCCCAGGGTGTCCGAATGGGGAAACCTAGCAGCAGTCATGTGCTGTTACCGCCACCTGAATTCATAGGGTGGTTGGGGGGAACGCGGGGAAGTGAAACATCTCAGTACCCGTAGGAAGAGAAAACAACAGTGATTCCGTGAGTAGTGGCGAGCGAAAGCGGATCTAGCCTAAACCGGTTGTGTGTGATACCTGTCAGGGGTTGCACAGTCGGGGTTGTGAGACCCACTTATCGCATCTGACAGTGTGGTGAAGAGTTATAAAGTCCTGGGTTAGTTGAACGGTGTGGGAAAGCCGGCCGTAGAGGGTGAGAGCCCCGTAAGCGAAAATTCTGGACCTCTTTGTGGTGTTCTCGAGTAGCAGCGGACTCCTGTAATCTGCTGTGAATCTGCCAGGACCACCTGGTAAGGCTGAATACTTCCCGATGACCGATAGCGGACGAGTACCGTGAGGGAATGGTGAAAAGTACCCCGGGAGGGGAGTGAAATAGTACCTGAAACCGTTCGCCTACAATCCGTCAGAGCCTCCTTGTTGGGGTGATGGCGTGCCTTTTGAAGAATGAGCCTGCGAGTTAGTGGCACGTGGCGAGGTTAACCCGGGTGGGGTAGCCGTAGCGAAAGCGAGTCTTAATAGGGCGTTTTTAGTCGCGTGTTCTAGACCCGAAGCGGGGTGATCTAGCCATGGGCAGGTTGAAGCGTGGGTAAGACTGCGTGGAGGACCGAACCCACCAACGTTGAAAAGTTGGGGGATGACCTGTGGTTAGGGGTGAAAGGCCAATCAAACTCCGTGATAGCTGGTTCTCCCCGAAATGCATTTAGGTGCAGCGTCGTGTGTTTCTTGCCGGAGGTAGAGCACTGGATGGTCTAGGGGGCCTACAAGCTTACCGAAATCAGCCAAACTCCGAATGCCGGTAAGTGAGAGCGCGGCAGTGAGACTGCGGGGGATAAGCTTCGTAGTCGAGAGGGAAACAGCCCAGATCACCAGCTAAGGCCCCTAAGCGTGTGCTAAGTGGAAAAGGATGTGGGGTCGCTTAGACAACCAGGAGGTTGGCTTAGAAGCAGCCATCCTTTAAAGAGTGCGTAATAGCTCACTGGTCAAGTGGTTCCGCGCCGACAATGTAGCGGGGCTCAAGTACACCGCCGAAGCTGTGGCATTCACATATTAACTTTGCTTGCCGGTTTGGTCCGGTGGGTGCAGGTGTGTGGATGGGTAGGGGAGCGTCGTGCTACCAGGGAAGCGGCAGGGTGACCTAGCCGTGGAGGTTGCACGAGTGAGAATGCAGGCATGAGTAGCGAATGAAGGGTGAGAAACCCTTCCGCCGGATGACCAAGGGTTCCAGGGCCAGGCTGATCCGCCCTGGGTAAGTCGGGGCCTAAGGCGAGGCCGAGAGGCGTAGTCGATGGATAACGGGTTGATATTCCCGTACCCGCGTAGGAGCGCCCACGACGAACCCCGCTGTGCTAACTGTCTGAACTGAGTCTGACCTTCGGGTTGGGTGAGGGGAGCG
>NZ_JBFBAA010000075.1:3682-5370 GCF_040682035.1 Actinoplanes sp. NPDC051470
CACCATAGGCAAATCCGTGGTGCATTGAAGGGTGAGACGTGATGCCGAGCCGTATCAGGTGAAGTCAGTGATCCTATGCTGCCGAGAAAAGCCTCTAGCGATGTTCCGAGCGGCCCGTACCCGAAACCGACACAGGTGGTCAGGTAGAGAATACCGAGGCGACGGGCGAACTGTGGTTAAGGAACTCGGCAAATTGCCCCCGTAACTTAGGGAGAAGGGGGGCCGGACGCGTGAAGCCCCGTGCGGGTGGAGCGTGGTATGGCCGCAGAGAGCAGGGGGAAGCGACTGTTTACTAAAAACACAGGTCCATGCCAAGTCGTAAGACGATGTATATGGACTGACGCCTGCCCGGTGCTGGAACGTTAAGGGGACCTGTTAGCCCGTGAGGGCGAGGCGGAGAACTTAAGCGCCAGTAAACGGCGGTGGTAACTATAACCATCCTAAGGTAGCGAAATTCCTTGTCGGGTAAGTTCCGACCTGCACGAATGGCGTAACGACTTCCCCACTGTCTCAACCACAGGCCCGGCGAAATTGCAGTACGAGTAAAGATGCTCGTTACGCGCGGCAGGACGGAAAGACCCCGGGACCTTTACTATAGCTTGACATTGGTATCCGAATGTAATTGTGTAGGATAGGTGGGAGCCGGTGAAGCTCGGACGCCAGTTCGGGTGGAGGCAATCTTGAAATACCACTCTGTTGGATTTGGGTATCTAACTTGCGGCCCTGATCGGGTCGAGGGACAGTGTCTGGTGGGTAGTTTAACTGGGGCGGTTGCCTCCTAAAGGGTAACGGAGGCGCCCAAAGGTTCCCTCAGCCTGGTTGGCAATCAGGTGTTGAGTGTAAGTACATAAGGGAGCTTGACTGTGAGACTGACGGGTCGAGCAGGGACGAAAGTCGGGACTAGTGATCCGGCACTTGCGTGTGGAAGCGGTGTCGCTCAACGGATAAAAGGTACCCCGGGGATAACAGGCTGATCTTCCCCAAGAGTCCATATCGACGGGATGGTTTGGCACCTCGATGTCGGCTCGTCGCATCCTGGGGCTGTAGCAGGTCCCAAGGGTTGGGCTGTTCGCCCATTAAAGCGGTACGCGAGCTGGGTTTAGAACGTCGTGAGACAGTTCGGTCCCTATCCGCCGTGCGCGTTGGATACTTGAGAAGGGCTGTCCCTAGTACGAGAGGACCGGGACGGACGAACCTCTGGTGTGCCAGTTGTCCCGCCAGGGGCACGGCTGGTTGGCTACGTTCGGAAGGGATAACCGCTGAAAGCATCTAAGCGGGAAGCCTGCTTCGAGATGAGGTATCCCACCACCTTGAGTGGGTAAGGCCCCCAGCTAGACGACTGGGTTGATAGGCCGGAGATGTAAGCCAGGTAACTGGTTCAGTTGACCGGTACTAATAGGCCGAGGGCTTAACCACCCTTAATACAGAAAACATTATGCGTAGCGTCCACTGTGTGATTCACAGCAAACAACCACCCCAGCATTCTCGTGGGGGCGGCCGGCATCGAGCCGGCACGTCTGCGGGGATGGGTTTGGGAGTGTGGTTGTGTTTGTTGATGGTTGTTTCGGTGGTCATAGCGGTGGGGAAACGCCCGGTCTCATTCCGAACCCGGAAGCTAAGCCTGCCAGCGCCGATGGTACTGCACTCGGGAGGGTGTGGGAGAGTAGGACGCCGCCGGACTAAACGTT
>NZ_JBFBAA010000076.1:0-4137 GCF_040682035.1 Actinoplanes sp. NPDC051470
GACGCTCGCAGTCGCGTAGACCTCCGCACCCAGATGCCGGGCGATCTGGGTGGCCGCCATACCCACACCACCGGTGGCCGCGTGGATCAGCACCGACTCGCCCTGGCTGAGGCCGGCGAGGTCGACCAGTCCGTAGTAGGCGGTGGCGAAGGCGACCGGGATGGATGCCGCCGTGGTGTACGACCAGTGCTCCGGGATGGTGGCCAGCAGCCGGCGCTGGGTGACCGCGACCGGGCCGAAACCGCCCTCGACCAAGCCGAAGACACGGTCACCGGGGGACAGGTCGTCCACCCCGGGGCCGGTTTCCAGGACGATGCCGGCGGCTTCACCACCGGCCAACCGGTTGTCGTCGACCATACCCAGCGCCACGACAACGTCGCGGAAGTTCAACCCCGCGGCGCGGACGGCGATGCGGACCTCACCGGCTTGCAGGGGTCGTTGCGGAACCGCGGTGAGGGTGAGGTCTTGCAGGGTGCCGCTTCGGGGTTGCTGCAGCTGCCAGGTCTCGGTGTCGGGGATGGTCAGCGGGCCGGGGTGTGCGCGGGTGAGGCGTGGTGCTTCCCATCGGCCGTCGGTGACCCGCAGTCGGGGTTCGTCGAGCCCGGTGGCTGCGTTCAGGTGTGCCGGGTCGAGGGGGTCGTTGCTTTCCACCAGGACGAACCGGCCCGGATGTTCGGACTGCGCGGACCGGATCAGACCCGAGACCGCCGCGGAGGCCAATCCGGTCCCGGTGTGTACGACCACGGTGCTGTCCGAGGCGAGCCCGTCTTTGATCGCCTGCAGGGTTCGGGTGGTGAGGGCACGAGCTTCGGTCAGCGGGTCGTCGCCGTCGGGGTGTGCGGTGAACACCACCACGTCGGATGCGGGCACGCCCTCCGGGGCCGAGACTTCGGTCCAGGTCAGGGTGAACAGGTCGTCGGACTCCCCGGCGACCGGTCGGGTGGTCAGCGCCCCGATGGTGGCGACAGGTCGGCCCGTGTCGTCGGCCAGCCGGATGGTGAAGCCGTCCTGCTGGGGGGTGACCGCGGCGCGCAGCATGGTCGGGCCGGTGGTGGTGTGGACCCGCACCTGGTTCCAGGAGAACGGCAGCCGCACTTCCCGCTGGGTTTCCGGGGCGTGGAGCATGCAGGCGTGCAGGGCGGCATCGAGCAGGGCGGGGTGCACGGCGTAGTGGGTGGCGTCCTGGGCTTGGGCTTCGGCGAGGCTGATGTCGGCGTAGATGGTGTTGTGGTGGCGCCATGCGGCTTGCAGGCCTTGGAAGGCGGGTCCGTAGTGGTAGCCGTCGGCGGTCAGCCGGGGGTAGAAGTCGGTGACGTCGATCGGCTTGGCCTCGGCCGGCGGCCAGACGACGGCATCGGGCGGGACGGCTGTGGGCGGGGAGGTGCTGATGGTGGCGGTGGCGTGTCGGGTCCAGTCGCTGGTGTCGTCCTCCTTCGAGTACACGGTGACTGTGTCGCCGGCGACCGACACGGAGAGTTGCACGCTTCCGGTGGCCGGGAGCACGAGTGGTGTCTCGATGACGAGTTCATCGATGACATCGCGGCCGACCTCGGCGGCGGTGCGAGTGACGAGTTCGACGAAGGCGGTGCCGGGCAGCAGGATGTTGCCGCGGATCTGGTGGTCGGCCAGCCAGGGGTGGGTGGCCAGCGAGACCCGCCCGGTCAGCACGACGCCGTCGGTGCCCGGGAGCTCGACGAGGGTGTCGAGCAGGGGATGCCGCAGCCCGCCGGGGGAGACGGTCGCCGCGCTGATCCAGTAGCGGTGGTGTTGGAAGGCATAGGTCGGGAGGTCGAGGGTCCGCCGGCCGGTGTCGCCGATGAGGTGCGGCCAGTCGACGTTCACGCCGTGGACGTGGGCTTCGGCGAGCGCGGTGTGCATTCGGGTGATGGTTCCGTCGTCACGGCGCAGGGTGGCGACGGTGACCGCGTCGTCCATGGCCGGTAGCAGCACCGGGCTGGCGCTGACCTCGACGAACACGGTCTCACCGAGCGCCTGCAAGGTTTCCACCGCTGTGTGGAAGCCGACCGGTTGACGCAGGTTGCGGTACCAGTAGTCCCGATCGAGCGGCCCGTCGACCCACGCTCCGTCGACAGTTGAGAACCACGGCACAGTCGGGGCGTGCGAGCCGATGCCAGCGGTGATGTCGAGCAGTTCGGTCTGGATCTGTTTCACGTGTGGGGTGTGCGAGGCGTAGTCCACCGCGATCTTCCGGACCCGGTCGCCGAGCATTTGTTCCACCGCGTCCGGATCACCGGCGACGACGGTGGAGGCCGGGCCGTTGTGCGCGGCAATCCAAACCCCGTCAGCGAGGACGATCTGATCAGCGGGCAACGTCACCGATGCCATCGCGCCGTGACCCGCCAATCTCTGGCTGATCAGACGACTGCGCAACGCCACGACCCGGGCGGCGTCTTGCAGCGAGATCGCACCTGCGATACACGCGGCGGCGATTTCGCCCTGGGAGTGGCCGACGACCGCGTCGGGATGGACCCCGGCGGCCTGCCATACCGCGGCCAGTGACACCATCACCGCCCAGCAGGCTGGTTGCACCACCTCGACCCGGTCGACGACGGCCGGGTCGTCGAGCACGGCGAACAGGTCCCAGTCGACGAACTCGCTCAACGCCGCCGCGCACTCGGTCATCCGTTCGGCGAACACCACCGACGACCCTCGCAGGGCGGCGCCCATGCCGAGCCACTGCCAGCCCTGACCCGGGAACACGAACACCACCCGCGGTTCGGTTATCGCCGTGCCGGTGATGGTGTCGTCGCCCAGCAGTACGGCGCGGTGCTCGAACAGCGACCGTGTCACCGCCAGGGTGGCGGCCACCGCCGGAACATTCACACCGGGCGTGACGGTCAGGTAGGCGCGTAGCCGGTTCTCGTAGTCGGCCAACGCCGCCGGTGTCTTGGCGGAGATGATCAGCGGCGTGGGTTCGTGTGCCGGCTCGTGAGGGGTGGCTGGGGGTTGGTTGGGTGGGCTTTCGAGGATGACGTGGGCGTTGGTGCCGCTGACGCCGAAGGAAGAGACACCGGCTCGCCGGGGCCGATCGGCTTCTGGCCAGGGTTGGTTGTCGGTGACCAGCTCCACGGCGCCGGCGGTCCAGTCGACGTGCCGTGAGGGCTCATCGACATGCAGGGTTCGCGGTACTACCCCGTGCTGTAGGGCCATGACCATTTTGATGACACCGGAGACGCCGGCGGCGGCCTGGGTGTGGCCGACGTTCGACTTCAGTGATCCGAGCAGCAGCGGCCGCTCACGGTCCTGGCCGTAGCTGGCGATGACTGCTTGGGCCTCGATCGGGTCGCCCAGGGTGGTGCCGGTGCCGTGGGCCTCGACCACGTCGACCTCGCGGGGTGCCAGGCCCGCGTTACTGAGTGCGGCTTGGATGACGCGTTGCTGGGAGGGCCCGTTGGGCGCGGTGAGGCCGTTGGAGGCGCCGTCCTGGTTGACCGCCGAGCTACGGACGACGGCCAGGACCCGGTGACCTTTCGCTTGGGCTTCGGAGAGGCGCTCGACGAGGAGCACGCCGACGCCTTCGGACCAGCCCGTACCGTCGGCCGCGTCGGCGAAGGCCTTGCACCGGCCGTCAGCGGCCAGGCCGCGCTGGCGGGAGAACTCGACGAAGATGTCGGGTGTGGCCATCACGGTGACGCCGCCGACCAGGGCCATCGAGCACTCGCCCTGACGCAGCGCATGCCCGGCCTGGTGCAGCGCGACCAGCGACGACGAGCACGCGGTGTCGACGGTGATCGCGGGGCCTTCGAGGCCGAAGAAGTACGACACCCGGCCGGACAGCACACTCGTGGCGCCGGAGGTGGCACCGAAGCCGGCCAGATCGGCGCCGATGCCGTACCCGCCGGAGTAGGCGCCCATGAACACGCCGGTGTCGGTTCCGCGGGCGTCGGCCGGGTCGATGCCGGCTCGTTCGAAGGCTTCCCACGACGCTTCGAGGATCAGCCGTTGCTGCGGGTCCATGGCGAGGGCTTCGCGGGGACTGATGCCGAAGAACGCGGCGTCGAAGTCGGCTGCGGTGTGCAGGAAGCCGCCGTGCTGGGAGTGTGAGGTGTCGGTGACGTCCGGCCAGCCCCGGTCGGTGGGGAAGGGTGCGATGGCGTCGGTGCCCGATTCGACCAG
>NZ_JBFBAA010000077.1:0-3490 GCF_040682035.1 Actinoplanes sp. NPDC051470
TCGACCAGCGCGGCGGTAGGTTGCGCGTCGCGGTCCTCGAGGTGTTGACGGACCTGCTCGCGCAGGTGGTTGTGCATCCGGTTCAGGGTGCGGTCGCGAGTCCAGGTTTTGACGTAGTGATAGACGAGTTTGTGGTGCGGAAAGTCGGCGGGCAGAGCGTCCCACTGGCAACCGGTCCGGTCCAGGTAACGGATCGCGTCGACGACGTCACGGCGCGGGTAGATGATCGGCCGGCCGCGGCCGGTCCCGGCCGGGACGTGCGGGGCCAGGACTTGCGTCACCCAATGTCCAAGTGCCACCGGGAAGAGAAAGAGACGTCATGGTCATACCTTTCTTGAGAAATGGGCTGGGCGGCGGTGGTCTCTGCCGCCAAGCTTCCGAAGCCGGCCGACCATCGGCTTCAGGCGAGGGGCCGGGCGGTGGTCACGTTTCCCAGCTGCTGGGTCAGGAACAATGCGGCGCGATCGAGGGCCTGGTCGGCCTCATCCAGGGCCCCGCCCGCGAACATCTGAAACACGTGGGGGACGCCGGCCACGACGTCGAGGATGACGTCGACGTCCGCGGCCCGGGCGCGCTCCGCCATGCGGGTGGCGTCGTCGAGAAGCACCTCGTTGGTCCCCACCTGCAGCAGCACTGGTGGCAAGCCGGTGAGATCTCCGACGACAGCGGGACTGAGCAACTCGTCTCGCGGGTCGTGCCCGGCGAGATAGGTCTGCATGATGGGTTCGAGATTCTCACGGTTGAACATCGGATCGATGCCGGCTTTGGTATCCATGCTTGCGCCGGTCAAGGTCATGTCCAGGCTCGGTGAGAATGCGACGACTGCTGCCGGCATCGGCAGGCCCGCCGCTCGTGCGGCGAGGCAAGCCGCGATCGAGAAGTTTCCGCCGGCTGAATCCCCGGCGAAGACCACCGTCGAAGGATCAGTGCCGCTGTCCAGTAGTTCGCGGTATGCGGCGAGGCAGTCGTCGAGGCCGGCCGGGAACGGGTCTTCGGGCGCGAGGCGGTAGTCGAGCGAGACTGCGACGACCCCGGTTCGCGCGACGAGGTTCGCCGTGATGCTCATGGCCGTGTCGGGTGATCCCAGGGCCCATGCGCCGCCGTGGAAGTACAGGATCGCTCCCGGCTGGGCGCCGGCTTCGGGTTCGACTGTGACCGCGGGCCGTCCGCCCAGGACAGTCTGCTTCTGGCGCACTGTGGTGGGTACGGCCGCGGTCGCCATGAAGGCGGCGAAGCCCTTGCGGCGCTCGTCGATGGAATCCATGGCTGGCGCTTGCTGGGGCTGGCGCAGAGCGGCGTCAACGGCCTCGCGCTGTTGTTTGCTCATTGCTGTCTCCTCGGATGTTTCTGGGCGAAGCAAGTGCCTCTACGGGACTGACGTGGTTCATCAACTCTGAGCGAGAGGTTGAGAGCGCCTGCACCCATCGATGATCACCCACCGCCCGGGCTCGGACCTTCACCGGGTTACGGGATATTGCTTAGAGTGATCGGCTGCTGACGCAATCGGTGAGCGTGCAGAACGCATCCATTGACCCGTCTGGGGTGTCTCTCAGGATGCGACTGAGGAGCGCAGGTCTTCTACGGCCTCCCAAAGCTGTCGTTCACGGTCAGGGTCGTAGGACTCCTTGGACGAGCGCTCCACTCGTGTGCGGTCGATGTAGGAACCGGAAGGTGCCGGGACGCGTCCGAGCGCGACGTCGGCGAGGCGCCGGCCGGCGACTTTCTGGCTCGACGCCATCGGGGTCAGCGTCATCAGTGGCATGATCCGCCGCCCCACGAACCGGACAGCTGCGCCTGCGTCGCGGCTCAGGCCGGTACCGGGCACGAATCCAGGGTTGTAGCCGACAATGTCGACGCCCTGCGGCAGGCGTCGTGCGTACTCGTGGATGAGGTAAATCGCGGCGAGCTTGCTGGTGGAGTAAGCCGTCCCTCCCGCCGTGACAGTGTCGGCCTCCGGGAACGCGCGGATGCGGGCCAGGCCGGCCGGATCCTGCCAGGACGGCGCGGGCATCATTCCCGCGTTGTGGCGGAAGTCGCCGAAGTGCGCGTCGCTGACGGTGAGGACGATCCGTGACGGCACCTCGAATCGATCCTGCAGAAGGCGGAGAAGGACGTGATTGGCGAGCACGTTGACGGCGAATGTCGCCTCGAATCCGTCCGGGCTCTCCGTGACGTTGTTCGTGTAAAGCAGGCCGGCGTTGCCGATGAATCCGCGCAGCGACGGCAGATCTCCTGTATCGAGCCGTCGGATCAGCTCGTCAGCTGCCGCGCGGACGCTACCCATCGACAACAGGTCCGTCGGGATCGATGTCACGGCGCGCCCGTTGTGGCGGAGCTGGGCGGCGAGCTCGTTTCCCGTGGCGCCACGGGCCAGGAGCACGAGGTGCGCCTCAGCGTCGCCGTCGAGGACGCGCTCGACGGCGACGCGGCCGAACCCGCGAGTCGCGCCGGTCATGACGATGGTGTGGGTCACCGGGTTCTCCCCTTGTTGAAAACTCATGACCGCCTCTAACTATATGGCGTAAATTTACTTTGTATATCGAAGGTAACGCCTCCTTGCTTGATCGTCAACCGCACCCTTTACGAGATATAGTGAGCCTCATGTCACCCCGACCCCGGGCCGCCGAGCGACTCGATCGCGGCGAGCTCCTGTCCACAGCCCTCGCCATCGCGGATGCGGACGGGCTCGACGCCGTCACGCTGCGCCGGGTCGCTGCGGGCTGGAACGTCACTCCCATGGCGCTGTACTGGCACTTCAAGAGCAAGGACGCCCTGCTCGACGCGCTGGTCGAGCGGATACTCGGCGAAATGGAGCTGACCGCCGACAGCGAGCCCGACCTGCGTACGGTGCTGGCGGACCTGCTGCGTGTCCTGCGCGCGCACCCCGCCCTCGCTGAGATCACCCCGCTGCGCTTCATGCGCACGGACGCCGGCATCGATCTGGCCGAGCGGGTCATCGGATTGCTGCGCGCCGAGGGGCACTCGCCGGTGGCCGCAGCGCAGCTGAGCATCTTCCTGCTTAACGCGTTGATCGGGTTGGTGATCCGCCAGCCGGGTGAAACCGCCGTCGCCGACCCGGCCCTGCGGGAGTCCCTGCTCAACGCCAAGCGCGCGCGGCTGAAGTCACTCTCCCCGCAGGACTACCCCCACCTGACCGAAACCGCCGACTTCTTCCTCGGACTTCCCGACGAGCAGGAGTACTACCAGCGAGGCCTGACCATGCTCCTCGACGGGGTACGACTCACCTGAACAGGCCAGCACGGTAATCGAGTTACGAGACATCCCTTAGTAAATAAGGGGTTCGGGTGATCGGCGGCCAGGGTGAAGATCGATGAGGTGCTTGTGTCCGGCGTGGTGGCGTGACATGAGGAAGGGCCTTCGGTACGAGCAAAGGTGACTAGCCAGAAGCTCGAACCCCGAAGGCCCAACCCTGTCTGTATACCTTGTCGCCGGGACCGCCGTATCGATGACCCCGGCCACTCTCGACGCT
>NZ_JBFBAA010000078.1:0-3468 GCF_040682035.1 Actinoplanes sp. NPDC051470
GGGGATCATCGGGTCATTCGGCATAAGCTGGGCGTTCTATCTGCTTGCTAAAGCGGATTCTGTAAAGCAATTACCTGGCGACTACAGCCCACTTCAGGACTGGCGAATGGTCCTCGCCGGGACAGGCTTGCTATCTCTCGGACTGCTTATCAGTCTTTTTCGCTCTGTAGCAGGTCACCGGTCTGGCGTAAAGCCGCTGCCATTTGAAGAGGACGTTACCCCATCGGAAGGCGTCTCTGAGCTGCACAAATGGAGGATGGGTCACAAGAGGTTTTTCATGCCAACAACATTCGTCTTCTCGGCGAGTCGCGCTGATGAATGTCTGGCCAAACCATTGGCCTCACAAAGGGCGCCTGGCGTGCTAGAAGTATTAACGGCGGGCGCGACATCTGCCAAGGATGTCGCTCAGATGCTTCGGTGTGTGTCGTCGTCCACGGCCTCGGCGGCATCGGCAAGACGGCCCTGACCCGCGAGTTCGTCAGGGATGCCGTGGATGCCGACTTGGCCCGCCAGGTCGTCGCCGTCGATGGAGAGGCGACGGTCGACGGCATCCTCTCCGCCGTGGCCCGGGTTGTCGGCGCGCATCTGCCGGAGGTGGCTCGTGGGCTTGAGGACGTCGGCATCAGGTGGCAGGACCGTCTCGAGCTTCTCCGGATGACTGACCTGGGAAATGATCCAATCCTGCTGGTGCTGGACCGGTTCGAGGACATTGGTCTACCTCGATGAGACGATGGGTGAACCGCCCGTTTCCCCCGATGACGTCCGCGCAGCGATCGAGCGCGTGAGTGGTCGCGTCGAAGACACGTGGTATCTGCACGACAAACTCAACCGAATCAGCAAACTGGTCGGCATCCCGGAACTGTTGAGTGCCGCCAGTGTGCATCGTGATCCGGTGGACCGTGCCGCGCTGCTGTTCCAGCTCGGGGTGCACGACACGTCCGTCGACCCGCCGTACCGGCCGCCCGGTTGGTTCTCTGATGCTGTCCGGGTGGCGTGTGACCACGGGCTTCTCACGGTCGGACCCGACGGCGCCGTTACGCCGTGCCGCGGCATCGAGGGTGGGGTCGAAAACCCCTGGAGTCTTCGCGACCGGACTCAGCCGCATCGGCAGGCTGCCGCCTATTGGGAGTGGCGGGCTGTCGTCCGCACATGCCAGTTCGCTTGACGTCTATCTCCGCTGGACCGACTCCGCCCGCCATCATCATCTCGAGGCGGGCGCCACTGAACCGGCCGTCGAGCGCACCGTGGACATGTGCCGGGTTTTGCATCGGTGGGGGGCCTGGCGGAGGGAGTGGGCCGTACTGTCGGACACACTTGGCCGCCTCCCGGCGGAGGGCACCGTCCGGCGCACGCGTGTCCTGCTGCACCAGCGTGGCGTCGTCGCCCGGCTCCTGGGTGAGCATGCGACGGCAGGCGAAATCCTGCGCGAGTTGTACGACCTGGCGGAGCGGGAGTCGGACGAGCGGACGATGGCGGCGTGCCGCCTGCAGTTCGGCCTCCTCGCGAACGTTCGCGGAGATACCAGGGAAGCCGACGCCCACTACCACTGGGCCGTCGACCTGGGCAGCCTCGCCGGCGATGCGGCAATCGTCGCCGCGGGCCGGCATCAGCTCGGTGTCCAGGCCTTGCGCCGCGGCGACCATGAGGAGGCCGAGGAGATCTTTCACCAGGGGCGAGCGGAAGCCGGCGACCGCCGGGACTTCGAGGTCCTGGCCGCCGCGGAGCACTTGATCGCAGTCCTCGCCGAGCGGCGCGGAAGATACGACGAGGCGGACCACTGGTACCGAAGCGCATACGCGAATGCTGAGGACGGCGACTTCGCGGCCGTAGCCGAAATGGTCCGCACCGGAGCCAATGTGCTTGCGCTGCGTCGGGGCGATCTGGACGTCATCGACCGGATCGACGCCTCGCTCGGCCGAGCGATCGCGGCGGGCGACAACGCCGCGGCCGCCGCCGCGTACGACCAGTTGGGCACCATAGCCCGGTCGCAGGGCGACTACGCGGACGCCGACTACCAGTCCAAGCGGCTGGTGGTTGTCGTGGAGAAGAGCAGCACGCCGGATGCGTCCGCCCGCCTCAGCTATCAGTTCGGCGTGTCCGCCCATGCGCGCGGCGATCTGGCCGGCGCCGCGGTCAACTATCGGAACGCGCTCTGCGGTGCGGAGATGGCCCGGCACGCCGCTGTCACCGCGACAGGCTGCCGGTGTTCTTCGCCCGCCCGCACAGCCCGTGGGAGCGAGGCAGCAACGAGAACCTGAACCGGATCGTGCGAGAGTTCTTCCCGAAAGGCGTCCCGATCACCGCTGATCCGAACTATTTGGCGATGGTGGCTGCGGAGATCAACGACCGACCGCGTAAGATCTTCGACTGGAAGAAGCCCTCCGAGATATTCGCCGAACTCGTCGAGGCAGATGCTTCCACTGACTGAATCTGCCTGGAGCTGCTTCGAGATCACCGAAGCCGAGTTTGAGCGGGCGTGGAAGTCGGACGGAGAGTGACAGCCCTGCCGCTCATCAGTGCCCGGACCGCGGCAAATGAGTTAACGTGATCTTGACATAATTGGCGACCACGCATCGCTCGGATTAGACCAAATCTCGCCAAAATCCGACGCTTGCCCGAGGCTCTCCCACCTGTTCCCTGGAACCGCTGAGGCTGAACTCCTGATCGATGTAATCGGCGAGATCGAAGCCGTAGTAGATGACGTCGGTCTGCCACAAGGACAGCACCGGGTGCCCGAATGTTCCCCGTCCGGCGGGCAGGTACCGATGCCCGTACACCGGCACCATCGTCGGCACCTGCGCGAGCATGTGCTTCGCGGCGGCCATGGCCGATGCCAGGTCCGTAGGACGCGGGCCCCACGAGGCGTACCAGAAGTTCTTGTGCTCGACGTCAAAGAGCACGCCCTCGGAGGGCCGGTCCAGTAGGCCGCGCAGCTTGTCGCGGTCGGCATGCCGCCAGTCCGGCCACGGTTCCGAGTGCGCGTATCTCACGCCCGGAATGCGGGGCTCAGCCCGCGTATTCACCGGAAGTCCCGCAGCGAGGAACGCCTTGTGGTCGTCGGCGAACTGAAACCCGAACTCCTGCTCGATCAAACCGAACTCCGCGTCGGTCAGTCCCGGCTTGATGGCACACACCGATCGCCGCCGCAGCCGGCGCAAGGCCTCCTCACCGAGAACGCGGCCACCATCGCCAGACTGATCACGCACCGTACTCACACGGCTGGACTCTACCGGCCAATCCGGCACCGCCTCCCACCATTCCGGCGCGTGATAAGCACGCACAGCCCCGTCACTTCGCTGCGTAGTGCTTGCTCGGGCGGCACGAGCGTGCGCCAGCCGACGATGGGGGCCGTAGCGGTTCGTAGCGCTCGGATCGCGGCAAATCCGGATGCCCTCACCGATGAATTCCCATCGCGCCAGTTGCGGTTGCTGTGTGATGGTTGCCGGGTGCCCCAAGCGATTCTGCGCA
>NZ_JBFBAA010000079.1:0-3245 GCF_040682035.1 Actinoplanes sp. NPDC051470
ATTAGCCGCGAATTCCCACAAATCCGGGAAGATTCGCAGACGTGTAAGCGGGCCTAAGGCGATGGGTTCGGGGAAGTGTTGCGGAAAAGTTTGACCTCCCCCTACCGGTTGCCGGGTGACTGAGCACCCGGTTTGTTGGTTGGGGTGTGTGTCATGTCCGGTTGCCTCGGCCTGAGTTGCAGGGCAAGCAGGCCGGCCGTAGGTTGTTGAGTTTGTTTGTTCCACCTTTGGATAGTGGAACAATGTGGTCTGCTGTTGTCGCTTTGCGACGTAGGCATATTGAGCAGATCGGATCATCTTTGAGGATGATCCGTCTATTGGTTAGATACTCTTCTGTGTAGCCCCGCTGTTGGCGGGTCTTCACGTGGTGCCGTCGTGGCTTATGTGTAGGGCATCTACTAACACCGTACGGTGTGAGGGTCCTACATATTGAGCATGTGGAGAACATATCTGTTCTCTATTCCGTAGCTATATAGGCAGCCCTGCTAGGGCTGCCGTATATGGGGTATCTATGGGAAGCCCTCTTGGGGCTTCCCTATATGTATTAGTTGTTTCTACTAGGAACCCCTCTTGGGAGGGGTTCTACTAGGTAGCTATGTAGTAGGCCCTGTAGGGGCCTTCACTATATATACGTCCCCGGTTTCGGTATGTCCCGGGGAGTGACCTCGGTCACTTCTACGCGGGAGGGTTGTTGTTCACGACGGAAGGCCGGGGGAAACCGGCCACCCGTAAAGTTGTCCTCAGCACCGGGAAGCCCCACGGCAACCCGGTTTTCTAAAACCCTCAAAGGTAGAGTTGAGATGGTCGTACCTTCGGCTGTCGCCTACCTGGACATGTCGCAGGAGGTTGTCAGTGACAACGGATACCAAACGGTCACGCCGGAGGCCCGCCCGTATCGGCCACGTCGGACAGGCGTACTTGGTTGCAATAGAGCGGAAGCGGCAGGCAACCGCTGAGGCGATGCGGAAGATTGCTCGGGGTGCTGCGTGAGCCTTGCCCCCAATGTGACCGCGGACCTGCTGACCGTGGTGGAGCCGCTCAACCGCTTTTCGGAGCACGCGGCTTGGCCGGCCGCAGTCCGGAAGGTGCACGCAACCTATTTGGCCGACGGTCCTCAGGTGGCGGAACAGAAGGCGGCTGAGCTGGTCGAGCTGTTCGAAGATGTCTTCCTGACGGACGCTGTCAGTTGATCGGACTCCGCCTAGATCTTCCCGACCCGTTGCTGTGGTGGTGGGAGTTGTTCTGGTGGTGCCGGGTTCGTCGACGGCATCATGTGAAGTTCAGTTCCTACGGTCGCTGCTACCGGTGCGGTCGGATGATGCGAACCCGTTGATTCGCGCTACGACGGATGCGCCTTCCCTCGCTGTGGCCCTCGGGAACGCCCTAGCGTTCCTACCGGCTCGATCGCTGATCCCGTACGTAGCAATCCGTGTAAACGCCTCCGGAGTGTTCACCTGTGGAACCGATAGCTACGCCGCTGGAACCGACGTAGCCCCGGTCACCGGTTACATCGGTGACGCCACCGAGGTTGTCGCCCTGGTCGACAAGGAGGGCCTGACCGCCCTCGAAAAGGCCGCGCGGGAAGCGAAGAAGGTAACCGCCACAATCGAGATCAAAGACGGCTTGGTGACGGTCTCCCCAATGGGGATGCAACCGGGATCCGCGGTTAATCACCAGGAAGGTGCCGACAGGTTCACCGAGCTGCATTCTGCGGTGTGGGAAATCATCGACGCTGCGGAGAGGCGTAAGAACGTACTCCCGCCCGGCGTGATGCTCGACCCGACACTGTTTGGCCGGTTCTCAAAGGTGAAGGCCGACAAGTCGGAGCGAAAGGCTGACCTTTTGTTCGCGGAAGGTCATGAGCCGGTTCTCATCAAGATAGGTCCAACGTTCAAAGGGCTGATTATGCCCGTGGACCGTGAAGTCAACTCGCGTGAGTTGGGACAGGACGGTTTGTGGTGAGCAACATCGACGTAGCAATGAAGACTTCCGCGGTCGTTACCTCGGCGGTTCAGTGCCTCGCGGCTGAGCGTTCCAACGAGTCCAGTCCGCACTACGCCGCCCATGTCGAATACAGCGACGAGCTGCTGGCTCTCGCTGCTCGTGACCTCGTTCGGTCGATCGACGCACTTCCGCCCAGCGAGCGCCCGATCGGGTGGGACGACGAGTGACTGTCACCCGGTCTCACGGGTTGAAGCGGCTCAGCTTTCAGGTCCTCACCGTGGAGTGCCCCCACGGGTACCGGCAAGCGCTTTGCCATCCCTCAGCCTTCGGCCGGCGCAACGCTGCCGAGTCCATTTTCCAAGACCTTGAAGCGGACCTGATGCGGTCCGCGCATCCCTCAGGAGGTATCTGCAAGTGACGATTCAGGTTGACATCAATGGTCAGGCGCAGCGGATCGGCATGAACTCTGACGTGAAGGCGCGGTGGGTGAAGCGGCTGAGATCCGGGGACTACCCGCAGGGAACGGGGGCGTTGCAGAACGACAAAGGCTTCTGTTGCCTCGGGGTGCTCTGCGAGATCGCCGTTGAGGATGGGGTGATTCGGCCGGCCACCCCTGATTCCCACGGGGATTACGTGTACGACAGTAGGGTGAGCTTCCCCCCTGCCTCTGTCACCGAGTGGGCGGGACTGGAAAGTCAAAACCCGGACGTCCGAGGGTTCAACCAATATGGGCGGTCGGTGAATGCGCCGATCGCTGACTTCAACGATCTGTACGGGTACGACTTTGTTGCATTGGCGGATCTGATCGAACAGCAGTTGTGACCTGAACAGGAAACCCCTCAGCCTTTCCGGGCTGGGGGGTTTCTTCTGTTGTCAATCAGCCGGCTTGATGCGGTGAACTCTTGGCCGGCTGTTAGCTGCCTCTGGTCTTGATATGCCGATGGCGATTAATTCGTCAATCGGTTTGCCATGTTCGGGGCAGAGTAGGGCGAAGAAGGTCTCTGCACCGCTTGTCATGGTGTATGGCTTAAGGCCATCTTCTGTGCCGCATACAAGGCACACTCTTTCCACTGCCATCAAGGGCCTTTCCCCGACGATGTTCGGAGGGACGTTACCACTGGTCGAAGCCTGGGATGATCCCAAGATCCGCAGGCCACGTGCACTTCGTGCCACGTCTAAACGGGCAGATGAGTCCGAGCCGGGATAGATATCCCGCAACCGAGGCGGACAGTGACCTACTGGTCACGCGTGCCTTGACCGAGTTGTCCGTTGTCTCAAACAACGCGACACCAACGCGGTCA
>NZ_JBFBAA010000080.1:0-2812 GCF_040682035.1 Actinoplanes sp. NPDC051470
GGCAAGGCCTGCATCAACCTCGCGCGGGCCGACACCAACGTGCAGGCATCCTCCAACGACCAGATCCCGGACACATAACCAGCCGCCAGCTCACCGATACTGTGCCCGATCAGCGCATCCGGTCGTACCCCCCACGACTCAAGAAGACCGAACAACGCGACCTGCAATGCAAACAACGCCGGCTGCGCAAAACCTGTGTCATTCACATCCAGATCCGGGACGTCGAGCAGGTCCCACACCTGCTGCCGGATCTTCGCGAAGACCGGGAACGCAGCCGCCAACTCGTCACCCATACCGGCACGCTGCGAACCCTGGCCGGAAAACACGAACACCACTCGCGGGTCCGGCTCCGCCACACCCCTGACCACGTCGCCGTCCAGCAGGACCGCGCGGTGATCGAACAACGACCTCGTCTCGGCCAGCGTCGACGCCACCGCAGCCAGACTCGCCTCCGGCCTGGCCGCCAGATAGGCGCGCAACTGGCCCTGGTAGTCAGCCAAGGCCGGCAACGTCTTGGCCGAGAAGGCCAGCGGCACCAGCGACAAGGGCTCCTCTGGGCGCGCCGGCTCTTCGGCGACGCCCTCGAGGATGACGTGGGCATTGGTGCCGCTGATCCCGAACGACGACACACCGGCGCGGCGAGGCCGATCGGTACTCGGCCACGGCTGCTTCTCGGTCACTAGTCGCACGGCGCCCGCGGTCCAGTCAACGTGCCGTGACGGCTCGTCCACGTGCAGGGTGCGCGGCACCACACCATGCCGCAGGGCCATGACCATCTTGATGACACCGGAGACACCGGCGGCGGCCTGGGTGTGGCCCACGTTGGACTTGACTGAGCCGAGCAGCAGCGGCTCGTCGCGATTCTGGGCGTACGCGGCGATCACTGCCTGCGCCTCGATCGGGTCGCCCAGAGTCGTACCCGTGCCGTGGGCCTCGACCACATCGACCTCATGCGGCGCCAGACCGGCGTGAGCCAGAGCGGCCTGGATCACCCGCTGCTGCGACGGGCCATTCGGGGCCGTCAAGCCGTTGGAGGCCCCATCCTGATTGACCGCCGAACCCCGAACCACCGCAAGCACCCGATGACCGTGACGGTGAGCGTCGGACAGGCGCTCCACCAGCAACACCCCGACGCCCTCGGAGAAGCCGGCTCCGTCCGCACTGTCCGCGAACGCCTTGCTGCGCCCGTCCGACGCCAGGCCACCCTGCCGGGAGAACTCGACGAAGGTGTCCGGAGTCGCCATCACCGTGACACCGCCGACCAGGGCCAAGGAGCACTCCCCCAGCCGCAACGCGTGACCGGCCTGATGCAGGGCGACCAGCGACGACGAGCACGCCGTGTCAACGGTGACCGCAGGACCCTCCAGGCCGAAGAAGTACGACACCCGGCCCGAGAGCACACTGCCGGCACCGGCCGTGGCACCGAATCCCGCCAGATCGGCGCCGATGCCGTACCCACCGGGGTAAGCGCCCATGAACACCCCGGTGTCGCTGCCACGCACCGATCCCGGCTCGATGCCGGCCCGTTCGAACGCCTCCCAGGACGCCTCCAGCACCAACCGCTGCTGCGGATCCATCGCCAATGCCTCGCGGGGACTGATCCCGAAGAACGCCGCATCAAAATCGGCGGCGGCATCGAGGAAGCCGCCCCGCATCGAAGAATCAGCCCAGCCACGATCGGCCGGGAAGCCGGAGGTCGCGTCCGTGCCCGACTCGACCAACCGCCACAGATCCTCCGGAGAAGACACACCCCCGGGCAGCCGGCACGCCATCCCGACAATGGCCAACGGCTCGTCAAGGGCCGCCACCGACTCCGGTTTACGCGCCGGAGCGGAAACAGTTCCGCCGAGCAACTCCATCAGCCGCGCGGCCAACACCTGCGGGGTCGGGTAGTCGAACACCAACGTCGCCGGCAATCGCAGCCCGGTGGCTTTCGCGAGGCCGTTGCGCAGTTCCACCGCGGTCAGGGAATCGATGCCCAGATCCTTGAAGGCGTCGGTGGCCGGTACGGCATCGCCGGCGGCGTAGCCCAACACCACCGCGGCGTTGTCCCGCACCAGTTTCAGCAGCGCCTGTTCCCGTTCGGCCGGCATCAATCCGGCGTCGACCGCGGCACGCCGGGCCACGGGGCGGTGCACCAGTCGCAGCAGGGCGGGGACGTCGGCATCGACCACCGGATTCATCGGTGCGGCGACCACGAACGGGCGCCCGTGCCGGGTTGCCGCGTCGTACAGGCGCATTCCTTGCTCGGCGGTGATGGTGCGTTGGCCGCCGCGCCGCAGCCGATCGTGGTCGATCTCGGTCAGCTGGGCGGTCATCGCGCTGGTCTCTTCCCACAGACCCCAAGCCAGGGCCAGGGCGGGCAGTCCCTCGGCGTGACGCTGCTCGGCCAGCGCGTCGAGAAACGCGTTGGCCGCCGCGTAATTGCCCTGACCCGCGGACCCCAGCACCCCCGCCGCCGAGGAGTACACGACGAACGCGGCGAGGTCACTGTTCCTGGTGAGTTCGTGCAGGTGCCAGGCGGCGTCGGCTTTCGGCCGCAGAACCGCGTCCAGCCGCTGTCCGTCCAGCGCCTCGATGACCCCGTCATCCACCACACCCGCGGTATGGATCACGGCCGTCAGCGGATGCCGCGCCGGCACCTCCGCCAACGCCCGCTCCAACTGTCCGCGGTCAGACACGTCGCAGAGTGCGGTGTCGACGTGAGCGCCCAGCCCGGCAAGGTCTTTGATCAAACCCTTTTCGGGGGTACGCCGTGACAACAGCAGCAGACGCTTTACGCCCCGCTCAGCGACCAGGTGGCGGGCGAGGA
>NZ_JBFBAA010000081.1:0-2355 GCF_040682035.1 Actinoplanes sp. NPDC051470
TGCCGTCCTTGCCCTTGCCTTTCGCCTTGGCCTTGAGTTTGGCCCAGATCTTCTTGCCCAGGGCGACGATCTTGTTGACGATCCAGTCGACCGCTTTCATCACCGGCTTCGACAACGCCTGGAAGAAGGATTTGACCTTGGTGGCGATGCCGCCGATACCCAGAATCGCGGCCAGCGCCCCGATCAACACCGGAATCGACTTGGCCAACGCCCCTTCAATCAATGCGGGTACGCCGCCCGCGCCGCCACCGGCGATGGCGATCACGGCGTCGAGGACGGCGTTGACGAATTCGATGATCTGGGCGCCGCGGTCGATGATGAACGTGACGATGTCGATGATCATCTTGCAGGCCTTGATGAACGCACTGGCCGGGTTCAACAGCGAGACGATCCAGGTGATCCCGGCGATCAGCACGGTCGGGATCAGATACTGGCTGATCTTGCCGAGCAGGTTTTCTTTCAGGTCGCCGACCTGGTCCTTGATCTCCTCGGTGACCCCGGCGATACCCCCGGACTGCAGTTTCCCGATCAGCGGCACCCCGGCCTCAACCGCGGTCATCGCCTGTTCGGGGATGCCCTTCTGGACGATCCGGCCGCGGATGGCGCCCCAGGTCAAACCGAGCAGGGAGGCGATCATGGACAGGATGCCGCGCAGGTCGAACTTGTCGGGGAGCTGGATGCCGGCGTTGGCCATGCTCCCGAGCAGCCAGCCGATCAGGCCTTTCTTGAGGTGCGACCCGATGTTGTTCATGAAGGCTTTGAGGCCGGCGCCGACGGCGGAGACCAGGTTGCCGAGGAACCCGATCGGGTCCTTCAGGATGGCCATGACGGCTTGGGCGGCCTTGGCCAGGACGCCGAGGAGGAGGTCCTTGAGTTTCAGGATGGTGTCGATGACACCCTTGACCGCGTCGACGGCCTTGGCGATCAGGCCTTTGTTCTTCTCCTTCTCCGCGTCGATCTCCGCATCAACCGACTTCAACGCTTCGTTGTACTTGGTGGCCAGGGTCTGAACGAGTTCCTTGCCCTTGGCATCCACACTCTCGGTCAGCTCGTCGAACTTCCCGGCGAACTCCCCCGCCGCCTCCTTACCCACCGCCTGCAGATCGGCGGGCAGCTTCTGCACCTCGGCCTGCAACTGCTGCCGCCCGGTCGCGATGCGCTGTTTGGCCCGGTTGAGTTCGGCACCGATGACGTCGGCAACAGTCGAGATGACGCCCTGCATCTTCGTGACATAACCCTGCCGGGCGGTCACGAAGATCTGGTTGGCCTCGTCGGGCAGCCCGGCGAACTTGTCCTTGACCCACTTCAGCTTCCCGGTGAACCCGGAATACCGCTTGTCCTTGTACTCGTCCATCCGCCGTTTGTGCTCCGCGGTGAACGCATCCCGAGCCTGCTTCTCCCCCGTGGAGAACGCGTCGTCGACCTTCTTGTCCAGCCCGGTCAGGATCCCCTCAACATCCTTCTGAGTGGCATCGAACACCGTCTGCAGCTTCGCGGTGACCTGCGCCCGCTTCGACTCGTCCTTACCCTGGGCACCCTGCTGACCCTGCCCCACCGCGTTGTTCGCGGCAGCCTTCTGCCCGCGCATGGCTTCGACCGAGGTGGCGGCGCTGGCCTGGGCGCCTGCTTTAGCGTCGGCCAACGTCTGATTCTCGGCCGCCCTCACCTGGCCGGGGGCGGTCGCGGCGTGCTGTTCGCCGGCTTTCTTCTCCTTGAGCGCCCCGGTGAACTCCGGCTCGTTGGATTTGGCGAGTTGTTCCTCGGTGACCTGGGCACCGGCCATCTCCTGATCAACCTGCGCCGGCCCGGCCGAGAAGTCCGTCGCGCTTGCGGGGGCCTTGTCCGGGACCGCGTTGGCCGGGTTCGGTGTCCCCGGGTTCGCCGGGGCCGGTTCCTTGGTCAACGGGGTGACCGGTTTCTCCTTAGCCTGGCTGGTGTCGGGGGCGGCCTTGGTGGTGGTCTCGATCTGCTTGGCCGACTGCTCCTTACCCTGACCAACCCGACCCTGGACCTGACCCTTGACCGCGTCGGCCTTACCGGAGTCACCGAAGCTGTCGGCCTCATCCAAATTCTTCGGCGCCTGGTCAGCGATGGCCTTGTTGACCGCGGCGATGAACGCCGCCTTATCGAACGCCCCCGGCTGGGCCGCGTTCATCTTCTCCGCGTTCGCCGCCTTACCCTGCGCCTGCTTATCATCCGCCGGCGCCTTCGCCGCAGCCTGCGCAGCGTTCGCCTTCGACGCGGGCGGCGGATGCGCGGCCAGGGTGTTCTGCTTACCTTTCACCTCCGACTTCAACGCCCCGAACTTCGGCGACGCCGCCGCCGGCGGCCGCGACAACCGCTGCACCGGCACCG
>NZ_JBFBAA010000082.1:0-2140 GCF_040682035.1 Actinoplanes sp. NPDC051470
CCGCAGCCGACCGCCCGGCCACCGGCCGCGCCACCCCAGCCTCCGCACCCGGCACCGCCACCCCCGACAACACCAACGCGGCCACACCAACCACCACAAAACCCCGTGTTCTCACCGGGCATCCCTCTCTTCCAGCTTTGGTAACGACGTGTCAGGTACGTGATCAGCTCACCGGGCGGCCGCGACCCCAGGCCCAGTTGCCCGGACCGGAGTCCCACGCGGCCCGCGGGGCGGCATTCGTGCTACTCACAGCGTCGAAGGCCCAGAGCCGCGTCTGATCGTCGGGATAGGAGTAGAACGCCGCGAGGTCGGTCCGGCCGTCGCCGTTGAAGTCACCGGCCACCGGCTTGGCCCGGTTCGGGTCCCACTGGCCGGCACCCGAGTCCCAGGTCACGTGGTTGTACGGCTCGCTGCCGGGGGTGGACACCCGGTCGAACAGGAAGAGCCGGGTATGCCCACCGCCATAGTTGTAGAACACCGCGATGTCATCCTTGCCGTCACCGTCGAAGTCGCCGGCCAGCGGCGTGCTCGAACTCAGAGCCCAATGCCCGACACCGGTCTCCCACACCTTGCGCGGCGCCGCCGGGCCCCGGACGTTGTCGAACAGCCACAGCGCGGTGGTGTTGCCCCCGTTGTCGTAGAACGCGCCGATGTCGAGTTTGCCGTCGCCGTTGAAGTCACCGGCCACCGGCTTGGCCCGGTTCGGGTCCCACTGGCCGGCACCCGAGTCCCAGGTCACGTGGTTGTACGGCTCGCTGCCGGGGGTGGACACCCGGTCGAACAGGAAGAGCCGGGTATGCCCACCGCCATAGTTGTAGAACACCGCGATGTCATCCTTGCCGTCACCGTCGAAGTCGCCGGCCAGCGGCGTGCTCGAACTCAGAGCCCAATGCCCGACACCGGTCTCCCACACCTTGCGCGGCGCCGCCGGGCCCCGGACGTTGTCGAACAGCCACAGCGCGGTGGTGTTGCCCCCGTTGTCGTAGAACGCGCCGATGTCGAGTTTGCCGTCGCCGTTGAAGTCACCGGCCACCGGCTTGGCCCGGTTGGCGTCCCACTGACCGGCCCCGGGGCGCCACGCCAGCTTGGTCGACACGGTGCCGCCGCCGACGCCGTTGAACAGCCACAGCCCGGTGTCGGCGTTGCTGTAGTCGTAGAACGAGGCCACGTCGGAGCACGGGTCCTTGACCGGAGCCGGCTTCGGCGCGGTCTGCGGGCCGGGGGCGTCGATCAGCCAGGTCGCGTTCTCGTTGAAGCCGCAGGCCCGGTCGGACGCGTTGGCGCCCGAGTTGTCGGCGATCCAGAGTTCGGCGCCCAGGTGACGCAGGTACCGGCCCGGCTGGGCCTTGGCCTCCAGCGACACCCCGGGACCGCCCAGACCCTTCTTCGCGCACCAGGTGGCGGCGTTCTTGAACTCGGTGCTGCCGTCACTCGGCTGCAACTGCACCCGGAACCCCACCGGCCGCAGGTAGTGACCGGGACGCTGCGTCGACTCGAACGAGAAGCAGCCCTCGCCGGCCAAACCGTCGACGACCTTCCAGGTGACGTCCGCGATCGGCGCGGGCGGCGCCCCCGCGGAATCGCCCGAGGTCAGGCTCGCGTCACCGACGGCGCTCCGCACCCACCAGCCGGCCCGCTTCGGGGTGGTGCTGCGGATCGACTGCGCGAGCGCGTCGAACTGGCCCGCCCGCAGGAACAGCGCGACGTCGGCCGGGGTGCCGGCCAGCGCCGCTTTCGCCGCCGCGACGAGGGCGGGCCGGACGAGGGTCTTCTCGGCCCTGGTCTGGATCTCCAGAGCCAGTCTGCGGTTCTCGGCGATCTCCTTGTCCAGGGCGATCTGCTTGTCCCGGGCGCTGGCGGCATGGATGCCGGTCTCGATGAACGCGGCCCAGACGGCCGGTTCGGGACTGAGGATCGCGTCGAACGCCGCGGCCGACACCTCCGACCCGGTAACCGCCTTGTCCCGGATCTTGCGGATGAAGTTGTCGTTGGCCAGCGTGAGCTCCCCCTCGCTGGGCGCCCAGGCGACCACCGACGCGGCCCGGCGCTTTATGTCTTTCTGCCGCAGCGCTTCCCGCTCCGCCTCGGTCTTGTCGTGCTGCTCCTGAATGAACGCATCCACATCCGCCCGATGCGCCAC
>NZ_JBFBAA010000083.1:0-1852 GCF_040682035.1 Actinoplanes sp. NPDC051470
CGACGGGGTCTTTTCGTTGGTATGTCCCTCTCGCTGAGCGTGTTCGCTGACAGCCCATCACCAGTTATGTACCGAACCTTTGCCTACCCGCTTAGCCGCCTTAGGGGCTTTGACATGTTGTCCCTGGCGATCAGCGTCAGCAGCATGATTGCAGGCTGGCTCGCCCTCTGGATCGGACCCAGCTGACGCCAGTTTGCCGGGCGCTGGCCTCCGCACCCACCGAATGGCCAGCCTCTACAACTGTTAGCCTCCGTCTTTCATTAAGCCTCGGTGCTTTGGCCGGGTCTGGCCCTGAGTGATCTGGTGTGATGTTTTTGGTGGTGGGCAGCCGATGTCGCCCGGCCGGAGGCCGGGTTGCTCCGTTGTCCTGGTTGGTGGTGCGGCGGATTCCGTTGTCAGGTAACGGGCTCGGGCAGCGCGGCGAGGCGCCGGAATGCGGTGACGAGCTGGTCGGTCCAGGGCCAGTCGGCGGCGATGCGCAGGGTGGTGGTCCTGGCGGTGCGGGTGAGTTTCGCGACGACGTGCAGCAGCCGGTAGCGCAGTTTCTTCGGCTCCGCGGCCGCGAGTGGCCCGTCCAGGAGCAGGTGCTGGGTCCATCAGAGCAGGTCGAAGCCGGTGAGGGCGAGTTCCAGCCACGCTTGGTTGATCGCGAAGGTGCGAGACGGGAATCGGCCGATTCCGGTGGTCTTGCCGGTGCGGATCCGGTCCTCGACGCGGGCATGGCAGCGGTGCCGGACTTCCAGGAACTGAATGGATCCACCGCCGATCGGTGTGTCGGTGGCGAAGACTTGATGCCGTTTGCCGTTGATCGTGTCGAACAGGGAGAGCTGCGCGCCGGGTGCGGGCGTTCCCGGCGGCAGATCAGCCGGGTGCCGGCCGGGAACGAAGCCAGCAGGTCAGGGTCGGCCAGGTCGGTAAGTTCGACGATCTCCGCGCCGTCGCGCAGGCTGCCGTCGCCGTCGAGCGCCGCCACCCAATCCTGGGCGGCGGTGATCGCGGCCCGGACCGGCTTGGTGATCGCGACACCGACGGAGAACTCGGTGAGCACACCCTGCTCATGCAGGCCGCGGACATGGGCGAGGAACTCGTGACTGCTGCCCGCCGAATCGGACCGCACGAGAATCGGGCAGCCAACACGATGTGGTTCGGGGATCTGCTGCAGGAACCCGCCGTCCGCCAACAGAATCATGTCGTCCGGGGCCGGGTGGACGCCGGAGTCGATGGGTGTATGACCGCTGAAGTCCATGATCTGGGTGCGGTAGCGGCGGTTGCCGCCCGGACTGAGCGGCGCCAGTAGATCGTCGCGGATGGCGTCGATGTCGAACATCTCGAAGTAGTAGCTCTGCGGCGAGCCGGGCGGATATTGAGTACGCAGGTCGACATGCCGTTTGAAGTGGTCGATCGTGACCCGGCGCACGGGACGTGTCGTCTTCCCGCGTAGGGTGGCGGCCAGTTCGTCGGCCAGCGTCGTTTTCCCGGCCGCAGAGCGGCCGCCGATCCCCACGCGTGTCGGGTGATCCAGCCGCAGGGCGAGGATCCGGTCGGCCAACCCGCCGAGCACCTGCTGCCGCATCGTGGTCATGAAAGCGGGGATGTCAGAGGCTGGATCGGCACCGGCAAAGAATGCCGCGCCAACGCGCCGGCCCGCAAACGGTTCGCGGAGGCGGCCGTCGTCATGCTTCCTCGACGACGGGGCGCCTCGCGCAGTCACATCCCAGGTCCGTGCCTGCCTCGCCGCGACGTTGCGTAGCGCGCGGATCGGCCGGGTAGCGACGGCGCATTGCTGCGCCGCCGCCCCCTCAGAACCGGACGTGCACGTTTCCATGCATCCGGCTCAAGCAAGCCCGCGAAG
>NZ_JBFBAA010000084.1:0-1628 GCF_040682035.1 Actinoplanes sp. NPDC051470
GAGGCCGGTATCCGTCAGTTCCTCGACGTCGGCACCGGCCTGCCGACGGTTGACAACACGCACCAGATCGCTCAGCGGGTCGCGCCGATCTCGCGGGTCGTCTATGTGGACAACGATCCGCTCGTGCTCGTGCACGCGCGAGCGCTTCTCACCGGTTCCCCCGAGGGCGCCACCGACTACGTCGACGCCGATCTCCACCAGCCAGAGCTGATTCTCGATGCCACCGCCAAGACGCTCGACCTCGACCAGCCAGTGGCGCTCATCCTCAGCGGCATCCTCGGCCATGTGTCCGACCTCGGCGAGGCCCGCGACATCGTGTCCCGGCTGATGGCCGGCCTGCCTTCCGGCAGCTACCTCTCGATCAACGACGGTACCCAGGTCGTCGCGGGTGAGGCGCTCGCCGAGGCGCAACAGGACTACAACGACACCGGTGCGGTGCCCTATCAGCTGCGCACGCCGGAGGAGATCGCCAGCTTCTTTGCTGGCTTGGAGCTCATTGAACCTGGGATCGTCTCGTGCCCGCGGTGGCGGCCAGGTCCAGATGAGGAACCGTTCGATGTGGATGCGTTCGGTGGTGTTGGCCGCAAGCCGTCACTGGCGGCGCTGTACGGGCATGCGTGGGACATGCTGCGGTTGACGCCGCGGCGGACATCGCGAGGTATACGAAGTGACGATGGCGCCAACCGCAGGCGTGCACCATCAGCGCCAGATCCGGATGTCATGCTGGTGCTGTTGGCCGTGCTGTGACCTTGCATGAGAGGTGTCGCTGTCCGCGTCGTCGATGCCTGGCGGCCCTGGCGCCTGTACCGCTCGAAAACGCGGTTTGGCTTACGCTGCCTGCGAATATTCGCTGATCAGTCCGTTGAGGATCTTCCTGCGGTGGACCCGGGCCGAGTCCAGGTCGACGACGGCTGGAACGGTGTCCGCGGCGTTAGGTGGGCGCTGACGACGGCTTTGGTGAGGGCGCTGCTCGTTGTAGTGCACGACGAACTCGCCCAGGACGGCCAGCAGGTGCCTCGGGTCGTAGACAAGCATCCGGTCCAGACACTCCCGCCGTACGGTGCGCACCCACCGTTCCGCGTACGCATTCGCCCGCGGCGCCTGCGGTGGACTGCGCAGGACCTCGATACCTTCGCTGGTGAACACCTCGTCGAACATGGCGGTGTACTTGGTGTCCCGGTCGCGGATCAGGAACCGGACCTGCCCAGCCCGCTTCCCCAGGTCGAGCATCAGATTGCGGGCCTGCTACGCCACCCAGGCACCGTTCGGATGGGTCGTAACTCCGAGAGGTGCACCCGGCGGGTGCCGATCTCCATCAGGAACAACACGTGGATGCGGGTCAACCCGATCGTGTCGACGTGCAGGAAATCGCTGGCCAGGATCCCCTTGGCTTGAGCTCTCAGGAACTGCGTCCAGATCGGCCCGGTACGCCGCGGTGCCGGATCCACCCCGGCCTTGGTCAAGATGGGCCACACGGTACTGGCCGCCGCCCGGTAACCCAGGCCGACCAACTCGCCCTGGATCCTGCGATGGCCTGTGCCGTTCGGAAACCCGGCCGCGGGGTCTGACGTGCGGTTTGTCCGGCACCCTGGCCCGCTCCCATGGTCATGCTGACGCCATGATCCTGT
>NZ_JBFBAA010000085.1:0-1330 GCF_040682035.1 Actinoplanes sp. NPDC051470
TCTGGCGTTCGATCAGGCTGAAGATGAGCAGGGCGAGGCAGACCACGGTGATCATGGCGGTGATCCGGCGGTTGTCCTTCAGGTAGATCGCGGCGACGGCCAGGGGGCCCTTGAACGTCGAGTAGCGGCGTTCGACGGCTTCCTGGCCCTTGTAGTGCAGCAGGACCTGCGCGGCGTCGGCGTCAGCCGGGTCCAGGTTGGTCAGCAGCGCGTACCAGCCGTCGGTGGATGTTTCGGCGTCGATCGTAGCCTGGTCGAAGTGCCAGGTCAGGGTGGGTTTGCTGGTCTCGGCGCCGGTGCCGGTCGTGGTGCGTAGGTAGCCGCCGACGCGGCGGGTCTTGCCGATCACCGTCAGGCGGGCCTCGACCGCGGCGACGTCGGGGTAGTGCCGCGAGCCCAGGCCTCGGGTCAGCCGGTCCAGATCGCCGCGGGCCCGGTCGAGTTTCTGGGCCCGGGCGGCTGCTGCGGCACCGGCGCGGGCGCTGGAGTGCACGAAGACCCGGCGCAGACTCAGCACCGGGTCCTTCTTCCGCGGCCCGGCCAAGGACATCGTGTCCTCGACCACGTGCCACGCTCCCCGCTTGGCAGCGTCTTTCCCCTGGTCACGGGCAGCGACGTAGTCGACCCGGGTGGCCCGGTCCAGCTCCAGGCCAGCCAACTGTTCGGCTTTGACGTACACCTTCGACGCGGGAGCCACGAACGTCACCTCGTCGGCGTGCATCTTCGTCAGGTTGTCGTACGACACCAGTTTCGAGTCCCCGACGATCAACAACCGGCGCGTCGTGGCGATCTGCTGCAACGCCTTCATCATCGGCACGACCTGGGCGACCTCACCCGCGCCGCCGTCGTACGCCCGATGAAACACCGGCACCCCACCATCGGCGGTCACCGCGATCCCCGCCTGGACCTGTTTCAGATCCGGCCGCCGGTCCTTGGGATGCCCGAACTTCGGCGCCGCGTAGTCCTCATCGGCCTGCTCATACTCGCCATGCAGCGAGATCGACGTCATGTCCCAATGCATCCGGGACACGTCGATACCGAACACCTTGATCGCGGCCGCGCCGACCGACCCGGCGATCGAGTCCACCTGCGGCGCGATCGCGTCCAACGCCCGGCCGACCCGGTCATCGTTGAGCTGTTCCGGCCGGAGCCCGAAGACTTCCTCGACCGCGTATCCGGCCGCCCAGTCCCGCACCCGCACGAGGGGTTCTGGTGAGGTCAACCGGTTCGCGACCAGGGCTTCGATGACCTGCCCGTGGGTCAACTCCGACCGGTCGTCGACCGGGCACAACCCATCGATGACATCGCGAATCCGCAGCCGACCGGCGAA
>NZ_JBFBAA010000086.1:0-1182 GCF_040682035.1 Actinoplanes sp. NPDC051470
GTCGACCTCGCCGACGCGGTCATCACTTTACGTAGTCTGATTCGGCAGGCATGGACCCCCTACCGATGGGATACCCGCCCCGCCCGACGCCCATGATCTTGACCTTATCTGCGCGAGCTCTAACGTTCTGTAGCCACCGCGATCGGGCCAGAGTAGGCGCGGCGCGCGGCGGCGACCGACTCGGTGGCGCCGACGCCGGGATGCAGGTGCGTCAGGATGAGCTGACCGACGTTGGCCGACGCCGCGGTGGCGCCGGCCTGCGCCGCGCTGGAGAGGACCTCGGCGGCCTCGGCCGGCACGTGTTCGGGCCAGGTGGCCTCGGCAATGAGGATGTCGGCGTCGCGAGCCAACTCGATCAGGTGCGGCGACGGTCCGGTGTCGCCGGTGTAGACGAGCGTCGTGCCGCCTGCCGTGAGCCGGAAACCCGCGTTGGGCAACCAATGCGGCAGCAGTCGGGTGTCCACAGCGAACGGCCCGATCACGAACGATTCGCCGGGAGTGAACTCATGCTTGTCGTACGCGTCGTCCAGCATGCCGGGCCGGTCGAGCGCGAGTACGGCATCGAGCGCTCGCGGCGGCGAATACAACGGCAGGCGAGCGGGATCGTTGCCGCCCAATGCGCGGGCGCGCAGCAGCGGGTTGAGGTCGGCGCAGTGATCCGGGTGCCCGTGCGTGATCAGAACGGCGTCGATCGACTCCGCTGCGGTGTGCCGCAGCAGCGCGGGGAAGGTGGCATAACCGGCATCGAGGAGGATGCGGAAGCCTTCGTGCTCGACGAGGTACCCGGAGCAAGGGCTTTCTGAAGTGGGAAAGGCGCCGCTGCTGCCCAACACGTTCAGAAGCATCAGCCCATCTTACGTACCAGTCGGCCTGCTGACTGCCCGTCGAGGTCGCCCGTTCCGACCCTGAAGCTCACACCTGCAACCGGTAGCCGATGCCCGGCTCCGTGATGATGTGCCGCAAGCCGGGCAGGATCCAGCTCCAGCTTGCGGCGCAGGCTTGCGAAATGTACCCGCAGGTAGCTCAACTCCGTCTTGTACTGCCGCCCCCACACCTCGCGCAGCAGTTGCCGCTGCTCGACGAGCTTGCCCTGGTGCCGGGCCAGCACCTCCAGCAGGTGCCACTCGGTCGGGCTGAGCCGGTTGGCGCCGGGCCAAGACCCGGTCGAGCGGGACCCCAGAG
>NZ_JBFBAA010000087.1:0-1172 GCF_040682035.1 Actinoplanes sp. NPDC051470
CTAAGCGGGTAGGCAAAGGTTCGGTACATAACTGGTGATGGGCTGTCAGCGAACACGCTCAGCGAGAGGGACATACCAACGAAAAGACCCCGTCGTGGGATCGGATCAAGTTTCCACACCAGAACGCGATCCCCGACGAGGTCACCGCCAGTATGCGCCCCGCGCACGTCTACGCCAGCATGTCCGAACAGCAACACACCGAACTGATTACCGCCCTGCACGGACCCTGGCGCAACGCCACCCGGATCGTGATGGTCGTCCTGTCCGCCGCCGGCTTCAACGCCAGCGAGATCGCCGACCTGCTGCACTACGACCCGAAGACCGTTCGGGCCTGGATCGCCCGCCACCACGCCGAAGGCCTGGCCGGTCTGCCCGACCGGCCCCGCTCGGGACGCCCTCGCACAGGCAGCCCCCGCCTCGGCGAACGCATCCACGCCCTGCTGCAGAACCCGAAATCCTGGACCACAGCACGTATCTGGAAAGCCCTGGGCCGGCCCCAGCTGAGCATGTCCACGATGCGCCGACGCATCCGCGAACAAGCCCGCTGGGCCCGACCCCGCCTGATCGCCAAAAGCGACCCCAACCGAGACACCATCTGCGCCGACATCCGCGACCGGATCGCCGCCCTGCCGCAAGGCTCCGTAATCCTGGCCGAGGACGAAACCCACCTCGACCTACTCGCCCGGGTCCGCTCCTGCTGGATGCCCACCGGCCTGCGGCACCGCATCCTGACCCCCGGCACCAACGTGCGCCGCACCGTGCACGGCGCAGTCAACCTGCTCACCGGCACGGTGCACCACCACGTCAGCGTCAAGAACGTGTCCGTGGTGTTCTGCTACTTCCTGCAACAACTGCTCGACGCCTACCCGAATGCCCCGACCATCGCCGTGATCTGCGACAACGGCAGCACCCACCACAGCGCAATCACCCGACGCTGGCTCGCCGAACACCCTCGGATCCAGGTGATCGAAGGCGCGAAATACAGCCCCCAGGACAACCCCGTCGAACGGATCTGGGCCGTCATGAAACGAGCCCTCGCGAACACCGCACCCGCCACCATCACCGACCGCGTCCAACAAGCCCACGTCTTCTTCCAACACCGCACCGACGCCCAGAACCTCACCACCGCCGCACCCTGGACCTCACCCTGGCTACCCCAGAGTTACGGGAAA
>NZ_JBFBAA010000088.1:0-1064 GCF_040682035.1 Actinoplanes sp. NPDC051470
GACGAACCACGGGCCGCGCTCACCGCCTTGGCCGAGCTGCATGTGCGCGGCGTGAATGTCGACTGGCCGTTGACGTCCGGGCAGCGGGTGCTGGACCTGCCGACCTACGCCTTCCAGCGTCAGCGGTACTGGATCGACAGCGCCGCCGGGCCCACCGGCGCGGGCCATCCACTGCTGGGATCGCCGGTAGAGCTGGCCGAGATGAATGGGGTGCTGTTCACCTCGACGGTGTCGCGCCGCAACGAACCGTGGCTGCGGGACCAGAGCACCCTGCCCCCGGCCGCCTTCGCCGAAATGGCCCTGGCCGCCGCCGACGAGACCGGACACACCCAGGTCGAGGAACTCACCGTAGAGCTGCTGCCCACGCTCCCCGACGACCGCGCCCTGCGGATGCAGACCTGGATCAGCGACGGCCGGCTCACCATCCACGCCCGCTACGCCGACAACCAACCTTGGACCCGGCTGGTCACCGCCCACCTGACCGGCGCCACGCCCGCCGCCGGACACCACGAGGACGACTGGCCTCCCGGCACGGCGACACCGATCGAGACAACCGGGCCGGCGGTGCGGTCGGCATGGCGTCGCGGCAAAGACCTTTTCGCCGACGTCGCCCTGGACGACAGCGAGGACGCCGCCCGGTACGCCCTACACCCGGCGCTGCTGACCGCCGCCCTCAGCCTCGCCGGCGATGATGCCGCCGCCGGCTGGCGGAACCTGAGCCTGCACGCGGGCAACGCCACCGAGCTACGGGTCCGGGTCACCTCGAACGGCGACGGCACCCTGACCATCGGCGCCACCGACGGCACCGGCCGGACCGTCCTGTCCGCCTCGACCGTCACGCCGGGTGCCATCCCCGTGTTCGCACCTACCGCGACCGCCGACGACGACCTGTTCACCGTGACCTGGACCGAGGTGCCGACCCCCGAAGGCGTGCCGGCAGTCGACGCGGTGGTCTTCACCGCCCGTTCTGACGGCGCCGATGACCCGTTGGCGCAGGCCCGCCGTCTGACCACCCAGACTCTGCAGGCCATCCACGACGCGCTGACCGCCGACCACACCCTGAT
>NZ_JBFBAA010000089.1:0-1000 GCF_040682035.1 Actinoplanes sp. NPDC051470
AAAGGGGCCAAGTGCGCCTCGATCCGGGCGTCGACCTCACGAATGTCGGCCTCGATGGCCTCGACCCGGGCGATCATCTTGCCCAGCAGGAATGCATGATGATCCGTGAAACGGCCGGTCAAGGACTCCTGTAACGCCGGTATCTTGCGCCGCAGGCTGGAACGGGCCAGTTCAGCGAGAGTGTTCGGGTCACGCTGCCCGGCAATCAGCGCCGCCATCATCAACCGCCCGGACACACCGAACAGATCACTGACCACGACCGACAACGTGATCTGCGCGTCCTCCAGCAGCTTCTCCGCCCGGTTACGTTCCGCGCCGGCCTCGCCGATCAAATCGACCCGGTAACGGGTCAGATCCCGCAACATCCGAATCGGCGCCGGCGGTACGAAACTCGGCCGGATCATCTGCCGCTCGGCGACCTTGCACAACCACACCGCGTCCAGCCTGTCGGTCTTCGGCCGGCCCGGCAGATGCTTCACGTCACGGGCGTTCACCAGCCACACCTCGAACCCGTGCGCCTCGAGCAGGTAGAACACCGGCTTCCAGTAATCACTGGTCGCTTCCATCACCACCCGGGTCACACCCAGCACCGCCAACCGCTCGGCCAACCCGATCAGCGAACGAGTCATCGTGGCGTAGGTCTGCACTTCCTGCAACCGCCGTCCCGGCTTCGCCGCATCCGGCACCCGGGCGCAGCACACCAGCGACGCCTTACCGATATCCAGCCCCGCGACATGCGTGATGATCTCGTCCACGTCCTGCGCCTGTTCCAGCACCGACACCCCTCCCGAACAACAACAACTCAAACGGGAAGATCGCCCGCGGCAGCCACAGGAAGGGTGAATCTAACTCTCGTGCTCGCAGCAACAATGAAGGGCCCCAAACGCGACTGCCCGCGTCCGACTAGCCCACGACCTCGTACGGATCAAGGAGACACGACGTCAGCGAGCGACCAACACCCATTTTCAGCCCGGAACGGGCCACCTCGCCAGAGGCGACA